>MGHG01000010.1 GCA_001793095.1 Candidatus Woesebacteria bacterium RIFCSPLOWO2_01_FULL_39_23
TTTAACAGCCTTTTTCAGCAAATCAGTTAATCCATGGCCATAAAAAATATTATCGCCCAGTATCAGACATACGTTGTCATCACCTATGAACTTCTCTCCTAATATAAATGCCTCTGCAATGCCGTTTGGATTAGGTTGCTCTTTATACGAAAAACCTAATCCTAACTGGGAACCATCCTTAAATATCTCATTAAATCTCGGCAGATCATGCGGAGTAGATATTATTAGGATGTCCCTTACGCCGGCAAGCATCAATACCGATAAAGGATAATAAATCATTGGTTTGTCATAAATAGGCAACAGTTGTTTGCAGACAGCCTTTGTTACCGGATAAAGCCGTGTGCCGCTTCCGCCTGCAAGGATTATACCTTTCAATTTTAATATCCCTCCTCAAGTTTCAATAACCTATCCACATCCGGCAAGTCCTTAATTCTCAAGATACTTCAGTAAACTCTGTGGTAAGGCTTCGAAATTAATTAATACTCCCAATATACCATTTTCTCCATTTTTTACAACATCTGCAACCGGAAGGTTTTTAAACCATTCTCTTATAATTAAAGGGTTGACGCCATACCATATCTATTTTTTCAATCACTTGTTCAAGGTTAAACTGCTCCATTACGAATCTTTTTCCTGCCTCCCCAATCTTAGTTCTCAGATCTTTGTCTTTTAATAACAGCGTAACTTTTTTAGAGAATTCATCCGGTGTATCGGCAATAAAGAGGTCCTGTCCAGGAACAGCCTCTATCCCTTCATTGCCTATAGAGGTAGTGACTACGGGGAGACCATGTGCCATGGCTTCTATATTCTTCGCTATGATGCCGCCTCCTATCAGGATAGGAGAAACAAAGAGTGTGGTTTTATGATAGTATGGCGTTAAACTCTTAACATACCCTGTTACAATAACGTTCTTGTCTTTAACTGCCAAATCTTTAATATTTTCAGGAGGGCTGTTGCCCACTACATAAAATTTAATATCCGGCATCTCTTGTCTTACAAGAGGAAGGACATTTTTATAAAAATAGATTACCGCATCCTGATTCACATCCCTGTGCATTGCACCGACAAAGAGTATTATACCTTCTTCTCTCATAATATTGAATGAGTTTTTGCAGATTTCAGCCGGGTGAGGGCTTATATTTATCTTCAAATTTGGGGCGAGCTTGAGGAGGATATCTTTATCTATTCGGGATTTGGTAAAGATGATATCAAATTTCCTCGCGATATATACCTCTACTTTTCTGATAATCTGCCATTTTAACCAGCTTATAAATCTTTGAGTGCCCCGTCGTGAAGCGAGATATTTTCTTTCGGCAGGCTTTGATATTGCATCATGGGCATCCAGAATCATTAAGGCATCTTTCACCTTTTTTATGAAAAGGCCGGTTTCTGTATGTTCTATCTGCACTATGTCAAAGCTCCCTTTACGAGCAATTCCATTAGCCTTTATGGCAAGAACAAGATATGATGCAATAACGAACAAGGTCTTCAGGGGATTGCTCTTATGAGGTGTTTTGAATGTGTAGAGTTTAATATCCTTGCAAAAGGCCTCCATTTCATTTACAAATCTTAGTTCATGCGGTTCTATTCTGGAAAAGAGATATATATCATGCCTTCTGGATAATCCTTTTATTGTTTCATAAACACATTTTCCACCTGCATGGTGGACCTCAGCATAAGGGAAGAAAGGGGTAATGATTAATGCTTTCAATTATATCAACCCCTTTATTGCATTGAAGACCATCTCCGGCGTTATCTGTTCCATACAATTTGGACTCACATCACAGGTTTGCCTATAACAGCATAAACACTTAATATCTGCATAAACCTTCTTCCCGCGACCATACAGGTCTATCTCTGCGGGAGATGTTGGACCAAATAAGGCTACCACCTTTTTCTTCAAGGCAACTCCTATGTGGAGGGCCATAGTATCACCTGTAACAAGGATATCGGAGATATCCATGAGCGAAATAAACTCCCTTAAGGAATTCTCACAGCCGGTATCAATTACATAAGGATATTTACTGCCCAAATAGCTATTTCTCTCTTTCTCCTCCGGACCACCGTAGAGCAGTATTTTAGCCTTTGGAAGGTCTTTGTTAATCATCTCTATTAAATTAGAAAACCCTTCTACCGTCCATTTTTTGAATTTCCACCTTCCGCCGGCGCCTGTATTAAGACCGATAGTTAATCCTTCTTTATCAATCCCCTTTTTATCGCTAAACTCTCTTGCAAATTTCTCTTCATCATCACTGAGCTTAAGTACTATCTCATGCCGGGAAGGTGCTAACCCTATCATATCCAATATTATCTGCTGATAGGTAAGGGTGTTGGCCTTCTTTATATCATCAAACAGGCCCATCTCAAACCATCTCTGGGCCTCTTTATTGAATGGATAAATAAAACCTCTCTTGTGATAGCCGAAACCAACCTTTTTAATACCACAAGCAACTTCTGCAAGTCTTGCGCTTTTCGGCGCAGCATCCGTATTTATAATCAGGTCGTAATCTTCAGACTGTATCTGTAAAAAAGAGTCGGCAGAATAATCTATTACAGTACCTACCATGTTATTATTATTGAAAAGCGGAAGGGATTCTTTTCTGGTAAGCCATGTAATATGAGAATGTGGATATTTTTCTTTAAGGCCTGGAAGTACACAGGTTGTCCTCAAAACATCGCCTGCTGCATCCAACTTGATTATGAGAATCTTAAATTCTATCTTGTCGTAATGCCTGCATCCCTCACAATGGACCCCGAACTCCTTATGGGGCTTGCAGGGGATATCTCCTCTAAAATGTCGGCAGTCTTTATTTATAAGCATACCTTTAAGAGAGCTTGCTATAAGCTGTTCTGAATACAGGAAGACTCTTAAATAATCCAACAAATACCTTAATCACTTTATAAAACCTTTTTGATAGAAAACGGGTAAAGGAAGACGGTTGGGATATTGTCACAAAATATCTATCTCGAGCCATATGCTTCACACGTGCCAAGAAAAATCCAAGCCATACCATGGTAATTAACCTCTTAACCTTCATGCTTGTTTTTAGATGTAACACATGTTCAGAAAAATATTTTATCCGCGAATAATAAAACGCTTCCATCTGGTCAGCAAGAAACATCAAATCCTCCGGAGGCACAGACGATATTGATATAGGAAGACCGCCAAAATATCTGTAGCTATTGAATCGCTTCCAATTGTATTTAATGTCTTCTGGCACATACTGATATATAGGACTGCCGGGGAGAGGAGAACATACAAAAACCGGAGCAAAGGTGGGATTCACCTCACACATAAGATTGTAGGTATCTCTTATGGTATCAATTGTATCCAGCCTGTGGTTTATCATATTAAAGGCATAGGTCATAAGCCCTGCCTTTTTTGCCATATCAAAGGTATTTTTAATATCCTCATTGGTCATTTTCCTGTTTATATCTTCCCTCACCTTTGCGTTACCTGCCTCCAAACCAAAGGCGATGATGTAACACCCATTCTTTCTCATAGCTGATAGGAGGTCGTAATCAACGGTTCCTACCTTACCAAGGCACCGCCACGGGAATTTAAGGCCCCTCTTTCTCAACTCTTCAAAGAGCTCGTATAGCCAGGGCTTCTTGGCTGTAAAAAGTTCGTCATGAAACATGACCTCATCATAACCAAATCTATCAAACATGCATGCAATTTCATCAACAACATGTTTTGGGCTCCTTCTCCTGAAAGAAGAGCCATAAACGGCTTTATTACAATAAGTACATTTAAAAGGGCACCCCCTGGAGGCTGTGAGGTTCAATATCTTTCTGCCGGTTCCTATGCCTTCGGAAGGGTAGGTATATTTTTCTATAAGCTCGTTGGCTGGAAAAGGTAGGGTGTCTAAATCCTGGATATGAGCCCTCGGTTCAGTTTTAACAATATTCCCATTGTTTCGGTAGTATATGCCGCGGACATTGGCAGGCTCCAACCTACTCTCAATGGTTTTTATAAGCTCAATAATGGTTATATCCCCTTCTCCATAAATAAGAAAATCTGCCTCAGGGCAATCCAACATAGTCCTTTCTGGCAATGCTGTAGCATGATGGCCTCCGACGATAACCTGTATGCGGGGGAAATCTTCTTTGAGTTCTTTTACATACTGCAGGGTCTGAGGAAGACCAAAGGTATAAAGGCTGAAACCGACAACATCCGGGGAAAATCTTTTAATATAATCTTTGGAAGGATAGTTAAGTTTATTCTCATTAGCCCCCTGGTCATAGATATCTACCTCATACCCTGCTTTTTTTAACGATGCAGCAAGATAAAGAATGCCAAGGGGTGGATTCTGGTTGAAATCTACGCCGTTGCCCTGGTTTATTAAAAAGATACGCATAATGCCTCATTATAACATAGCGCACATTACTGCCGTGAATGCAAGAATCAACCGCGCATGTACATCTTTTTCAATTGATACCACAAATCAAGCTCCTTAAAATTGCAGGTAAACAATCTGCACGGCTCTTTGCAGCCTCTGATATTTTCTCTTTGTTCCAGCGCTTTATCCGAGTTCCAAAACGCCTGTGGCAGGTCATCTCTGATATTGCCTATCGGCTCCATCATGGGGCATATTCTTACATTGCCGAAAGGGTCTATAACGAAATTTTTCGGACCTATTTTGCACGGGTATTTCACTACCTCTGGGTCTTCCTGATTCTGCAAATATCTGACCATATAAGCCATATGTTTCGGCATATTATTTATCGGATATCCATTTTCCCTCATACGTTTAAGCCGGGTAAAAACTTCTTTTACTGCCTCCGGTTCCCTGCCGAGGGTCTGATAAAATTTGCCCGGCGGCAATTTTTTCGGATTCCCTTTTTCATCAAGGATGGGAATAGCGCTTGCGGGCATCAAAGGCTGATAGTTTATGCTGTCCAATCCTTCTTTTTTAACAAATTCCGCAAGACCGACAAGGTCATTGATATTTTCTGCCATCACGGTTGCAGCTATATTGAGCCTCATCTTTCCTCTTTCCCTGAGATTCTCTATTGCCCTCATAACCTCATCAAAGCTGCCGGCCGTCCCCCTTGTTTCATTGTGTGTTTTCGGATTCATGCTGTTCAACGAAAGCGTCAATCCGAAAAGGCCGGACGAAACTATTCTTTTTGCCAGTGTTTTATCTATAAGCGACCCGTTGGAAACCACAGAGACAGTTATTCCGAGCCCGGAGGCAAATTTTATTATTTCAATCATGTCATCTCTTAAAAACGGTTCTCCGCCGCTGACAAAAAGATTAAACGTCCCGACCCATTTTTCCAATTTTGATATGGCAGCTTTCCAATCTTCAAGACCAAGCTCATCTCTATCTTCAACGGTCGTCCAGCGAAAGCATGTCGGGCATTTTAGATTGCACTTGTAGGTAATTTCGCAAAAAACCTCCAGAGGCTTAAGAGGGGAGTGATTGAATTTATACGCGCTCAAAAGCCCCTCCACAAGGTATTTTTCAACATATCTGCATCCGACCCTTATTCTCTGCCAGTTTATTCTATCATGCGGCATCTTGCTACATCTCCTTGTCAGTTCCTTAGTATCAGGCTATAGAGGTTTTTGGGCTACAACGAGTATGCCGGCGGATAGTATTTTTTTTGAAATCAAATTCATAATGAACGCCGCAATCCTTCCGACCATATTCAAATCATGCGGTATATTCATGGCTCTTAACAGAGGCAACTCCGACCAAATGACCATGGATCTGGATTTATCACTATAATCGTCTGTACCCGTCTCAATAATTTTGAAACCTGCCTTCTCCACCATCTCTCGTGCCTCTGTTTCGGAATAACGATATTCGGCGAAGTATACGGCACCACCCCTCAGCCTGTGCACCAAAAGATATAGGGCGCGCATGGGATGAGCTACAACCCGTCTAAATACATTGTTAAACGGCACCGTTAATATAAGAATCCCTCCCGGCCTAAGAACTCTCCATGCCTCCTTCAGTGGACGCTCAGCACCGTCTTCAAAATGTTCAACCACGCCAAGCGAAATATATGCCCCCATAGAACAGTCTTTAAAAGGCAACCTGCATACATCGCCGCTCTGAACAGGCAGGTTCGGTGTATATTTTTTTATGACGGATATAAGATTTTCGTCATGTTCTATTCCCTTAACATCAAATCCCTTCCCTCCCAAATAGAGAACCCATGCGCCGAGACCGCATCCTGCCTCAACTACCGGCTCTGTTTTCGGCAGGTGTTTAAAAAAATAAGCATGCACTCTGCGGCCAGGACAAGCAGATACCTCATCTTCAATCTTCACGCCATTCCACATATGGGTCTGCTGTCCGGCAATATCCCTTGTTGTATATACCTTTTTCATTTCTTACAGCCGTCCCCTCAACCTTCCGTAACCGAACAAAATGCCGGCAGAGGTTAGGCACGGCAACAAAAACCTGACCACGTGAGCACGGATGATTCTACATATCTCGCGATGAGCAAGAGAAAAATTTTTAGCGCACCCCTGCTATTTTAATTTTTTTCAACTGAATAATTTGCGCGGCATATTGAAAATCCTCGCTGCCGATACACTTGGTTATTATGAGGAAAAAAGAATAAATGAAACCGCTCATGCATATCAAAACAAAAAGATTGAATGAGGAAAAAGTGTAAATGAATACAGCCATCGGCAACGCACAGAGAAGAGGTTTGACAGTTGACTTGAAATATTCAATTCCAATCTGCCGCGCCTCCTTTATATAATACCATTGGAGTAAGAGAAGAGGACTTCCTCCGTAAGAAATAAATGAGGCAATAGCAGCTCCTACTATACCGTATCTTGGTATAAGGATTAAGTTTAACAAAATATTGAGCATCCCTCCTATTATTGGAAAAAATATTAATTTTTTTTGTAATCCGGCGGCAATAACAGCATTGCCGTAAATGCTGCTTAGGAATACAAATATTTCAGACCAGATGAGCACAGAAAGAGCGCCGGAGGCGTCTAAGAAGGCATTGCCATAAATAAGACCTATGATCCTTTTAGAGAGTAAAGCCGTTCCAAATGCGACAGGAATAATAATAATACTCATGTATTGAAAAGATTTGATATAGAGCTTGGTAAATTTATCTTTCGATTCGGCAAAGTATAAAGAGCATAAAGGAAAAGTAGACGCCACAAAAGCAACCGGGATAATATTCCATGCCTCCGTTAAATTTACAGCAGCAGAGTATAATCCCAGTGACTTTGAACCTAGCATATTGAAAATTAATATCTGGTCAATTCTGTGGTTTACTGCAATAAAGACCGACATGATGAAAAGCGGCAGAGAGCTGCCTAATATAAATTTTAAAATAGTATAATCAACTTTATACTGCGGTTTAAACCCCTCAATTTTTTTCGAAAAAAAGATATACATCAATGTATTGGATGCGCTAAGCAGGATCGAGAGTAATACAAAATAAAAAATAGAAAATTTCAAAATTATAAGTAAGATTATTATTCCCAAAAAAACAAAACGAATAATCACCTCCGGAATTGCATAAAGATTCACTTTTAAGTGCGCCCTAAAGACTGCTACATATATGGAACCAAAGCTAAAAAAAACGCTTAGAGAAGCCATATAAATTAAAAGCTTTATTTCGTCAGAATACCCTATAAATTGAACTGCTGTCCATGACATACCGACGGCAATAATCGATAAAAAGACATTCAGCATAATAGCGTTGCCGACCAGAAGATTTTGATTGGTTGCTTTTCGAGCAGTCTCCCTGTTGATAATTGTATCAATGCCGAAAGATAACAAGGCTTGCACAAAAGAAAGATAAGCGAACACGATACTGTATTTTCCATATCCCTCTGCGCCCAAATATCTTATCAGCAATATTGATACTGCAATGTAAAAAAAACCAATAACAATATTATTAGCTAATAAAATTCCGCTATTCACTGCTATCTTTTGAAGTACATTCATTTCTATCCACACCCGCATTCACTGTTGAACTGGCGACCTCTTGATTCGCTTTAGCAGCGGGAATATCTTTTTCATAAAAGGATATTGGAATAGTATAATAGCCGAATGGGAGAAAACTAATTTTAAATTCCCAATATTTGCATTTTTCAAGAAAAACTCTATCAAATTTACCAAATGCCTTACCCTGAAATATTTATTCGCATCACTGGTTTCATATGTGATATCTACGGGCATACTGGATATATCCAAATCAACCGTTTTTGGAACTTTTGAAACTTCTTCCAAGGTATAGTCAGCCAGCCCCCACCTTTTGTTATTTACTACAAAAGGGTTAATACTCGGATAACTCATTTTAGTGCGGGTAAAACCTTGCGTATAATGATTGAGATGATAAAGACACATGACATCTTCTTTGCTCATATCAGTTATAAAATGGCGCAACCTCATACGCAAACACAAATCAATATCGCTCCAACCCCAGTGAATAAGATTTTCGTCAAAGGCATGAGATGCAAACCAGAGATTACGGTGCATCATCAATACAGATGCGGGTGTAAGATAGTAGGGATGAAGGGAGATTGGCAATATTTTTTTGTCATTTTCTGCAATATACTTGCTCAGATCTGATATAGACAAATTCTGATCCGTAATATGTGTCGGAATGTCCTTGCGGCTGAAAACAAATAAAGATTTATCAGCCGGCGCTCCAACATCAGACTCACCATGCAGGATATCAAAAAGCCTCTTAAAAAACCTCCTTGTAAAGAGAATATCGGCAGGTGACAGGGCTATAAAATTTCCCCATGCCCGCCTTATGCCAACATTCGCTGCAATAACAGCCGGGAAATCACTATCAATCTTGATTGTATTGATAACCGAATCTGATACCAATATGAATCTGGCTATGCTGTCAGCTTTTTCATTGAGGGTTAGAACAGTATGTAAAGGGACTTTGCTTCCCCAGTCAACAATAATAACCTCAACATCTTTTAATTTGTTCAGCTTGTCCAACTCTATTGCCAAAAAATCAAGGGCAGTTTCAAGCCTCCAATTTGAGTTGCCCATATAATTATCGTTTCTGGCAGGCATCACTATGGATAATACGGGTCTCATCAGAAGCTCTTCTTTCCCTTTTTTTCATTTTTATCATCGAAAAACCTTTTTGCATATTCGTAGCGGGCAGGTGTTCCAATGTCAACAAGTTCGGCCTTGGTCGGGAAACCATACATTTCTTTGCCGACAAGTTTCGGAAACAGGTCGTATTCCAGAGAATATTTCGTATTTGCCGGAATCATACAAAGTATTTCCTTTTTGAAAAGATATATCCCTGCGTTTATATATGAAATCCCGTTCTTTTCCTCTTTTTCTTCAAATCCTATTATTCTATTAGAATGGTCAAGGTACACGCTGCCAAATTCATTGGTATTATCAGACTCAATCAATACGATGGATAAAAGAGCCCCCTTTTGCTTATGGAATTCTGTAAATTGCGGCAAATAAACTTTGCAAAAGGAATCTCCGTTTACAACAAAAAAAGGGTCGCTGTTAATAAGGGCTTCAGCATTTTTAATTGCGCCTCCTGTTCCTAAAGGCATGGGCTCCCGCGAAAATGAAATATCCCCCTCTTTTTTCTTCTTATAATAATCCTCTATGAAATCAGCCCTCTCGCCTGTACATAAAATGAAACGACCCAATCCCATACCTCTAAAATGGTTTAAAAGGATGTCCAGAAAAGGCTTTCCTTCTATTTCTGCCATCGGTTTTGGCCTGTCACTAACAATCGTCCGAAGGCGGGAACCCTTTCCACCGGCTAAAATAACCACATCTATTGCTTCTTCCATAATCAGTAAAAATCCTGGGTTGAATAAAGAATTGTCTGAGTGCCTAATGTCTCAAATCTAAATGGGACAAAAAGAAGGTTTTTTAACCTCTCCCGCACAGAAGGCTGAAGAGCAGGAGGTACAAATAACAGCATAAATCCGCCGCCGCCAGCGCCTAAAAGTTTTCCACCTATCGCACCTGCGCTGATCGCCGTACTATATATTTCGTCAATTGTGCTTGTTGATATTAAATTGGTGACGGACCTCTTAATATCCCATGCATCATGAAGGAGCTTGCCGAAATCGCTCATATCATTACTGTCCCTGTTAAGAATATTAATCGCCTCTTCCACCATCTCCTTCATAATTTTTAGTTCCTTCTTTTTGTTAGATGTTTGTTTTATCTGCTCCCCCGCAATATCTGAGGCATTTCTTGGAAATCCTGTAAAGAAAAGCATAAGATGCTTTTGAAGCAAATCTATTTTTTCAGCAGATAATGTAATTGGATAGGCATAAAATTCTTTTTCTCCGCCAAATTCAATTTTATTAAACCCACCAAATGCAGCAGCCACCTGATCCTGAGAGCCAACATTTTCTTTTATAAGATTCTGTTCAATATGTATCGCCTCCCTTGCAAGCTGTCTCTTTGTTACTATTTTTCCCTTTAACGCATATAAAGCATTTAAAAAACCTACGGTAAAAGCTGAACTGGAACCTATTCCGGACTGGGCTGGAATATCGCTTGTGTGCACCATTTCTATGCCCTTATCTATGTTCAAGAACTTCAAGGATTCTCTGACAGAAGGGTGTTTTATTTCAGAAACATTTTGCGTTTCCTCACGAAATGAGTATCTAATCCTGTAATTGTAATCAAAAAATGGCGGCAAATATCTACAACTGATATAACAATATTTGTTGATAGTAGTGCTGAGAACAGCGCCATCATTTTCTTTATACCATACAGGATAATCCGTCCCTCCCCCAAAAAAGGATATGCGGAATGGAGTTCTTGTTATAATCATAAGTTTCCCCTTATTATTATTATTTTAAACAAAATGGCCTGCCTCATCTCTTTGTGAAAGTATCGGATTTTTTATCGGCCACCAGATATTGAGTTTGGGGTCATTCCATTTATAGGTAAATTGGCTCGAAGGATTGTAGTAGCTCGACTGCTTATAATGAAAAATAGCCTTCTCGCTTAAAACCAGATGACCATTTCCATGCTTTGGCGGCACCAACACTTGATATCTGTTCCTGTCAGAGAGAGTAAATGCCTGCCACTTTCCAAAATCTTTCGACCCAGTATCACAATTGGCAACCACTAAATAAAACTTTCCATAAAGGCAGGATATCAGCTTCCATGTCTCTGCATCACCGTGAATGCCGCGCAGCACATGATGCATTGACACAGAAATATCATCCTGAACAAAATGTATATCTACGCCGCTTTTCCGGTAAAGTTCCTCATTATAGGTCTCGACATACTCCCCCCTGTGGTCTTCAAAGACATCCGGTTTTATAAGAAGCACACTCTTGAGTTTTGTTTTGATAACTTCCATAGCTGTCTCCTCGGTAAGATAGTTTTTACAGCCTGCCGTCGCAGTGGTACAGGTATGAGCCTTTTTTAGTCCCATACCATACAACATCTCTCAGCCAGTCATCAACTGTCAGCCATCTGACGCTTGTCTTGTCAATTGTATACGTATATATACCCTCTTTAATCGTGCTGTCTATCCCCTCCAATATATCATGATAGACTTCAAGGATATTATAGTGCAGTGATATCTCTATATCGGATTTGTTAAACGGAAGCTTAATTAGCTGCTTGTTTAATTCAATTGCATCATGCAACAATACCGGAGAGAACTGCAATCTGTTTTTATTGATGAAACCACTGATGATTGCTTCCGATTCCTTGTAAAAAGCTGCCAATTCATTTTCAAGGCAAAGCTTGATAAAGATATATTCATCTGCTGGCCACCATATGTTGAGCCATTCCCTGGAGGCGATATATTCGCAATCACCGTTCTGGATATCCCTGGCCTTTTTTGTGAAAAAGGTGAGAATTTCAGAAACAGTGCGATAGCCGCTGTCTACTTCCATAAACATCTCTATCAGCTTTCGGAAGCCTATGCCGCAAACCTTATTCACTAAAACGAATGGAATCTGCAGGAGCTTGTTGAAATAAAAGAGAGCCATAAGCCAGCAGAAGATTCTTGTCTTCACCCACTCGTCTGGCGGCATGGTGTTGGTTCCAACGATGAATATCTGTTTTTCCATGACTTCCGGCTTATCTTCAATGCTGCTGTGATGCTGAGTTAGATTTACCTCTTTGGTGAAAAAACTGTATCTTTCTTGATACTTAGGTTCAGCCATGACCGTATTTTCAAGGACAGTGAGATTTATAAATTGAATCCTGTTATGCTGGCCGCTTTCTATCAGAGAAGATACCCCTGATGTAAAGGTATCGTAGGTTTCATTCGGTAGCCCTATTATAATATCGCTAAAGGTAGGTATATTACTCTGCGCAAACTTCTGCTGAAGCTCTCTGTAGTTTCTGTTTGTTATATTGACGCGGTTAATGCTTTCCAGCGTGGGCTCATTTACTGATTGGAGCGCGAGGTTGACTCCTTTTTGCAGCCCTGCGTCATTCAGTATCTTCTGGAGCAAGAATATTTTTTCCGTGGAGTTCTTTGTGTTCTGTACCGAGAAGGCCATTGGATAGCCGTACTTCTTTTTGTTTTCAGCAACCTTGACTGCAATGTCTAAATCTCTCTGAAATAAACCAAAATTAGCATCACAGGCGAATACGAACTCTATCTTTTGCCTGCTGAACCAGTCTATTTCTTTAAAGATTCTTTCTATGCTGTAAGAGTGTATCCTGTTTTTTGTTTTCTTTCCCCAGTAGCAAAAATCACAGGTATATGGACATCCCCTGTTGGTTTCGATTAACGCCGACCATTTTTCATTGGGATTCGCTTCCATAATAGAATCAAAAACCCCCTCAAGGTAAGGTGAAGGAATAGTATCAAGGTTTAAGATTCTTTCTGCCTGCTTGCTGTATATAAAACACTGGTCTTTTCCCGTAAATCCTATAGATGGTACATTCTTCCATGTTTGCTCTTTTGCATTTTCAAGTATTTTCAAAAAAGGGATTTCTCCCTCGCTATAACAGGCAATGTTAACAAATGGATAGTTTTTTAAAAATATCTCCATGCCTGTGGGAGACTCCGGGATTTGTGGACCGCCAAAGACAATGATACAGTCATCATTACGTTGTTTAATTCCACGCGCTATCTCAAGGCTAATCCTGTAGTTCCAGAGATAGGTGCCGAAAAATATTATATCTGCATTGATGAGGCACTCGATGGCCTCTGCTATCGCTGAACGTTTATAAATGTGAGGAAGAAACTCGAAATCTTCGTTTTTTTTCAGATGCGCTTGAGCGTATGCCTGAAGAAGACCGATCGAATAGGGAAAATAGTACTGACCTCCAAATTCGTCACCGATTTGTACAAGGCCTACTTTTATTTTTTCCTTTGGTCCCATATGCGCTTTAGCTTTCCGTTTCTATAGCGAAATAATTCACCTTTTTCAGATATTCATCTGGATGGCTGACGAACCACTTCCACGTCTGTTTCAAACCGTCAACCAAAGAAGTTGTGGGATTATACAAAATCATATCCCGTGCGAGGGTTATATCCATGATTCTTTTATGGCTACCTGATGGTTTTGTTGTATCAAATTCATAGTTGAATGTGATAAAGCTGTTGAGCGTCTCTACGATTTCTCTTATTGAATATCCTTTGCCGCTACCTATATTCACAAACCGCCCTCCTGTTCCGTAATGAAGGGCCAGGACAATTCCTTCTGCTGCATCCCTGCTGAAAACGAAATCCCTGACAACCGAACCGTCTCCCCATACAGTTACAGGATTATCTTTCCGAAAAATACGATATATTAAGGCAGGTATAACCAGCGCTGTTTCGGGATCAAAATTGTCGCCTGGGCCATAGACAATTGATAACCTTACAATGGCAAAGTTTTCTATGCCATATTGTACCCTATACGCATAAATCTGTTGCTCGGTCATTCTTTTTGCCCAACCGGCAAAGGACATGGGAGAAGCGGTAAGAGATTCCTCAGACTCTTTCAGGATCTCTCTATCTGCGTATGCCCCGATAGAACTGGTATAGACAACCTTACGAACCTTGTTCAGCCTGCACGCCTCAAGCATATTGGTGTTCATCATCAGTGTAGGAACAAAATGGGAGGCTATTTTAGCTGATGAGGTCTGCACTGTGCCTTGAACCCCTGCAAGATGAAAAACAAAGTCCATATCTTTAGACACCTCTTTGCATATCTCAAAACTGGTCAGGTCTCTCCGCAGATGGACGGCCTTGTCGTGCACTACAATGGCATCAAGTGAGGCTATTTTTACATGGGCACCCGCATCGCACAGCATGGAAACAACCTGTCTTCCGATAAGGCCCGTCCCACCGGTTACCAAAACATTCTTGCCGGTGAAATTTTTTAAAACTTCTTCAGCTATCATTATATTATTGCCCCTTGGGCCTCCAGACCATCAAAGATGCCTCATGCACAATTCCTCCCAGGCAGGGGCGGAAAGCTGCAATAATTTCTACCTTATTCATCTCTTGTAATCTGCATAGTTCGGTATAGAAACCGGATAGATAATTCCTTTTCTGCGAATATACGAGGGCAAGCTGATCGAGCAGGTTATTTTCATCGTAGAACTCCACAATAGGCTCGTAGTGAACGACAATCCCGGGTTTTGCACGCATAAGAAAAGAAAGCAGCTTATCATGTGCAACCCCTATCTGCTCAAGGGCATGTATGGTGATGATTGCGCTTCCATGTTTTATGGTAAAATCTGAATCCGGATTCATCATATCAAAGACAGCGCCTTCGATATGCCTGCCAAGCTTGTCCGCCAATACCTTTGCTATTTCCGCAGAAGCCTTTGTCCAGTCAAGACCGTATAATCTTTTTGCAGGGAATAATTCGGTGAGGAGCAACAGGTTTTGGCAGCTTCCACATCCCAATTCATAGATATCTTCATAGGAAGAAAGGTATTTCGTGAAGATTAGATACCGCGCGAGGGTAAATAAATCGAACTCAAGGTTTAAATTTTCCGTAACAATAAGTTTTTTATTATAACGTAGGAATTTGCTTGTGCGGAAATATTTGGGCTTCAGACTCTCCATGGATATGCCGTCACAAAACAATGCCTCAAGATTCTCTCTCCATCCCTTCTCAAATGCTTCTAAATTTTCGTCTCTTGATCGCACAATATAGGGAACGGAGATTTGTTGCAACACAGAGAGTATATATTTCTCCATCTCTGGCCAGTCAGCATCATGATATGTTGTGTTGACATGCTTGCTGCCTGATATGACCTGTTCCGGCAGGTCTTGCATTTCACATGCAAACATCCTGCAAAAGTCAGCAGGCCCGATAGTATTTTTTTCACTTTTATGCACTATCCTTCCCACAATCTTTATTTTTAGCTACCATTCTCTTATACCATACGACCGTATCCAGCAATCCCCCTTCCAGAGAGATCGCAGACTCGAAACCAAGTACATTTTTCGCTTTGGCAGTATCAAGCACTCTGAAGGGAATTGCTGAAGGCCTAGAAGAATCAAAAACTACCTCTGCATGTTTGTGTCCGGCAGCTTTAAGAATTGCCTGCACTAACTCTTTGATAGTAATTCCCCTGCCGCAGCCTATGTTAACTGGATCGCATACAGGGTATTTTTCTATCATCAACAGACATGCCCTCGCAAGGTCTGATACATGGAGAAAGTCTCTGACCTCTCCGCCGGTGCCCCATACAATAAATGGATTTTCTCTTTGAACGGCCCTTCTGATCAGGGCGGGTACGACATGGCTCGTTTCTGGATCAAAGTTGTCATGCCTTCCATAAACAGCAGAAGGGCGTATAATAGCGACCTTGACGCTGGACTTTGAGGCGACAAACTCTCCGAGCCTTTCAAGATACCGTCTCATCCACCCATAGCCGAAATAGGCAGGATAGGTAGGGCCGCTCCACATATCTTCTTCTTTTATTGGATAATGTGCATCAGGATAAGCGGTGCTGCTACTGAAGAGCAAAAACCGCTCTGTGCCCATATTCCATGCGGCCTGCAGCATCATGACGGTAATAACTATATTTATGGTCATAGAGGACATGGCGTGAAGTGGTGTTAACCCTGCAGACCCTACACTGCCTGCAGCATGAAAGACACAATCAACCCCCTCTAAAACCTTCAAACAGTCGCTCTCTTTTGTCAGGTCTGCTTGAACAGTTTCAATCCTCTCATCTTGAATTATTAATGGACGGTTATGAATGGGGATACGAATTCTGTCTGCCCCCTCTTTGAGCAACTCCTGCACAATATGCATTCCCACGAAACCGGTTCCACCAGTAACTAGAACCATCTTGTCTTTATAAAATGCCCTGCTCATGAACCAGTTTTCTCAATAGTATTTTTTATAAACTCTTTCAGTGACTTCGGGTCAAGGCCTAACTTTCTTCTGATGTCATGCACTGCCCCATACCAACCGCAGAATTCATCCGACAGGCCGTGATATGATACCCGCAGGTTCGGCACTTCGCAGATTGCCTCATATAAGCCGAAGGCATCATGAATCACGAGAATCTTAGTACGCGAGTACCGGGCAACCAGTTCCCTGTCAATAGGTTTTATGGTATGGAAATAGATGAGGTTGACCGGCAGATCGCGGCATGCCTCGAGCACATTTCCAAGCAGCGGCCCTGCTGTCATTACCGTAATCTCGGCTCCAATATCTTTTATTACGGCTCCTTTTCCGAATTGCACCGGCAGATCAATTTCATGTGGATGATCGGACAGCCTGAAATAGGTAGTATTGCCGTTGTCATACTGACTCCTCAACAATACATCCAACTCCTTATAAGAACCTGGCTGGATGACCTCTATGCCTGGCAATAACCTCAGAATTGCAAGGTCAGTATAACAGTGATGGGTTGCCCCATCCCAAGCATAATCAAAGGATGCACCGCAGGAAACGATATTGCCCCCAAACTTGTTGTAACACATATCAAGCTTTATCTGCTCAAAGCTTCGCTCCGTCACAAAGGGCGCTATCGTATGTACAAAAGGAACTAAACCCTGAGAGCTTAATCCTGCGACAACGCTAATCAAGGTATTTTCACAAATGCCCATATTGAAAAGTCTGTTAGGATACTTGTCATTGAAATCTTTGAATAGATAAACACTAACGTCGCCGAGTATCATGACTATTCTCTCGTCATGTAGAGATAGATCCATTATGGTCTTCTTAAATTGTTTCCTCATCAAGCTCCCTCAACAGCATTTCAAGTTCCGAATCGTTGGGTGACCTTCTGTGCCATGCATATTGGTCCTGAACGAATGTCTTACATCCATACCCTTTAACCGTATTTGCAACAACAACCCTGACTTTGTTCCCTCTCTTGGCAATTTCGGGCCCAAGCGCATCAATATCATGGCCATCAACTTCAACCACTTCACAGCTAAAGGCCCGGAATCGTTCTGCAGGATTCCTTATCTGCAAGCCCCTCCCGTGGGACATATTATTATCGTAGATTATTGTCAGGTTATCCAGTCCGACATTTGTAGCCACCATGACCGCCTCCCAGATGGTACCTTCATTGGACTCCCCGTCACCAATAACTACAAAAACCCTTCTATCAGTCTTTTTTAACTTAAAAGCAAGAGCCATACCTACAGCTAAACCAATACCATGACCAAGGGAACCAGTTGAAGCCTCTATCCCGGGCACCTTAAACCTGTCGGCATGACAACCAAAATCTGACATAAAAGAACCAAAAGAGTACACCCTTTTGATATCAAAATATCCGAGCTTGGCAAGGGTGCAGTAATGTCCCAGAGCAGCATGCCCTTTGCTCAGCAGAAAAACATCTCTCTCTTCCCACAAGGGGTTTTTCGGATAGTGTTTCATGTTACTATAAACAGCATACATGATCTCTACAATGGAAAAACAAGTCGGTATATGGCCGTGCCCACTTGCGTTTGAAATTTTGAGTATCTCCTTCCTTATCTCTTTGCAGACCGGTATCATTCTATCACCAGATACGAAATTCTTGATGTCATGGGAAACCTCTGGACTCTTACATTATTCAGCCCCAGAGTCTCATTCAACGCCACTGTCTCGCCAGGAAAGATATCATCGCAAAGCTCATCAAAGACAAGGATGCTCCCCTTGCATAGATGCGGTTTTATTGCCTCAAGCGCCGCCTTTGTTGGGGCATAGATATCAAAATCAAAAATAGAAAGGGAGATTATCGTTTCAGGATGCTTTTTTAGATAAGCAGGAACCGTTTCAACGGCATCCCCCTTTACAAGTTCATATCTTTTAATGTGTGCCATCGGGTTCAGCTTTTCCTGTATATCAAGAATATTTTCCAGATAGTTTTCGTAGCCTTGTGATACGGAAAAAGACCCATTACCACACTGACATCTCTTGCCATCCTTTTCAGACATACCTTTGAAACCCTCAAACGTGTCGAAGCCCACAATCTTCCTATGTCTGTTAAATGGCTCGAATATACCCCTTAAAACTGACATAATCGATAACGTTTGCCCCCATCTTACCCCAAACTCAGCAATGATCCCATGGCTGTGAATAATCTTTTTATAGATTTCGTAAAAAAAGAGAATTCTCGAAAGACTCTTAGAACTTAAAAAAAGTCCAAGATTTGAGAGCATTTCATCATCAGGCAACGGGGCATTTTTGAAATGCTGAATAAAATTTTTCAATATTTCCTTCTCATCCGAGCTTGAAAGAACAATAGCATCATGCTTTTCAGTCTTCATTTTCTCCACCATCCCTTGTTTTTTTTCCACCACTCTATCGTTTTTTGTATCCCTTCTTCTTGAGAATTAAGAGGCTTCCAACCTAAAACATTACATGCTTTTGTGCAATCCAGCCCCCTGAATCTTATTGTTGCAGGTTTATCAGAGAGATAGCACACTTTCGAGGGGTTATGACCCGCGTATTTCAACGCCCAACCTACTACATCGCCAACTGTTGTTTCAACCCCTGATCCCACGTTGAAAACATCAAATTTGATGCTATCTGAATCCATCATTATTGTAATAGCCCTTCCGAAATCTTCAGAAAAAATTACATCTCTTGTCACATCCTGGCTTCCCCAAATCTCGAATGCTTCCATCCTGTCAACAGCTTTTCGTATAATGGCAGGTATGAAGTTGGATGTCCTGGGGTCAAATTTTGCATACGGTCCATATATATTTGCCGCCCTTGCTATAATTACTTCCATACCATATCTGTTGTGCCAGAACCTGCATATCTTTTCCAAGTATCTGGCTACCCAGCCGATTCCGAAATATGCCTCATGGGGGTCCTGTCCGTAATCAAGCTCATCCTCCTTTATGTGCCCTTCGAACTCCTGATATAGAGAGGCAGTACTTATATAAACGACCCTCTTTACGTCTTCGGCATTAAAGACCTCGAGCATCTGAGAATTCATTATCAAATTCTCATTAATATACTTATGGGGCTGGGTGTTTAGAGTTTCTGCGCCAGCTGTAAATGCAGCCGCCATTATAGCTCCATCACAACCCTTGATCATTCTTCTACAATCAGAGTGAGACTTTAAATCACCATAAACATACTCTATCCTCTCATCCTTAATGAATGGTTCTGTGTGCGCGTAGTAGGCAGCTCTTATTCTTGCCGAAGGATGTTTTTGAAGGATACACTGCATTATGCCTGCACCGGCGAGACCTGTAGAACCTGCAATAAAAATCAATTTGTTATCAATAAACATTCGCCATCCAGTCATTTGTATGCACTGCCTTTACTGGCTTGACCTTGGTGCATGCAATAACCATAAACCTTTTGTTCATAGCTTTACGACAGTACTCTTTTGCCTTATATAGGACTGCACTTTTATCTCGTCAGAAATTTTTTCCCTGACCTTACCCGCTCCCTCCAGTAACCCAGCAAATCCTGCATAGTCTGTTCAAAAGATATCTGGGGCTTCCACCCCGTGTGTTTCATGAATTTACTCGTATCCGGAACCTGTAAATCTGCGTCCAAAGGACGCAACCTTGACTCTTCAGTCTCTACCTTTATGACATCCTTATGGGTTGAAATGGATAACAAATATTTGAGCATATCACCAACTGTGCAAGAGTACGTGCCACCAATATTGTAATACTCTCCCGGTATAGGCTTAATAGTCACAAGCATATAGTATGCCCTTACTGCATCCCGGACATCAGACCATGTACGGAGAGAATTCAAATTACCAGTCTTTACTACAGGCGGAATCATTCCTTGCTCTATCATGGCAATCTGCTTGGCAAATGTAGACTCAGCAAAAACATCGCCTCTGCGAGGGCCTGTATGAGTAAACATCCTGGTAACAACAACTTTCTGACCATATGCTTCAGCGTGGAATCTTCCTATAAGGTCTGTACCTGTTTTTGAGATTGCATATGGCGATGCGGGATGAAAAGAACATTCTTCGTTTATCGGCAGTTTGTCGGAAGGAACACGCCCAAAAACCTCAGAGGAAGAACATACATGGATAACAGGATCAATGCCTGAACATTTTCGCAAAGCTTCAAGTAGTCTTTCCGTACCGATGATATTAGTATCAAGAGTCTGGATAGGAGATGTAAAACTTGTAGTAGGGTAACTTTGAGCAGCTAAATGGAAGACGAAATCGGGACAGCTCTCCTCTATAGCATTTTGTAAAGAAACAGAATCACATAAATCACCATGTATAAAATAAATACGCTCTTTTTTATTAGCCCTTCCCAAAAGATGCTCTACATTATCCAAGGGACTACGCCATCTGCACATTCCGTAAATATCCCAATCTGTGTTTTCAATAAGATAATCGGCAAGATGAGAACCGACCATCCCTGTTATGCCTGTAATCAACACTTTCATAAAATAATCCCCTTTTGTTTTGTAGACCTACTTGTAGAACAAATTAATTTATGCCTTTACTATATTCTTACTTTTTATTCTGCTGGTTGCATTCCTCGTGTCAACTACAAGCTGGCTGTTATCTACTATCCATTTATAATTATAAGATGAATGGTTGGTGGCTATAAGGATACAGTCATATCCGCTTATTTCTTTTAATTCAACTGATTTCATATTCAAATTATGACCTCTGAGTTTTGGAATTCGCAGGACATATGGGTCATTGTATTCCACTACTGCCCCCTTTTTTATCAACAGTTCAATAAGATGAACGGACGGTGATTCCCTCATGTCATCAATATCCTTTTTATAAGCCACGCCGAGAACAAGCACCTTTGAGCCCTTAAGCGATTTGCCCTTTGAATTGAGTGCCTCCATGACCTTGCTCACTACATAGTACGGCATATTCGTGTTTATCTCTCCGGCAAGCTCTATGAATCTTGTGGAAAAATCATATTCCCTTGCCTTCCATGTAAGGTAAAACGGGTCTACAGGAATACAATGGCCACCGAGACCAGGCCCTGGATAAAATGCCTCAAATCCAAATGGCTTTGTCTTTGCCGCTTCTATTACTTCCCACACATCTATGCCCATCCTGTCGCAGAGCATCTTCAATTCATTAACCAGCGCTATATTGACGCTACGGTAAATATTCTCGAGGAGTTTAGTCATTTCAGCAGCCTTTGGGGACGAAACCTTTACAACTTTATCTACAATCTTTGAATATAGGGCTTCGCCTGCAAGGAGACATTTCTCTGTTATGCCTCCAACTATCTTTGGCGTGGTTTTAGTTGTAAAGTCTTTTCTGCCTGGGTCTTCCCGCTCAGGAGAGAATACAAGAAAAAAATCCCTGCCGACCTTTAAGCCTTTTTCGGTTAAGAGTGGCAATAGAAGTTCTTCAGTCGTGCCGGGATATGTAGTGGATTCAAGGGATATAAGCTGACCTGGCCTTAGATGTCTGGCAACCTCGCGCGCGGTGGCTTCAACATACTGCATATCCGGCTCTCTTTTATCAGTCAAAGGCGTAGGCACGCAGATAATTATGGCGTCTGCCTCCTTTAATCTCTGCATGTCAACTGTTGCTTCAAAAAGCCTTCTGTCCACAAATTGTCTGACCTTTTCAGAGGAGATATGCTTTATATAAGATTCCCCACGGTTAAGTTTATCTGCCTTTTCTCTGTCAATATCAAAGCCGCATACCTTAAACCCTTCTTCACAGAATCTTAAAACAAGAGGCAATCCCACATAACCAAGACCGATAATACCTATCAACGCGGAACGCTCATTTATTCTGT
>MGHG01000011.1 GCA_001793095.1 Candidatus Woesebacteria bacterium RIFCSPLOWO2_01_FULL_39_23
CCACACTTGGGAATAAACCTGAAAACACCATATGAAGTTATTGCAAATGTCCTGCTAGGTTAAGACGTAAGTAGCCTCGTGGTAAATAGGAGATTAATTATTATCGGGTAAGATTAATATTCTGAGAAAGTACTTGAAAGCTTTCGTTTATAGCTGTAGGATGTAAAAAGTCTGCCCCATAGGAAATATATAAAGGCCTCTACCCAGAAGGGTATCAGGCCAGAAGGAGGTGATTAAAGTGAGTCTTCAGATTGTTAGTATTATAGGAAATGCTACAAAAGATGCCGAACTTAGAGTTTCCAAAGACGGTGTGTCGTATTTGACCTTCAGAGTTGCGGTAAGCGGACAGGAGGGAACAGCAACATTTTACAACATACTCGTTTTCGGACACTACGGTGAAGCGATAAAAGACCAAGTGACACGCGGTAGACAAATTTACGTCACCGGAAGGTTGCAGATTAGCGAGAAGGGTTATATTAGCGTAGTTGCTGACCACCTCGAGCTATTAGCAAGACCAAAACAAAAGTTGGTAACCGAAACAGAAGTTGAAGTAGAGAAAAAACCGGAGGTAAAGGTAGAAAAGAAGAACGGGAAGTAAATTAGTATCTTCTTTTGTCTGAGGTCGGAGCGGTCTTACATACCCGGTCTTCTTTACTACACAGGTTAGTATTTGAGACCCGTGAGGGAGTCGAACCCTCCTAAATGGTTTTGCAGACCATCGCATAGCCTCTCTGCCAACGGGTCATTTATCCATACTGTTTTTTAATCTTTTTAGAAGCTCGTTTCTTACTGCGTGCATTTTGAGCTCTTTTTCTCTTTTCGTGGCATCCTTTTTACTTATATATGCCTCGTAATACAATAATTTCCATGGTGTGTATGGTTTTGTCGATTTTACTTTACCTATATTATGTAGCTTAAATCTTGCTTTAAGATTGCCACTATATCCAACATATATATCGCCATTTTTTACACTTCTTAGAACATATGCGTAAAACATGTAATTGACTTAAAGAGGGGTAATCTACGCATAAGTGTTTTGTCCTGCAGAGCAGGATCTCGCTCTGCGAGACAGACCGCCCGATAAACCTCTCTCGCACGTGGCCGATGAATCCTATTTTACTCTACTCACCCTCAAAAACAAAACCCCGCCAAGTTTAACTCAGCGGGGTAGAAAATTTTACCTGAATTTACTTGCCTTTTGCCTTAACAGTAATTTTTCTAGGTCTCGCAGCTGCAGTTTTGGGAATTGTTATAGATACCACTCCGTCTTCAATTTCAGCATCCGCTTTATCCCACTGCCCTCCCGATAGTGCAGCTGTGTAATAATACTGATAAGAGGATGATTTATATTCTCCCTTAGACTTACTTTCTTCGGATTTTTCGGCCTTGATAGTCAATACACCATCTTCGATATGAATTTCGACATCCTTGGCTGGAACTCCTGCTACCACTGCTTCAGCAATAATGTTTTGCGGAGTTTCGTGTATTTTTAAGCCTCTTCGTCCGAGATTCATATCCTCAAACTCATCCAACCACCTCGGCCAAGTAAAAAGATTTCTGAAAGGATCACGCTTAACTAAATCTACCATCAACTATTCACCTCCTTCTACTCTAACTTTCTTTTGTAAAAGAAAGTTAGGCAAAGAAAAATCAATTATCACATTGGCACTCTAACTCCTAGACTGCTATTTATATTAATAAATGAATTATTACTTGTCAAGCCTATCGCTGAAATAACCTCTGCTGGTAGTACTTACTTTTGACTTTCTGAAGCGCCTTTTTTTCAATTTGGCGAATTCTACCTTCGGTTACGCCATACTTTTTACCAATTTTCTCAAGAGTAATTCTTCGGAGTCTCTTAACTAACACTTTCTTTTCTTTAACACTAAGATGTGGAAGTTTCCGAATATGGGCAGAAAAAAAGCGAATTGTGCGATTTGCCCGCATATTAGCCTAGTATACCTCTAGCCTTTAGGGAGTACAATTCGGCCAGATATATGCCTGATTTTTGGATAAAACATACGCTGCCGTTTGAACCGCTTCTTCGGCATCAAGGCGCAAGTCAGAGCTTTTATTCTCTCCAATTTCTTGACGGTATCTTTTCCAAGTTCCGGAAGAAAACTGAAAAAGTCCCGCATAAACTCCATTAACAGCTAATGGATTAAAGCCGGATTCACAGACTGCAATATGACGCAGGACGTTAATATCTACTCCATACTGACTAGTAAATCGCTCCATAAACGCTTGAATTTCCATACTAGAGTACTTTTTAACACTAGGCTTCACCGTTGGGGTAGGTTGCGGTGTTGGTGTATATGACGGTTCGGGAGTCGGAGTTAATGTGGGTATTAGCGTTGGGCTAGGAATTGGCATCGGATTAATATTTATTTCGCTATTCGTCTTGTCTGATAAAACGTCTCCTCGAATATGCTTATCATAATAAGACATACTTAAGTAACCTATTCCAACTCCTGCAATCAGAATAAAGAAAACCAGAAAAATAAACTTCATGGTTTGCTGACTTTCTTATTGCTCTTTGCCGCATGTATTGCGCTATCATCCAATCCAAAGTGGTGGGCAATTTCGTGAATTACAGTATCTTTGACAATCCTATTTACATCCTCCGGGCTTCTTGAAATTGCCAAAATCGACCTCTTAAAAATAGATATTTTGTCAGGCAACGTCGGTCCTATCCCGTATCTACCCCGTTTCGTCCGAGGTATACCCTGGTAGAGTCCGAGTAATAATCCAACGCGCCCTCCGCCTCTTTGCTGTAATTCTCTTATTTGGTGTGGGTTTGGCCAGTCCTCGATTACAATATCCACATTTTCCATTTTTTCTAAGAATTCTTTGGGTAACTCACTAATCGCTCGATTTATTAACTTTCTAAATTGCGAATCGTCCATCAAAGGGATTGTATACAACTTTTCTTATAAAAGCCATTTTTCGTATAACTTTTCATTCAAAAATTTGCTTTTCCGGGTTTCATGAGCTAAAATATCACGTCCCGATTAATTCGGGATTTTTTGTTGACACGGATTGAGCGAATACATTACTGATATCCGCGGATATCCTACCTCTGCCCGACGGTTGCCGTAGTCGTAAATTACGGCAATATGATACGACTATCTCTAAATCTGTCCCCACGTTACCGGCTCGACCTGTCTCTT
Organism: Candidatus Woesebacteria bacterium RIFCSPLOWO2_01_FULL_39_23; assembly: GCA_001793095.1. Classification (GTDB taxonomy): domain Bacteria; phylum Patescibacteriota; class Microgenomatia; order UBA8517; family UBA8517; genus HO2-FULL-38-9. Next base: position 3,171 of record MGHG01000011.1, read on the forward strand.
ATAAAAAGTCGGAAGAAACCTGACGTGGTTTCGATCGTCCCAAAGCCCGGTAAAATCTTCTCGATAAAAAAAGGAAGCAAAATCAGTAGAATCTTCAGGCACGTTTTTTCTCATAATAAGATCAATAAATTTTTAGGTATAAACCTTGCCGCCTTGTTTCTATCTTCAGCCTTAACCCAAACACCCGTGAGCGTTCAAGGTAAAGAAAGCGATTCTCCTCTGACTGAAGTTCCTATTGTTCTCCAAACCAAGCATGGAGTTCAGTATCCGGTAAAACAAATCAAAATAACCCAAGGCTATAGACTTTTTCATCCTGGACTCGATTTAGATGGTAAAACTGGGGATCCAATCTACCCGATTATGGCAGGACGAGTTGAAGCTATTGATAGATCTAAGTATGGTTATGGAAACGCAATAATACTAAATCACGGAAACGATATAACCTCTCTCTATGCTCATTTATCAAGAATCGAAGTGTCGGTTAATCAGGATGTAACAGTAGACACAGAAATTGGAAAAATGGGAGCAACCGGGCGTGCTTCGGGTGATCATTTGCACTTGGAAATCCGCGATCACGGAAAAGCCATTAATCCTCTAACCATATTGTCCAGATAACTTTTTGGTATATAATCCTCGTTAATGTTGGAGAGAATATTTAACGCTCCTGAAGAACTAAAAGATTTGGCTTTTCAATCTCTTCTAGTACCGCGATATACACGCACCTATCATGAGGGAATCTTTCGAGATTCAACAGGCGGGCATACACTCCGGTGTATTGATAAAGCTGACACGCTTAATATAAAACAAGCAGATAAAGTAATTATTACAGATAAACTCTGGTCGCATGACTTAGCTGAAGTAGTAACCTCTGATTTCTCGGCAATACATAAACAAAACGATCCAAAACTTAAAAGAATGTTATTCGAGAGAGAGCTGGAAGCCATCAGAACCTATATTCCTGAAAAATATAAGCCACACGTTTATGATTTCATAGAAGCGGAAAGATTCTGGGACGGTTCAATCTATTCCAAGTTACCTACGCCTCACGCGCTTGTGGCAAAAACTATTGATCATACTGATGGGAATGTTTTTTTTCACAAAGCACTTGCTTCTTGGGTTTCTTCAGATGAATATAATCCTGATTATCTCCCAAGTAAAGATTCACTAAGATATACATTCGTCAACTATCATAAATACATGGAACGACTCAGCTCCCCCGTTAAACCATTCGGTCAGTTTTATGAAGTAATATTAAACTTATTAAACGATGAAATTGTTAAAATTGCTGGTTTCTGGTCTGGTGTTAAAGAACAAAAACAGCCTGAAATAATAATCAAAGATCTCCGCACTATTATCAACTAGTTTTTTAGTTTTCAAGACTTCTCCAAAGATACCACGATGCTATTGTTCTGTAGGGTTTCCAGCGCTTGGCGAATTTGACCATCCGTTCACTTGTAAGCTCTTTATTTAACAACTTCTTCATGCCCTTTTTTATCCCTAAATCATCATCGGGAAAAATATCAGCTCTTCCTAAACTAAACATAAGAAACATCTCCGCTGTCCATCGACCAATCCCTTTAACAGCAATCAGCTCTTGCATAACTTCGTCGTCGGGGAGATTGTTCAGTTTCCTTATATGTAGCTTCCTATCTCTCACTCTTTCTGCTAGATCTTTAATTGATCTTACCTTTGCCCAGGCCATTCCGCAGTCCCTCAGTGACTGATCACTTAGTGCCAATATCTTTCTGGGCGTTAGTCTTCCCCTCGCTTTACTCTTTAGTCTTTCAAAAATTACATCCGCTACTCTACCGGATAATTGCTGACCAATAATCTCTCCTACTAATCCCTGAAAGTAATCAACGTGGACTCTTGGTTTTATTTTACAATGGCCGTACTTTTTAATTAAAGGAGCAATGTATTTATCTTTTAAGAGAAATTCTTCTGCATCTTTCCACATGAGAAAATTATATGGGAATTTAGAGGGGCTTATAGGATTTTAAAGGACTGTACTTTCTTCCTCTAAACTCCTCTAATTTCCTTTATTCCAAATGCAGTTTACTTCGCATTCGGGCTTTTTCCACTTGATAATACTTTTGTTCCCTAGCAAGTTTTTCCTCAAGTGACTCCACCAATCTTCTTAAATGCCAGTCAGTCTTATTGATCAATTCAATGAAAATCTCGTAAGTCAAATCCTCGGCCTTCAAATTATCCACCGGCTTATAAAGGAATTGAAAGGAGTTTTTAGGAATTTGTCCTTGTGTTTTCTCTTTTCCTCTAGATTCCTCTATGTTCCTGTAAGTTCCTTTAATTACCACCGGTCTAGATATTACTAACCGCTTAAGAGCTTCATGCCAGTCGGACAAATCAATTCCTAGGTTTTTAAGCGACGATCCTAGTATAGATCTTAAAAATCCATCTTGAAGCGATCTCTGAATATCACCCTTTCCTTCTATTAAACTTGCTTGTGCATAGCCTAAAAAAGTTAAATACTCAGACGTCGTCGGTCGTGCAAAACCTTCCTCAATATTGGCAACAACTGAGCGCGTATTATCGTCAAATTGTGCTTTTAATCTGTACTCAGATTTAGGCAATCCTGCAGTAAATTTTCTGGCAAATACCCGCAATAGACTTGCATTAGACCAAGCAACTAAGAAAATATAACCGTTTGGGGTATTTGAAACGCGAGACTTTTGGAGTGGTTTTTTCGGTTGGTTTAACTCTTGAAGAGTTTTATCTATAAGTTCCTGAACAACTGGGTTTATCTTTGACATCTATTAGGATTTTATAGGATATTAAAGGAATTTGAAAATGATATTATTCAATGGATGAAATTATCCCTTTCCTCGACTTATTTTCTAACATCAGCTCAAATTCCTCACTGATTCTTTTTCCGATGATGGCTAATCCCAAGGGAGAACTGGATGAAACAAACTTAAAACTGATAACTGAAGGTGATTCTTCAACATAAAAGAAACTGCTCGTTTCTCCGTCGTTAAATATTAGTTCCACATAACAAATCGGAGCAATACTTTCCGGTAAATCCCTTTCTAGGGACTGTTTTAGCATTTGTTGAAAATCTTGCATATTAATAAGACTACTTTTGGCCAAATCTGCCTGCGATTGCGAGTGATACCTATCACCCGATTGCGAGGGGGAATTATATGAAGAACGTGCTATTTCATTCGCAGCTCCTACGACCTTTTCTGTCCTCACTTTAATTTCTTCCACCTCACGCTCGACTTTATTCAGCAACTCATTAAGTTTATTTCTTGTCATGGGTAAATTATACAGAAAATGAAACAAATATTCGTAACCGAAGCATAAATTTAGAAATTAGTAATTAGAAATTAAACAACACTCTTTTACCTTCAATATCGAGCCATGTTATTTCCTATCAGCATCGAGTTTCACTGCAAGCATTCCTAGCGTTAGTCTAACAATTTCATCTACAGCCCACTGGTTCTGACTATATCTTAGGAGGGTTTTTTCCGAATTTAAGAATACTTCTAAAGGTTCCGTGATAAGGCGCTTAACTCTGCCTTCATCTGTACCCTTAGGTGGCGTCAAATATCCTCTTCCAAGTTCATCTCGATACTCTACTTTTGGTTCGGGGAAATCTGTGTAAAACTGGAGACCACCTCTTCCATCCTTGTGGCGTACCACAGATAATGGTTTCAAGTCTGGGAGAGTAATCATTCCACCAGTTTCTTCAATAAACTCTCTTTTTGCCGTATCAAATATCGTTTTATCTGTACCATACTTCATTTTTCCTGCAGGCAGTTCCACCCTCCTTCTACCTTTCTCAACTCCGAACTCAATCAGAAGTATGCTATTGCTATTTCTTGTCCGTGCGATTACGGCCGCTGAGGAAAGATCAACTTCCAAATACGGATCTGGGTCATCTAAAAACACATCAAGTTCGTTGTATGCCTTGAGATGAAAACCCTCTATTTCGTAAAATGCCTTAAGAAGAATTGTGTCTGTTACATCTCCCTCTGATACCAGAAACGGTCTTTTCCCTTCAAGAATCTCAACCATGACGGAATTGTAGCACTTCAGTGATTAATACTGCCACGAGGTTTGAATAAACGCTGTAGCAAAGGTTTGAAAGGTTGAGAAATAAACTTCTTGTCTAACTTAAGGCTTTTCCGTATTAGATACTTCACCCAACCGGCAGCGTGCCAGAAAAAGTCCCATATACTCCACAAGCCGGAAAAATAGTCGGAAACAACAAAATCAAGTTTTATGCTGCTTGGGAAAACATCATTGAAAATCATTCTAGCTCTACCCATATGATCAGCAGAAGTGACAATTAGCGCAGAGCTAAGGTTGTGTTTTCTCATTAAGGATAAGGAAAACTTTGCGTTTTCATATGTATTAACCGATCTGTTGTCCTCAACAGTTCTCCCCTTTTCAACCCCCATACTTACTAAATACTCTTTAGTGAGTTTCCCGAGTGGTTTTGAAGTGGGGTTAAAAAGCCCGCCTACTCCGCCTGTCGTAATAATATACTTTATCTTTTTTTCTTTATAAAGCTCAAGAACTTTATTCATTCTTTTCTTTTGGCGACTCGAAAAACCAAGAGGAAAATAAGAATGACCAAGGATTATCCCCGCATCGTAAATCATACCTCAATTATACCAAAACATAATTTCTACAATTCAGGGTTAGGATTGAGAGATTTAGTAGTCCATTCCGCCGCCGCTGCAATATTAAATTTGTTTGACAGCAACTCCACATTTCTGGAATACTTAAGTAGTGGAATACTATCTTGGAACTAACAACCCTCCCAAAGTTGTCCCGCAAACACCAAACGAGGTATTACAGGAATCAAAATCTCCTTCTCTTGTAGGTCAAGAAACACCCACACCGGATGAGCCAAACACTCAAACCAAACCCAAACGAAACTTTCCACTTTATTTAAAAGTATCTATTGTGTTAATGGTAGTTCTACTGATTATTTCGGGTGCGTATTTTATTACTATCAAAAGAAATAAACCAACAACCAACAATTCCAACGATACTACTAATAAAAACCAGCCTACAACAACTCAAGCGTTTCAACTAAATATCGCTCATGACTATACTATTGAAGTAAAGCAAAACCCTGGTTGTAAAAGTAAAGACTCCTCTACTTTCTGTCTTGCTGACATTTTTCTTAAAGACGAAGAGGGAGGAAATAGCGAATTCTTCATGACCCTAGATAATGTCCAGAATGACACTAGAGAACCTAAAGTTGTCAATGGCAAGCTATTTCTAATTAAAAGGATCGTTGACGAGTCATCTCTTAACCCAACCGGTTACTACTTGCAAAATGCTATTTGGACCGACGAGGTGTGGGTGTACGATATGTACAGGACAGGCACGAAACTTTTTTCCGCTAAAGGAGCCACTTTTAGTGTCAGTCCCGATGGTTCACTGGTTGCAGTAGAACCATTAGGCATATTAGAAAACCCATATAAAATAAGAGTTATTACTGTTGATGACGGTCAGCAGTCTTCCGACTTTTCGATTAATTCTGAAACGTGTATACCCAATCCAACTATTCGAAGAGACATCGGCTGGCTTAGACTTCTTAGATGGGATAAAGGTAGTAAGATCTTATGGGGAGACTTTGAGGGAGAATATGCGATCGTGGGTTGTTTCTGGAATGTAAACATTACAAATGGAGAAATATCTTACTACTCAGTTCCCGGAATTCTCGGTGCGATGGTCGCTTTAAACACTGCAAAAATGGTTGCAGTCTATGATGACTTTCCTCCGTTTGTTGATGAGGATTCTTATAATGAATGGGTTAAAATACACCCGACCTATTCACTTTATATTTATGATATACAAACCACAAAAAGCACAAAAATCGACATCTTCCCTACATCGTATAAGGGGGCTCTTCTCGGTGCCAGATGGATCTCTGATAACACCTTGAATTATTCCTCTCCGGAAGGTCCAAAAACATATACTATTCCTTAAACTGGATCTTAGATAATGATGAGGGATTAGAAATTAAGAATTGAAGTTAGTAGTCCATTCCCCCACCCATACCACCGGGAGGCATGCCGCCCATAGGAGCCACTTTCTCTTCGGGCAGGTCTGTAATTAAGCCTTCAGTAGTTAAAACCATCATGGCAACGGAGGCTGCATTTTGCAGTGCGCTGCGTGTTACTTTTAGGGGATCCAGTATTCCGAAATCAATCATTGAACCAAATTCGCCGGTCAATGCGTTATAACCATAGTTATTGTCTTTCGAATCCTCAATCTTCCTTAGAACATAACCGTCATCTTCACCTGCGTTTTTAGCCAACCAGCGAAGGGGCGCTTCCAATGCATCATTTACAATTTCAACTCCTACTTTCTCGTCATTACTATCGACCTTTAGAGAAGCCAGTGCTTTTCTTGCTTTGATCAATGCAATTCCGCCGCCGGGTAATATTCCCTCTTCAATTGCCGCTTTTGTTGCCCCAACAGCATCTTTAACTCGTTCTTTTTTCTCATTTAGTTCAATCTCTGTTGCCGCTCCGACATTAATTTGTGCAACACCCCCCGCAAGTTTAGCCAGCCTCTCTTCTAATTTTTCTCTATCAAATTCCGAGTCGTTATCCACAATTTGTCTCTTCAGAAGAGCAATTCTTGCCTTAATTTTTGCAGCATCTCCTTTACCGCCAATTATTCTTGCATTATCTTTATCAGCCCAAACTTTATCAGCCCGCCCAAGATCCTCTATCTCAATATTTTCAAAAGTTTTTCCGGTATCTTCGCTAACGACCATACCACCAGTTAAAATTGAAATATCCTCAAGCATTTCTTTGCGCCTATCACCAAAGCCCGGAGCTTTTACAACTAAAATATTGAAAGTCCCTTTTAATTTATTTACAACCAAAGTAGCCAGCGCTTCACCTTCAACTTCATCGGCAATAATAACCAACGTCTTTGATACTTTGACGAATTTTTCTAAAAATGGTAATAAGTCCTGAACCGAAGCTATTTTCTTATCCGTTAGAAGAATATAAGGATTTTCAATTTCAGCCTCCATCTTTTCGGGGTTTGTTACAAAATATGCTGAAACATAACCTCTATCGAATTCCATGCCTTCTTTGTACTCAATGTCCATTGTCAATCCCTTACCCTCTTCTACACTTACAACTCCATCACGCCCAACCTTATCGAGTGCTTCAGCAATCATACTGCCTATTTCGGCATCGCCCGCTGAAATGGTGGCAACTTGAGTTATTTCTTCTTTATTTTTAATCGGTTTAGCAATTTTCTTGAGTTCTGTTATTACCGACTCAACAGCTTTTTCGATTCCTCTTTTTATAATCATCGGATTAGCACCAGCCGTAACATTTTTCATACCTGTGGCAGTTATCATTTGAGCCAGAAGAGTTGCCGTTGTTGTCCCATCTCCCGCTACGTCATTAGTCTTACTCGCAGCCTCTTTTACGAGTTGCGCACCCATATTTTCAAACGGATCTTTAAGTTCAATCTCTTTGGCAACGGAAACGCCATCATGAACAATGTTTGGTGCACCCCATTTTTTATCCAGTGCGATATTTCTCCCTTTAGGGCCAAGTGTCGTCACAACAGCTTTTGCAACGATATCTATCCCCTTAAGAAGAGCGGCTCTAGCGTCATCTGCAAATTTTAATTGTTTTGCCACTTTATTAAAAAATAAATTTCAAAAATAAAAATGCTAAATTTAGCATTTAGCTTCTTAGCATTCAGCTATTTTGTTTCTATTACTGCGAGTATATCAACATTCGGTAATTTTACAAGATTACCGAATGCGTCATTTTAGCTAACTATAGCTAAAATGTCATCAAATTTTGCGAATAAATATTCTGCTCCATCAATCTTGACTTCATTCCCGCCCCATTTTTTATAAATAACTATCTCCCCGACTTTAACAGAAGCTGCCTTTTTAGTACCGGAGTCTGTTATTTCAGGCTCGCCGATAGCTAATACTTTGCCTTTTTGCGGTTTTTCGGATGCGGATTCAGGCAAATATATACCCGAAGCTGTTTTCTCCTCTTTTTCAAGGGGTTCTATAAGAAGATATCCGGGAGCAGGTTTCAAATTCAAATTCGTCTTTTTTGTTTTCATTTTCCTTAAATTGTTAGCGTTCGATCTTTGCGAGTGCTATTTTAATAAAGTCCCTTGTGGCTTGTCAAGTAGGAAGTATCATTCAGCGTGGACCTATGCCGAATTTTGCATAAACTTTCTCTGCCTCTGACGAAATTGTTTCGACAACATTTTTTGCAGCCTTTCTATTTTTAGTCGCCACGAGAGTATCTACGCCCTTTTTATACACCTCAGCCAAAAGACTATTTAGTCCGGTCGCGCCGTCATTTGTACCACCGGCCAAATACCAAGACTTGGCATTAGGAGCAAGCGCAACTATTGAGCCAAGAACGGCGTCATTTATCAATTTATCCCTCATATCAATCCTCGGATAGGGCTTTCCTATGACTCCCGCTTTTGCTGAGTTATTAAACATTTTTTCTAAAGACTCAGGTTGTGACAGAAATTTTAATAAATCCCAAGCAAGTTCTTTATCCGCACTTTTATTCCAAACCCCCTCAACCCAATAAGATGCATAAGAAACATCCGGCTCGGTTGGGTCGTTTCTTCTTACCTGCGGAATCGGGATTGTTTTGAAGTTCAAATTCCTATTAAATTTATTGATGGTGTCTATTGCTCTCGCCGGGCCAAAATACATTGCGACCTTGCCCTCAGCAAACGCCTCCGTTGATCTTGGAAGTGTGGTATCCCAAACTTTATCAAAAGCAGAAAAATCTGAATAAAAAGATATTGCTTCCTCCGCCTGAGCAGCGTCGGTCCCGGCAGGTTTATATAAATTTGCTTTATTCTGGTACATCAGAAGGCCAACAATCTCCGGCCAATAGTCAACGTTCTGAGTAATGCCAACTGACGAACCTGATTGAATTATTATTCCTTTGTCATTTCTAGTTGTTAACTCCCCTGCTAACTGCCTAAATTGATCCCAGGTTCTCGGTGGAATTTTACCTGCCGTCGAAAATATACTTTCGTTAATATAAAGAGTAAGTCCATCGTATTCCAAAGGAACTCCAACGATTCCCGAGCCGGTAGTAAGATCGCCGACAGCGACAGGATAATAAGTCCTCGCAAAATCATCATAAGTCATAAACTCCCTAGGCATTATATCCAGCGCTTCTCTAAACATTGGCACCCACGAATTGTGAATAGTAAGAACGTCAGGGCCTTTGCCTTGAGATAGTGAATTGGCTAATCTCTCTCTGTAATCAGTCGGAGATTCTTCTATAAAGGTTATTTTCGAATTTGGATTTTCTTTCACATATTCGTCAATCAGCGGTTGAACAACGTCTTTTGTGTATCCCAAACCCCACCAAACAATCTCGCCACTTACGCCAATATTTTTTCCATCCCCTGGTTTAAGTTTTGTCAGCAGATATATAAGAGGTACTAATATGGCAATAAAAGTAATTACCATTACTAAAACTCGTAAAAGTTTTTTAGATTGTGAACCCAGCTTCGGTGTATATACAAATTCTTCCTCTTCACTGTTCCCCGAGTAATCGTGGAACGGATAATTTTCATCACTAGGAGTATTATTCGTCCCGACCGGTGAATTCTCAACGTGTGATATTTCGGATTTGTTTTGGATAATATTCTCTTTACTGGCAGTCGGAATTTTACCTAATTTATCGTCTGGCCTGGGCTGATACTTTTCCTGAACCATGTTATTACTGTAAAAAATTTGACTGAAACCGTCAAGATTAATGGTATCATACAAATTATATTATGTTGAAGATTCAGGTTAACAAAATTCAAAAAATGGGAGGTGTAAGGATTTTTTCCGGTATCTTAATTTTAATTACGGTAACTGCGTATATTTCTTTTTTCCTGTTTTACAAAAATAAAATTATGCCCGGCGTTTACGTAGCAAGTTATTATGTCGGGGGATTAACTAAAAATGAAGCACAAGATCTATTAAATAATAATGTCTCGGTCCCGGAAAAAATAAAGGTTCTTATAGCAGGTAATGAGTCAGAAATTTCACTCAGTAATCTTGAGTTTCGTTATAATTTTGAGCAATCCTTAAACAATGCCTTCGATATCCGCCGCGAAAAAGATTTGAAATCACAAATTTCGGTGATTTTTCCTTACAGCAGAGTCTTTATTGCGCCATCGTACAGTCTTAATAAAGAAAAATTAAACCAGGAAATACTGCGTATCGGAGATTTTCTCAGTCAAAAAGCGTCACTTCCATATCTATATATTAAAAATGGTGAGGTGATACTTGAAAACGGCAAGCCTGGTTATGAAGTTAATATTGATGACTTAAATAAAAAACTCGATCAAAATCTGTCAACATTTAACTTTTCTCCGATTGAGATAACTACTACTAAAGTTGATCCAACTCTCGACGAAAAGGCAGCAAGTCGGTTTATCGAGAGAGGAAAAAAATTTTTAGGTAAAACACTAACCGTCGTGCAAGGCGATACTACAATCTCTTTTGATGATGAGAAAATTCTACCCCTTCTTGACTCCGTTAAAACATATAATCAAAAAGGTATTGAACAACTTACAACCGAAATAGCCTCACAAGTTGATAGGAATCCGCAAGACTCCGTTTTTATTTTTGATGAAAATAAAGTTAAAGAATTTAAACCCTCCAAAGAAGGTGTTGCTGTCAATAAAAATGAACTTACAAACAAAATAATTTCCTATCTTTCTGATTTTGAGGTGAACGGAGACGAATCCAATGTCGAAGTTCCGGTCGACACAACTCAGCCAAAAATCACTACAGACAGTATTAACAACCTTGGAATAAAAGAGCTTCTCGGCAGAGGTAGTTCAAAATTTACAGGATCAATCACGTCCAGGGTTCATAATATCGGCCTCTCATCTTCAAAATTCAACGGGATTCTCATTCCCCCAGGAGAAGTTTTTTCTTTCAATAATACCCTCGGAGACGTATCTAAATACACAGGTTATAAACAAGCATATATCATCCAGAATGGTCAGACAATCTTAGGTGATGGCGGGGGCGTTTGCCAAGTTTCGACAACATTTTTTAGGGCAGCTCTCGCCGCAGGACTTCCGATTACAGAAAGGAGAGCACATTCCTACCGCGTATCTTACTATGAACAAGGCTCGCCTGTAGGCTTGGATGCCACCGTCTTTTCTCCAACTACTGACTTAAAAATTAAAAACGACACTCCCGGACATTTATTAATTCAAACTATATTTGATGCTAGCCAAAAAACATTGGTTTTTGAAATTTATGGGACTAGTGATGGCAGGGTAGCGACTATCGGAAAATCGGTTATAACCAGTTCGACTCCCCCGCCCCCCGACCTTTATATTGACGATCCGACCCTTCCAACTGGCGCCGTAAAACAGATCGATTTTAAAGCCTGGGGAGCAAAGGTAAATTTCAGCTACAAAGTTGAAAGAAGCAGAGAGGTTTTAATTGATAAAGTCTTCTATTCCAACTATCAACCCTGGCAAGCTAAGTTCCTTAGAGGAACGGGTAATATTTAAATTATATGGGAAATTTCTAAATCTGCTCAGCTAAGCTTGGCTGCTAACTGCTATTTTTGTGACCGAGCAATTGTTTCAAGTAAAGAGTCTATTTGCTCCCATGAAATCTTCTCAACTACTGGCGATTTTCGCCAATCTTGTCGCTCCCTTTCCTCCAATACCAACTCCGGTTCCATTGTATCTTGATTAATTCTGAACTTTGCTCTTCGATTGCCATATCCAATAGAAACGGATACATCTAATCCTTCGCGCGATCGTGCAGTAACTTCTAACTCTTGTGATTCAAAGTTATCCCCTTCCGCTAGAAAAAGGGGGACGGCAACAGGTAAGTCATTAATGCCAAAGCTTGATGCACTTAATGTCGTATAACTTTTAGCTCTATTGAAATCATAGTCGGGGATAAAAAACACCAATTCATCGATCTTTTCCCATCTCTTCTTAGCTTCACCATGTTCGATGATAGGTAAAGCTTCCTCAGCATCACCAATAATAACGCTGTCCACTCTGTAAATAGATTTTACTTGAACCGGCACGCCCATAAATATCTCTGTAGTCATTAATTTATTATCCGGTTATCATCACCGTAAGTAAACTAGCATACTTAATAATTCTCCTCTTGTTCTAATACTCTCTCGCTCTTATGCTCATATAATTGTATAATTAGCCTCAATGGAATTATCCCAATTAATCAATAAAATCGAACTAATTTATGGCTCTTGGGGGTACTTGCTAGTTTTTCTAAGCAGCTTTATCGAAACGACACCAATGGGCTGGGCAATACCGGGAGGTACAATAGTAGCTATTGGAGGGTTTTTTTCTTATGGAAATAACCCATCTTTTCTTGTCGGAACATTAATTTTCGGGGCGCTTGGAATGCTACTAACCTTCCTTCTTGCATACTACGCCGGATTAAAAACAGGTCTTTATTTTATAAAAAAATTCCACCAGGAAAAAAACGCAAAACGGGCGGAGCTTTTACTTAAGCATCACGGCCCAACAATTCTTACTACTTCGCTCTTGGCAAATTTAACACGTTTTTGGGTTGCCTACTTGGCTGGTCACCACAGATATAATTTCTACAAATTTTTCTTATTCTCTACCATTGCGTCTTTTACTTGGAGCTCGCTACTTGTTTTTGTGGGCTATATTGCGGGAAGCGGCAGACATCAATTAGAAAGAGGTGTTGCCAATATCGGGATACTGACTTGGGGAATATTAATTTTAACTATTGGAATAATATACCGAAAGTTTAAAAAACTTGATGTTAATTATAAATAAAAGAAATGCACTCGAGCACGCCGTCAAAGTTTTAAAACAAGGCGGTCTGGTAATCGCGCCTACCGAGACGCTATATGGGGCGCTGGTTGATGCAACAAATCCAATCGCTGTAAGAAAATTGACACGCTACAAGAATAGACCCCTTGGAAAACCTTATTCAATTGCGGTGACAAATCAAGACATGGCAAAAAAATACGTTAAGTCAAACTCAACAGCTATAAGTCTATATAAAACTTTTCTCCCAGGACCGGTCACAATTATTTCACAAGGTAAACATAAAGTAGCTCCCGGAATCGAATCAGAAAACGGAACACTCGGAATAAGGATTCCCGACTATAAATTAATTATCGCTATTATAAATAAATTAGGTAAACCGGTTACTGCAACTTCAGCAAACGCAAGTTACCAGAAACGGCCTTATAAAATTTCAGACATTTTAGAAAATATATCCGAAAAACAAAAAGGGTTAATTGACCTAATTATCGACGTCGGAAAATTACCGAGAAGAGAACCCTCTACCGTTATTGACACGACGCTTGACGATCCGGTAATTCTGCGCCAAGGTGAAATTAAATTAAAAGATAAAAATGAAGTTGTATCCCGAAGCCCGGATGACACAAAAAACATTGCTAAAGAACTTTGGCAAAAATATGAAACTTTTTCCGGAAAACGCGCAATTATTTTTGCACTAGTGGGTGAAATGGGAACTGGTAAAACCGTATTTACAAAAGGTCTGGCACGTGCAAGAGGAATAAAAGATAAAGTAATTTCTCCGACATATGACATAGAAGAAGAATACGATAACGGCTTACTTTTTCATATCGACGCGTGGCGATTTGAAAAATCATCCGAACTGAAATATTTTAACTTCGCTAAAAAAATTTCCGATAAATCTATCGTTGTCATAGAATGGGCCGACAGAGTGTCTGACGTAATTCAAAAATATAACGAGGAAGCAGTAATTATCTGGGTAAACATCTCCTACGGTAAAAATGAAACCGATCGGATAATCAACTGGGGAGTTCTGTGATAAGTCTTATTAGTCAAATTAGTCGTATATGAAAATACTCGCGATAGATACAAGTTGTGACGAAACTTCTGTCGCTGTCACCGGCGGACTAAATATCTTATCAAATGTTATTTGGTCTCAGGCCTCCCTGCATGCAAAATTCGGCGGAGTTTACCCCTCATTGGCAAAACGCGCCCACGAAGAACGAATAGGCTGGGTGATTAATAAGGCAATGACTAATGCTAAATGTCAAATGAAAAATATCAACGCTATCGCTGTAACCATAGGACCAGGATTGGCAATCGCACTTGAGGTCGGCATCAAAAAAGCAAAAGAATTATCTGCTAAATACAATATACCCTTGATTACCGTTAATCACCTTGAAGGACATTTGTTGAGCCCGTTTGCTCAACCAAAAAACTCAAAAAAGCAAAACATCCAAAACTCTAAAAAAATTATAAACTCTACGTTATCAAAAGTAACTTTTCCATCATTTGGATTGGTCGTATCGGGAGGAAACACGCAACTCATTCTTGTTAAAGAAATTGGAAAATATAAAATTCTTGCCGAGACGCAAGACGACGCATTAGGAGAAGCTTTGGATAAGGGAGCTAGAATGTTGGGTCTCGGCTATCCGGGCGGCGCAATACTTGAACACATGGCTGAAAAAGGAGGCGCGAAAGTTTATCAACTCCCCATCCCCATGTCCGGCAAAGAGAAGGAGCACTATTTCAGCTACTCCGGTCTGAAAACTGCTATGTATCGTTTGATACAAGAACAAACGGCAAAGAACCCCATTAGAAAGCCGTCTGCTTCTAACGGGGCAGGCGAATTAACGAAGCAACAAATCTATGATCTCGCCGCATCTTATCAAAATGTTGCCTTCGAACACATTACACGCGTTACGTCCTCTATAATCTCCCACTACCCATCTACTATCTCCTATCTGCTAGTGGGAGGTGGTGTTGCCGCAAACTCTGAACTTCGAAAACGTATCAGAAAAATGTGCAGAAAGTTTAATATTATTCCCCTATTCCCTTATTCAAAAAAACTCTGCACCGACAATGCAGCAATGATTGGTGTAGCTGCATATTTTAAAACTCAGAGAAAAGAATTTAGTGAAGTTATAACAAAATTAGAACGCATACCGAGATACAAAATCTAATACCCTTTACCAATTGCCCTCGATCTAGCCGCCCGGGACATCGATTCAAGAAGTTGTGTATTATTATGTGCAATTGCAGCATGTTTCCACAACTTATCCCTCAATTCTTCTGTAATTTCAGCCCCTCTCGCTATTTGGGTATTAATTAAATTAATATACGTTTGCCCTGTAGGTGTAGGTTTTCCGCCACCCCTATTAGTACATCTTTCTATCATATTACGGATTTTCTACACTTGGCATCTGCAAAATTCAAGTTTGGGTGGTAAAATAGACATCAGTTAAAATATATTATGGAACCGAAACCGGGAAGAACTCCAGAAGACGAGGCCTTGAAACAACTCCAAAGAGATGAGATGCAATACAGCGTTGATAAACATCCCCATGTACCAAGGGGTCGTCATAACCACAGTCGTTATCATAAAAGAGGTAGGCAAGCAATTCTTTGGACAGACAAACCAGATATATACGGCGTACACAGAAGGGGCCCTTCATACGAAAAGTGGTATTAATATACATGGACAAGATATATAACCACAAACTTTACGAGGAAAAGATTTACGAGTTGTGGGAAAAATCCGGTGCCTTTATAGCAAAACGCGACCCCAAGAAAAAGCCCTACACAATTGTACTACCACCGCCCAACGCCAGCGGGAGAATGCACACGGGCAATGTCTTAATGATTGCAATAGAAGACTTACTGATCCGTCGGAAAAGAATGCAGGGGTTTGAAACATTGTGGATTCCCGGTACTGACCATGCTGGTTTTGAGACTCAAATAACCTACGAGCGAGAATTAAAGAAAGCTGGAAAGTCCCGTTTTGATTTCGACAGAAATACATTATATAAAAATATTGAAAACTTCGTTTTTAAAAATAAGAATTTGATTGAAAAGCAAATCCGAAACATGGGTGCCAGTGTAGATTGGACTCGGTATAAATTTACCTTGGATCCGGATGTTGTTAATACCGTAACAGCAACCTTTCAAAAACTTCACAAAGATAAACTCATATACCGTGATAATTATTTAGTAAATTTTTGTCCAATTTGTGGCACAACCTTTGCCGATCTGGAAGTTAAACACAAAACTCGCACCGACCCATTATATTACATCAAATATCCCTTAAAAGATTCTCATGATTTTATTGTTGTTGCGACCGTTAGACCGGAAACTATGTTTGGCGATGTGGCGATTTCTGTAAACCCGAAAGATAAACGTTATAACAAGCTTATCGGAAAAACAGCACTACTCCCGTTAACGAAACGGGAAATTCCCATAATTGAAGATTTTATGGTTGATATAAATTTCGGAACCGGAGCGGTAAAGATAACTCCCGGTCACGATCCCAACGATTTTCAAGTTGCAAAACGCCACAACCTCACAACCATCTCAGTTATCGATATTAACGGTAAAATGACACTCCCCAGCGACGCGGATTATAAAAATATTGATGGGTTAACTGTTAACAAGGCTAGAGAAAAAACGGTACAGGAATTAAAAGAAAAAAACTTGATTGAAAATATTGATAATACTTACGAACACTCGGTTGCTGTGTGTTATAAGGGTGGCCATGACATAGAACCGACGATATTGCCCAACTGGTTTGTTAAAGTTAAAACCTTAAAAGAACCAGCCCATGAGGTAGTCAAAAAGGGTGATGTGAAGATTTATCCGAAATGGCAAGAAAGTAAATATCATAGATGGATGGAAAGTATGCTTGATTGGCCAATTTCAAGACAGGTTGTTTGGGGTATAAGAATTCCGGCATGGTATTCCGTTATCGAGAATGAAAATTTGTTTATTACATTTTTAAATAAAGGCAAAACAGAAGCGGGTGATGTAAAAAGTCTACTTAAAAAGTATGCGTTTAAAGAAATTGAAAAGGGACTACAAACCCTTATCGCGCCACAAACTGCAAAATATGTCATTTCTAACAATAAACCCGGAGACGATTTCTTACAGGAAACTGATACATTTGACACATGGTTTTCGTCAGGTCAATGGCCGCTCGTTACGCTGGGATATCCTAACTCTGATGATTTTAATTATTTCTACCCGACCGATGTATTAGAAACTGCTTGGGAAATACTTAGGTTGTGGGTCTCAAGGATGATCATGTTCGGTATTTACTTAACAGGTAAACCTCCCTTCAAAGATGTTTATCTGCATGGAATTGTACGTGCTCTTGATGGCAAGAAAATGAGCAAAAGTTTAGGAAATGTTATTAATCCGGAAGAATACCAAGATGAATTTGGTACTGACGCCTTAAGAATGGGGTTGATAAGCGGCACAGCCAACGGTAAAGATTTTAATTTTCCTCGAGATAAAGTTTTAGCATACCGTAATTTCGCAAACAAAATCTGGAACATCGCAAGATTTATTCTCATGATGTTTGAAAGCAAAGAAATTGAAATCCCTTTTTTCTCGGAAGTGATGTTAGATAAAATCACAAATTCTGATAGGGACATACTTAGCAAAATGGAAAAAACTATAACGAACGTTGATCTATCGTTGAATAAATATAGATTCGCCGAAGCGGCTGACTTTATTTATCACTTTATTTGGGATGATTTAGCGTCAAATTTTCTTGAGACGTCTAAACAAAGGTCTGATAAAAATATTTCACTTAGCGTGTTAAGACACGTTTATCTTACTTCCCTTAAATTATTGCATCCGTTCATGCCGTTTATTACAGAGGCAATTTGGGGAGAATTAAAAGACTTAAGAAAATACCCAGACGAACTTCTTATTACGGCAAAATGGCCAAATAAAAGTAGCTAGTAGTATGTAGATAGTAGATAGGGAAATATTACTTGTCTTCTGTTTGAGGGGTGCCTTCTTTAGATTCTCCCTCGGCTGGGGTTTCGCTACCTTCGGTGGGAACTGCTTCGCCTTCAGTTGGAGTTTCGGGAACCTGAGCTACTTCAACCGGTTCTTCTTTTTGTACTTCTATTTTGGCAACTATTTCTTCGAGGTCAATTTTTACCTCTACTTTATCCTTATCGTATTTCAAGTCCTTTATCAAAATTGCATGGTCTACATCTACCAATGAGCTTGCGTCGACCTGAATATTCTCAGGAAGGTCTGTAGGCAATGCTTCTACTTCAACTTCATCGATATATTGAACAAGTGTTCCCAAGCCCTGTTTTTCTGCTGGTGACTCGCCGATAATTTCAAGCGGAACATCAGCGGTAACTTTTTTCTTAAGATCTATCTTTAGAAAATCAACATGGATATGACTATCCTCTACCGGATCAACTTGGACGTTGTGAATTAATACGGGTATCGCGCTCTTTTCACTATCTAACTCCAAATCAACAACTCCCGTTGCACCTGCTTTTTCTAAAACACCTGAAAACGCTTTCCCATCAACGCTGACTGCTACAGATTTAAAACCAGTACCATATATATTTCCCGGAAGAACACCCGCTCTCCTCAGTTTCTTCACTTTCCTACCAAACTCACTTCTTTTATTTACTTTTAATGTTACTTTATCCATATTATTTTTTACTTAAACTTCAGGTTACTTTAACCGTGGTCCTCAAGACCTAGTTTTGTATTCTACAGTAAAAAGGAAAAATAGGGAAGTATATGAATTTTTAAAAACGAGTAAATTTTGTACTCTCTAGGACGTGAAACTTTTACCTGTTTTCATCCAACCTTATATTTACTTCACTGTCCGCAATTTTATTCATGGTTCTCGGGATATGTTTGTATTCGATATTTTTACCGATAGACCTTTCAATACTTTTAATTTCTTCCGCAAGTTTTTTTAATTTAATATTTTTAATGCGAAAGTTTCCCCCCAACTGCTTAACCACCAACTCCGAGTCCAGGTTAAAAATTATCTTTTCGACGTCTTTGAATAAATTATTTTTATAAATATAATTTATTGCTAAAAGAACCGCATAGTATTCCGCTACGTTGTTGGTTGTTACTCCAATAAATTTTGACCGACGCGACATTTCATTGCCATCCTTGAAAAGAATAAAAGCTGAAGCCGCTGGTCCGGGGTTGCCCCTAGCGCCACCGTCGCTATAAACGGTTATCTCACTTTTCATCATTAGAAGTTATTACTAAATATCTTTCTTTCCCCTCCCCAACCGATTCGGTTTTAACACCCTCAACAGTACTTAAAAATAAATGTATCACTCGTCTTTGTGCGGGGGTCAGGTTATAAAGATTTTGTGGTTCTTTAGTCTCCTTAGCTCTTGTCGCAGCTAATGTTGCCAGTTCTTCCAGTCTAGCATTTTGTTTTTCCCGCCAATCAGCAACGTTAACCAATACTCTATGCCATTCCCCGCTCTCTTGTCTTAAGGCAAGCGATAAAAAAGTTTGCAACGCACCAACCGTTTCTCCGGCCTTCCCAATTAAAAGACCCGCTTCCTCCACTGCATTAATCTCAACGCTAAACGCGTCGTTTGCTTCATCAAAAGTAACCTCGGCTTTAGTCTTAATTCCAAGAAGCGTGAGTAATTTGCCGGCCAAGTCCTGACATTCTTTTTTTAAACTTTCCTCTGTTTTAGTTTTTATCATTTTTTAACTTTCCGATTTTAACAGACCAACTCTTTTAATAAAAGGGGTTAATCCTCCCCAACCCTGGCTAGTATATTGTTGTTGGGCTTGGAGTAATGAAAATATTAACCAATATATTGCCAGTCCCGAGGGAAACCGCAAACCGATAAAAAGGGTCATTAAAGGGAACGTATAAACCATCGACTGCTGCATGGCCACTTGAAAATCGTCTGTGCTTTGTTTTGTTTTCATAGCAATCTTCTCCTCTTCCTTAATGAACGGCATCGAAATCTTGGCTGAAATAAATTGAACAACGGCTGCCAGAATCAAAATTGGTCCCGGTAAACTTAGCGGCGAAAAGGGTAATTTAAAAACATCCGGTTTTTTAATATCTAAATACAAAAATTTTGTATTGAGTGCTTGTCCTTCCTGAAATTGAAGTGGTTTATATAGAATTTTATTGAAGGCTTGAATCGAGTCTGTATTCGGATACAGAGTTCTGGAAAAAACATTAAAGAATGCTATTAATACAACAATCTGTAAAAGATAAGGGATGCAACCGGCTCCCGGATTTATTTTCTTTTGTTTGTAAAGCTCGGCCTGAGCTTGTGCCAATTTCATTTTATCCCCTGCGTGGCGCTTTTTAAGTTTCTCGAGATGTGGCGCTACCTCTTTCATTCTTTTCATTGACTCCATATAAGGCTTCGTCAAAGGAGATAAAATAAATCTCAAAAATACGCTAAAGCCAATTATGGCCAATCCCATGTTTTGGCCAAGTATTTTGTAGAATAAAATCAGGCCGTTAGCCAAAGGTTCTATCAGGAGCGTTGTAAAGGGATTCATAGTAAATAAACTAAAGATTGGGTACCGGATCGAAATAAGAAGAATTATTATAAGAATGACATCTTAAAAAGCGTAAGATGGCAAGTTTACCTCCGATCAAAATACCGTATCTCTCAACCGCCTCGGTGGCAAAAGAAGAACAACTGGGGTTAAATCGACACGCTGAACCGAAAAGTACTCTCCCAATGGGAGAAAAA
Source organism: Candidatus Woesebacteria bacterium RIFCSPLOWO2_01_FULL_39_23 (assembly GCA_001793095.1). Taxonomy (GTDB): domain Bacteria; phylum Patescibacteriota; class Microgenomatia; order UBA8517; family UBA8517; genus HO2-FULL-38-9. Next base: position 23,720 of record MGHG01000011.1, read on the forward strand.
AACGTTTTATAGATTTTGAGTAACCAAATAATAATCTTGTTCATTTATTTTTTTTGTAGAAAACCGAATCTCTTATAAAGGCGTCCATTTCTCTCATAATGTTTTCTGCGGTTATGCGCTCCAACGTCGGTTTGGCGAGAAAAACAATGTCGTAGCCCCCCTGAATCCTGTTTAAATTATGTCTTAACGCATCTCTAAAGGCTCGCTTAATTCTGTTTCGCTGTGTAGATAATTTAGATATTTTATTAGATACTATCAGGCCAAATCTTGGATACCCGTCATCTTCCCTTTTTAAAACTGATGCTCCAAAATTCTCGCTCTGGTAGAGTTTTCCTTCTTTCTTTACTCGGTCGTAGTCTTTTTGACCTTTAAAGCTATATACATCGGCAATCATATCAAAACGGAAATAATGTTTACAATGAAATATTTTTTCGGCCTCGTTGTCTTCTTCTTTTCAGTACCAGTCTCCCTTTTGCAGTTTTCATTCTTCTTAAAAAACCGTGTCTTTTGATTCTTTTTATCTTACTTGGTTGATATGGTCTTTTGGTAGACATACGAATGTAGTTTACATAAACCTCACTCAAAAAACAACACGCACCTTATGGCTTTCGGTCTTTTTAGGGGTTGACTAATTGTGGATAACTTTGTAAATAAATCGTAATGGATATCGACACAAAAATGCTCTGGAATGAGATTTCCGAGTCCGTAAGGGTTTCGGTATCCTCAGCTATATTTTCGACTTGGTTTTCTCAAACCTATATATCTGAGCTTAAAAAAACAGGCAGCAGATATCTCGCTGAGATAGGTTGCTCTTCCTCATACGTCAAGTCTACCTTAGAGCTAAGATATTACGGACTCATACAAGACCTTCTCACAAAATCATTAAATTATCCTTGTGATTTGTCGTTTGTCGTAAAACAAAAAATTCGGGAAAAGGAAGATGTGTCTATCATCGCGCCGCTTTTCCAGGAACATAAAGACGATTCAGTTGTCGAAAATGCAATGGTCGGAGCAAAACTAAGGCTTAATTTTACTTTTAAGAACTTCGCCGTATCTTCTTCTAACCAAATGGCCTGGGCGGCGGCGGAAGCGGTATCTAAAACACCAGGGTCTGCTTATAATCCGCTCTTTATCTGGGGCGGGGTAGGGGTAGGCAAAACCCATCTGATGAGTGCGATCGGACACACTGTTTTAGAAAAAAACGCCGATGTCAGTGTCTATTTTACAACAGGTGAGGGCTTTACAAACGACATCGTGGAAGGCATCAGAAATAAGACAACCCAACGCTTCAGAGACAAATATCGCAGACTACATCTTTTATTAATCGATGACATCCAATTCATTGCGGGTAAAGATGCGGTACAGGAAGAGTTTTTTCATACTTTCAATGCCTTGGTTGCGACAGGGGGACAGGTCGTCTTAACGTCCGATCAACCCCCCTCGGAAATATCGAAACTTGAAGAGCGGTTACGAAGCAGGTTTGAGGCTGGGTTAATTGTTGATATTTCACCACCCGATTTTGAACTTCGGTGTGCAATTTTACAGATCAAAACCAAAGAACGGGGAATGGTCCTTGACGAAAACATCGTCCACCTTATTGCGGGCAATCTTGACACTCCTCGGAAAATCGAGGGTTTTATAGTTAAACTAATGTCTGAGATGAATATAAAAAAATCAGAAATAACCGAGGATTTGATTGGGACACTTCTCGGAAAAGGGGAGGGTGACAACGGCCAAAAACTAAAAGCTACACCGAGTGAGGTTATTAATGCCGTTTCTAAATATTACTCGCTAGGGAAACGATCACTCCTTGGTTCTTCTCGGGCTAGGCCGGTAGCACGACCACGTCAACTCCTAATGTACTTACTTCGAACGGTACTATCTTTACCCCTTGAAGAGGTCGGAAGAGTTGTGGGAAATCGTGATCACACAACGGTTATGCATGCTGTGGAAAAGATTACCCAACTAGCCTCAAACAGTGTGCAAATCCGTGAGGATTTACGGGGGATAAAAAATCTTATTTGAGTATAACTATATTAATCCCTCCACTTATCCACCAAATACCAAGGTTTATCCACAAATATATCCACAGTTCATCAAGCTCACTGTAAACATTACACTATGAAGCTACATACGCTGGGATATCCACTTATCAACACCGCCTACTACTAGTACTACTTATTAATATAAGAACATACAAAGTCCTCCCAAAAAGAGGAAAATTGATAAATGAAAATATATTGAGTATACTCTGGTGAATGAAACTGAAGATACTTCAGGAAAACTTATCAGATGCTTTACACATTGCTTCCCGTTTTACAAGTAGTCGTGCACAGTTACCGGTATTAGGCAATATATTATTTCTTGCCAAAAATAATAAACTAAGCATTTCAGCAACGAATTTGGAAATGTCGATATTGCTGAACTTAGGATCTCAAGTAGAAAAAGAGGGTGAAATTACAATTCCTGCCAGGACTATTACTGATTTGGTAACAAACTTAACGCCCGGAACTCTCGTTTTAGAAGCCGAAAAAGAACAATTGTCAATTCTGGGGGAGGGAACTAAAGCAGTTCTTTCGGGCATGAACACCTCAGATTTCCCGTCGATTCCTCAGAATGTCGGCCGGGCTTTTGCAACTTTACCTAAATCTGATATTTTGGATGCTCTTTCAAAAGTGCTTTATGCAGTGTCTGTCGATGAAACAAGACCTGTTTTAACGGGTGTACTGATAATTTTCAGAAATAAAGAAATTATTTTCGTTTCAACTGATGGCTTTAGACTATCTCAGAAAAGAGTAAAAGTTGAGGAGGCTTGGGGGAAAGAAGAAAAAGTAATTTTGCCTAAGAATGTATTAATTGAGCTGACCCGGCTTGTGAAGGACGAAAAAATAAAACTAGAATTTAAAAAAGAAGACAAACAGGTTCTATTTGGGTTTGACAATCTCCTTCTAATGTCGAGGATTATAGACGGAGAGTTTCCTGATTTTGAGAGAATTATACCTAAAAGCTCAAGTTATAAAATAAATGTTGACCGGGATGATCTGTTAAGGGCAGTAAAATTGTCCTCAGTGTTTGCAAGGGACGCCGGTAACGTTGTCAGACTAAAAGTGACGCAAGAAGGAATAGAACTAAACGCCGAAAGCCAGTTGGGGGGTAGCGGGGAAAATAAGATCGAGGCAAAAATTGAAGGAGAAGGTAAGAGCGAACACATGGTAATTGCTTTTAATTATCGCTTTTTGGAAGACTTTTTAAATTCACTTGATTCAGAGGATGTTTTAATAAGTTTGACCGATCCGAACTCACCTGGTGTATTTACTGATCCGAAAGATCCTAATTTTCTTCATCTCATCATGCCGGTAAGAATCCAGAGTTAAGGGTTTTTAATAGCATTTGAGTATAACGTTGCTCGATATTCCTTATTATCAGCAGTGGTCAGTTTTCCTTCAAGGATAAAAACCGGATATAAATTTTCAATGCGCCCGGACTCTAGAAGATAGGCAATTTTTATTTTATTTATTATAATATTTTTTATTGACGATAAAGGTAGTTGTTCCAACGTATAAAATCCTTCGACGCTTACTAAGCTGATATCCTGCAGATTCTTTTCTATGTCATTAATTTCTTTTACTGGGTATTTTATAGATTGGTTATAATTTGAAAATTTATCGATATTCAAGGATCGGATGTCCCCATTTACAAGAAGCGTCACATTATATGGGGAAGTGCTTTGAAAGAAAGCAACAACTTCCAACTCTGCTATTGATGGAACGAAATTGACCTGGTAATAATCAGCGTCTTCTTTTGTAGTAGAAATTAATGCAGCCTCGTTAGTCTTTGTTTTTTTGAGAAATGTAATTGAAGATACCTTATATGCATCGTCATTATAAAAAATAATATTATCCTTCATAAAACTCCTCGCCTTATTAATAATTACATCATCTTCTAGTTTTACTTTATTCACAAAGACTACATCAGGTCGTCCATAATTTACATTCCCAACCTTTAGGCTGATATATAAATAAACATCATCGCTTTTCCAGTAATATCTTTGACCATATATGGAACTATTAATATTTTTAGGTAGTTCTTTAAACCCTAAATTACTCGCAATTTTTACGGCCTCATCTGGTGAAATCTGAGATTTTGTTAGGGATATAATTGACGCCTCTTTTGGAAGACTAAGGTTTTTTTTGTCGATATCAAATTTTAACGGTAAAGCCATAGAATAATTCTGTGGTATTTTGGGTCCGGGTGCTTTCTTTTCTGTTGATATAGTTGGTTGATTAATAGGATTTTTCGCCGCAATTATTATTAATATAATAACTAATACCAGCAACAGAGGTAATAATATTTTAAGTTGTTTTTTTATTTTTTCGATTCTGTTTATTTTATTTACCATTTATATTAAGGTATATAGGCACAATTATCATAGCAGTTTCTGGGTACTTGCTTAGGTATAAAATTATAAACAACCCCATCCCATAAATAATTAAATACCATAAAAGGAGGGTCATCTGTCGGATATATTTTAGCACCACCCGGACCAGAAAAGTTTCTAAATTCGTAATGAAGGTGGGCTCCCGTTGTATAACCCGTACCACAAACAGGAGGAGGGTTAAGAGGATCACCCCCACTTAAACCAACTTGGTCTCCGGGAATTAGTGCCTCCCCTTCATTTACAAATATATCGTTAAGATGCGCATATCTGCTATAAAAAGTCTTCCCGTTGCAAGTTGATTCAATATCTACATGGCAACCATATACACTGCCTGCAGCAGTAAATACATGCGCAATTCCAGCATGTCTAGCAGTTACTGTGTGACCAATTGAAGCGCCAATATCAATAGACTCGGATATATAAGCAGAGTGCAAGCCTGGCCCTTGGGTTATTTCTAACGAAACCTCTCCGTTTTCTGGTAAAACAGGCCAACCTTCGGGACAACTATCAGGTGGATTACCTATACGAATGCTAGCAGAAGCCCAGACGGTTTCAATCGTACCATTCACGGTGGCAGTAATTGAGAAATTATCGGTAATTCTAGAATCATTATAATTATTTGCAGAAACAGTCGTTTTATATGTGATAATATACGCGTAGTGTGCCGGAATTGGGGCGGCGGGCGGAGGCGGTGGCATGGTATTTCCTGGTATTGGTTCACCATTCATAACAATATCGTGCGGCAGGGGACAACTTTTCGGAGTAAATGAGATGACGCTACAATTATAACCGAAACTAACATTTGTTAAATCTTCTTGCAGTGGCGTAATTGCTATTGTGTATGTAATGTCTTGGTCCTGGTTGTTCCAACTATTGTCTAAAGGGCCGGCAGGACTTGCTGTTTTTGAAAATTGTATAAATTGCGAAGTTCCGCCAGATTGTATTGGCGGGCCAAAACCACCCGGAGGAACGAGGTATGCGCCGGAATTTATAATAAAAAGGATTATTACAACTACAAATGCAAAAATTGCTAAATAAACAAGTATTGAAATGAACCAGGCTATCAGCATTCCTATGAATGCACCAACTCCTGCAATAATTCCCCCTGCAATTAAAGCACCCTGGGCCAATGCTGGTGCGACAGAGCCTATAACACTCTGTGCTGCACGCGCACCGAACCTTTTTGCATTACTAGATAAGGCTTTTACTCCTTGTTGCAACATTTTTTGTCCAGTGTTGCCGATAGACCTCATTCCACCCGTCAAACCTTCTCGAGGGACATAGGACTCTGGGCTAACTTCTTCTTCATCCGGCGGCGGTCTGTTTACTGTTCTACTTAGATTTGAGGCATATCTCACTGGAGTCTCATAAGTTGATGATTCTTCGGTTTCTTCGTGTGCTTCTAGGTATTTTTGTTCTGATTGTTCATACAAATCTTTTAGATATTTTGCATATTCATTCTGCTCTTCTAGGCTAATGTTTGTTGCTTCGTATGTTTCAGGTGCGATTCTAAGATCGTTATCGTCTCCTCTTGTTAAGCTAAGATCTTTATCCGACCTAACTGGAGCTTTTCCTGCTTCTTCAATAACCAGTATTTCATTTGGATTTTGGTTTAGTCTCCTTAGGGCGTTGGTTAGCCTGGGGTTTGCTTCCTCAAAAGCACGCATAATTTCTCCGACCTTTAATAAACGTTCTTTATCTCTTTTGCTCAATAATCCGCTTGACTTTTCGACTGCATAAATCCAGTTTTCTCGTTTTATGCCATTTCTAATTAATCTATTTGCCATAGCCCACTCAGGATCAAGAGCTTGGGTGGCTGTATTTGAAGCCTCTACATACCTGCGCGTTTCTGTGTCCGGAATTATAGTAGGATCAACTCTTACTGCGGTTGAGGAACCCCTTACGATAAGGTCTTTAGATTCTTTTTTTGGGGTTGCCATAGTTATTTGTCGTCTTTCTTGAAAACGTCCACTTCAGGAGTTTTGTCCGTTTGCGGGCCTAAGACCGGTGGAGTATCGTCTTTAACACCCTCTTCCGCTGGGATTTCGTTTTCTTGTGCGATCCTCCACGCTGGTATACTTTCTTTGCCGAGTGAGTCTTTCGACTTTGTTTCTTCAACCACGGTTTCTGCCGGCGGTATGTCTTTCTGTCTTGCCAAAAGTTCCTGGGGGCGCGTTGTTATAAGTTTATGTTCTTCAGGGGAGGCTACGATATAAATTGGTACATGGTGATTGCCGGCGAAAAATATACCCTCTCCGATGTTTGCCCCGAGAAGCAATTGTTTTTCTCCTTGTGATAGATAAAAGACGTCTCCAACCTTGTCGATTGCGGCGGGGGATTGTTTTAAAAGTACTCTTAATGCGGAGTTTGTAACGATAGCTTTACCGATATCTATTGACAGGAAGTCTTCAACGTCCTGGGTTATCGTAGTGAGTCCTAGATAGTACTTTCGGGCGCGTTTGACAATAGACCACATAAACTGAGCCGAATCAGCATACCGCATCATATGCCACGCCTCATCCACCACCAAAAGCCTGCGTTTTAAATCCCTTTTTACCTTTGTCCAGATAAAGTCAAGGATAATAAACATGGCAATGGGCCGGAGAGCGTCCTGGACCTCTTTAACGGAGAAAACAGTGAAGGGATTATTAATCTCGACATTTGTTTGCTGGTCAAATATGCCGACGAATGAACCTTTGACGAACTTTTCAATTCTGGCTGCTAAATCCATTGCTTCATCTGTTTCCATGCCCACCAAAGTTTTATAGAGGTCTTCCATTAGGGGTGGTTCTTTTGTTTGGCTGGCAGAGTCTTGGGTAATGCCTTTTCCACGATAAGTCTCAATCAAAGCGTGGTCCAATAAGGCTTCTTGGGTTGCCGAAAGCGTTCCCATAATAACTTTAAAAAGCGAATGCAGGGAAAGGATTTTTAATCCGAGCTGATTTTCTCCTTCCTCATATACTTGCGACAGGTCAAAGGGGTTAATTTTTGAAGGTGAGCTGTACGCGAAAGTAATGTATTGACCGCCGACGGCTTCGCTTAGGTCTTTGTATTCTGCCTCCGGGTCAATAATTATGATTTCGGTACCCAGCATCAAAGAACGTAAAGATTCGAGCTTGACGAAGTAAGAGTTGTGAACGAATAGTCCTCCGTGACCGGCAAGAAAGACCTCGTTTTCAACCTGGAGATCATAAACGTATTTGTCTTTTGATTCAAACTTTTTTATTTTGACTACCGGATCCCAGAATAAATCAGATGTTGCAAGGGTTTTAAGAAAATTTATTTTTTCTTTAATTCTTTGCAACCCCGCCTTTTTCTCTTGGTACTTTTGGCTGATATAATCTCTTGCGTTTATGACGCTTTCGTAAAGCGGATTTTGATTGGCATTAATTAACGCGGTCCAGAGCGAATAGTTAAAGCAGGAAAGAGACTCTCCTGTTTTTTGAAATGTTCTATGGATTGCTCCAGTAACATCAGAGGCGGAATAATCATAACCGTGGGTAACAGCCGCCGCTCTCAGCGCGGTGTTAAGTTTTGGAGGACAACCGTTTTTAATGGTCCACCAGGATTTACCTAAATTTTTCCACAGGAGAGTATTTAGGGTTTTATCCTCTCCCTCCTTGAGTATTTCTTGAACTGGTGGTAGGTTGCGCAGGGTGAGTAAACCATCCCTTTCTAAATCCTCGATTTCTTTAATTCTCTCTTCAACATGTTCAATTATGCTTAGTAGATTTTTAGATGAGGGCTTGAATATTCCCAGTTTTATTTCAGAGAATTTCTTGGGCGCCGGAATCTCGCTACTGGAGTAAAGAACGTCATATATTTCTTTAAAAATCGGCTGTAGCTCTGGTATAACATCAACGTTTGTGTTGCCTTTTTTAAGTAGTCTTTTAGTTTTTAGGTTTTTCTCTTTTGAAATAAAGCTTATGTTGTTAATGAATTCCCTGATGTTATCTTGACCTGAAATTCTAAGTCTATAGTATGTATGTTTTGTTTTATTTTTAGTGTTGGTGGCTGCTTTTTTGGCTGTTCTAGTTCGTGTAATTATCCCAAACCTTAAAAGCAAATAAGAGAGGTCAGAGGCCAATCCTTTGGATTTTGTCGTCGCAGAAATCTCGTGTTTTTCAACTCCACCGTCTCCCTCAAAATATGCCTTAAGAAACTCTGCAGCATGTTTCTTAGACGCTGAAAACACTATTTCCGGAATTCTTTTTTCGTTGGCCTTTCCTGACGCTCCGATTACTTTGAGGAACTTGGAAAATAAGTGGTTGCTTGTATAAATTCCTATCAATTTTCCACTCTTTTTAACCAATGAATAATTAATTTTCATTGTACTGTAAAATTCATGCGCATCTTCCAAAACCTCGTGCGTACAGGAACTAATAAGAGCTCTCTTGGGGATTACCATTCCTTCGGATGCAAAGTAACCGAGCAGCCTGAAAAATCCAGAGTTAAGATTTATCTTCCTTGGAATACTTTTAGTAGTTCCATGGTGTGGGTGTTTGATCCTATTATTACTTACATATAGAAAGTCGGCGCCTACTTTTTGTAGCGTGTCTTCAACACTAATATATTTTTGCGATCTGGAATCATATAACACACGCTTGGCCAGTGGCAGGTAAGACCCGGTTTTAATAGCATCTCCTCTGACTACTTTAATTAATCCTCTCTCTAAAGCTACAAAATTGTGATCTTTTGTTGTCGTGATTGCTCTCCCGCTTTTGGTTGTAATTTTGTACAAAGTTTTTGGTGATTTTTTTCTGGCTGCGACGGTAACCACTGACCATTTTGCTTTGAGAGAATCGTTAAAGCTAAGTACTTTTATGTTTGGCTTAACTACTCCTTCAGATTCTTCATCAAATTTAATTACCTCTTTCTCTTTAAATACGTTTTCGACAATATTACCAATCGAATCCAGCTTAGTTTCCCCCAAGGAATTTTGATATAAAACAGGCTCGTTCTTTTCGACCGTCTTACCGGCGCCAGAGGTCGCAAAAATCGCCATGTTACTGTTTTCCATTGAGTAGCGGTCAAAGATGATGAACGAGTCGTTTAAGGGATTAATCCCGTATAAAACCCCCGAGTCTGAGGAAAGCTCCGCCGAAGTTAATGGAAACGTAGTTGAAAGAGACGTCGTATCCATGTTTCTTGTAATATTTAATCTGTCGGTTGCAAATGGCAGGGTTGAGGAAAAGCCGTTTTCCATGTCGAGCACTGCGGTTTGTGCTGCCACGAGAACCGACCCTAAAGTTGACTGTACTTGCTTTGTAACATCATTAAGATCATCCAGTGATCTCGCCGGAATGGTTATATAAAAAGCAAATTCATAAAAATGCTCGGCACCCTTTACGAGCTCTTCCTGTAGAATTCTTGCATCGTCTAGTTTTGCCTGTGTTGAAGCATTAACAATTCTTCCGCGTTCCAGGTCGGTAGCAATTTCCGCTTCCATCTCCGCGATCTTATGTCTTAGGTCTTCGAGTACGCCTTTCGCCTCAATAGGATAAACATAGAAGGAAATATCAAGGGAGCTGTCAAAGTTAATGATTTGTTCCAACCATCCCGGCGAAACAAATCTGGGGTAACCGGAAATAAACAGCGTTCTGAAAAAGATGTCGTTTATTTTTATAAAATCAAAATCGATCTCAATTGTTCTCGGAGCAAGCACATCCAGTAAAGTCATGCCCTGCTCGGCGATTGCTTTATTGGGGTCCATTATTTCCGGCTTAGTTTCGTTGGCAATCTCGGGAGAAATGGGAACGTCCGGTTTTACTGGTAATGGTTGGCTCTGATCCTTTTTACTGAGGCTGAACTTTGAAAATATACCGCTCTTTTTTTCAGTTATTGTTGTGGGATCCACGAAGTTGGGTATTGGAGGGACGGCCGTTTGTTGAATTTTGGCTTCCGTCTCCACGGGTTCAGTGTTGTCGAGCACTTCTTTCTGCGCTTTATCGACGCTTCCCTTTTTCTTTTTTAGAAAATCTAAAACTGCCATATTTAAAACCTCGTCTCTCGCTTTCTGCCGGGTACTTGCGGATTATATATATGATAAAAAAGCTCGATTAGTTCTGGGGTGGTTAATTGCCGGAGGTCAACTCCCAACCTTCTTGCCTGCCGTATTAAATGGTCACGCTTGGGGTATAGCGCAACCCGGGCTTTTTTCAAAACATAACTTTTTGGGAAAGGTATAAAACTTGCTTTTTTAGAAAAAGATATGGCGCTTTTCGCGATCCCGAGTTCGTACTTTGAAAAAGGGACAACAAGATAGAAATTTTTCGACAGGACGTTTTTCTTTTTAACTGACTCGGTAATAAATTTTTGATAATCATTTAAAAGTACCATGAGCTTGGGGTTCTTTATTTTCTTCTTCGCCTCTTCCAGGAATCTTAAATAATTAGTGATGTCTTTTCTTTGTGACCTGACAACGATTTGGACGGGAAAATTGAAGGAATTTAAAAGTCCTGCGTAGGAAGCAATGACAGCGTCCTGTTCCAGCTCATTTAGGAGTCCGAAATTAAGAGACGTTGATTCGATGATCAATGCCGCACCGCCGTCCTTGAAAAGAACAATATCGTGAATAATTTCGGCAATAGGTATCTTGTCTTGAGTGCTTGAGTAAAGCGGTTTGTCTGGTGTTGATAAAAATGGTATTTTCATGAATTTAACTTAGAACTAATAACTAATGACTAATGACAAACTTATGTTTTGAATTGGTTAATTTCTGTACTTCCTGATTTTGCCCATATCGCAACGGGAGGAATTATTTTGTCTTGTGCATCAAAATAAACCTGGTCAAATTCAAAACCGTCCTTTTCGGTAATTATTTCATACCGACCATCGAGAAGGGGTGTGGCAATCGAAAAATGACCCAACCTGTTTGTTTTAAGAGCCCTGACAGGCCTGCCTTCTGAATCTCTTATTTCCAGGATTGCACCCTCTATTATTTTCCCGTCAGGTGCTAAAACTTGGCCGACGATAATATTGGCGCGGGTTGGCGGGATGGGAGGCATTTCGTCTTGCGAGAACTGAGCCATTTTGGTTGCAGTAAAAGAAGTTGTCGCCATCGGCGTAAAGGAGGGGGGCGTTGTTTCCATCTTTGGCTCTTCCTGTGTTTTTTGCCACCGGCTCTGGAGAGCCTCAGGCTCGGAGAGCCCTTTGTGTATCACTGTGGTTGATTTTGTTTGTGGTACGTTAATTGCAGCTCCACCCCGTACCGGCTGGCCGGGTCGATATGTATGCAGTGGTGTTGCTGTTATGACGACAGTTGTTCCCGGGGCAATAAAATTCTGCGTCATTTTTGACAAAAAGCTTTTTTCTTTTTCTTCGAGTTTCTCGACGCTTGGCGTTGTCTTAATGACAGGCTCTAGTAGTTCGGCTCTTTCTTCCTTTTTTTCAGCTATGACAACCGCCGGCGCTCCTGCAGCCCCTTCTTCCAGAGCAAAAAAATCTTTGATTCCGCCCTTTCTCCAAACAAAGTACGTAGGCGAGTAGATGGACCGGAAAAATATAACAATCCAGGTTGAAAGCGCCCTGTCCTCGATCGGCAGAAATGCGAGCGCAACACCGAACATAAAAGAAAGAATTATTAATGGCCATTTAATTAAAGAGTGCAAGGGTGACGCATAAAAAAGAAGTGAAATTAGAGCTCCGCCGGCAAGTTGCGAGAACTGCTTAAGAGTCATATCTCCCACCAGCTTAAAGCTGTATGAACTTATTTGCTGCGGAATTGGGTGTTGTTCAGGCATTGTATTTAGAGCATAAGAGTAAAAGAGTGGAAAAGTATAAGGAAATCCACTCCTACACAAATTACCTTTTACTTTTTATTCCTTAAACTTTTTTGGTAACTGAAAAGTAATTTTCTTACTTCTATCAAGAGGTTTGAAATTTCATTATAGTCGCCATTCTCCAGATATTTAAGATCGAACGCAATGTCTATTTGAACAGTTAATTCCAAGGCTGAGGCGATGCTTATATTAATGAACCGGACAAATTCTTTACGAGTCCGAAAATAACCTTCAACAATATTTGAGACAATTGAAATTGCGGCTCGGCGAGATTGTGGAATTAATACGAACTTTTCCTCAATTGGAAATAGCTTCGTTAGTTTATATGTTAATAAAACCAAATCTTTGGATTTTTGATAAACATATAATTTTTTATAAGATTGAATGTTGATTTTTTGCTCCATAATCTTATACTCTTACGCACTTAGGCTCTTACACTCTAAGTCTACCGTATGAAGCTTGAGATTCAACCCCTAGCCTTTTTCACAGGTCGGTTTAATGGTATAATTGCACTACAATTACCATGCCCGATGGAAGCGACAGTCCGGAGAAAGGAATAAATATGACACCAGAACTACCAGAACGTGCTAGTGGGGGAGAAACTACTCCTCCTGGTCCTAAAAAACTTGAAACCTCGGCCGAAAAAGCACTAAGGCGTGGGGAGCCTGTTTCAAAAAGATCCAATACAACAACAAATGCTGCAGAAGAAGCCCACGAACGCTTGAGAGAGCTCCGCGAGGAGACTGAAAGAGAGAAGGCTGGGGTACAAGCGGCAAGAAAACGCAAAAGAGGTCCTGCAGAAGAAGCTAAGAATGCTCGAGATGGCGAAAAAGGAGGTCGTTTCGGTGAGGAACGACAGAGAACAGAAAGAAGAGGAATTTGGGGACGAGCAGAAGACTTAATTACTCGAGCTGGGAGATGGGCAGAAACACACGGAAAAGAGCTTATAATTGGATTTCAACTTGTGGATGAAGTATTGGAAAACTTTAGGGAATTTAGAAATGGAGTTAGAGAAAGGATGGATAGAGGAAGGGCAGAAAGGGAAGCGCGTAGGGATAGAAGAGAGAGGGAAGGCTTGCCTCCAGATCGGCAACCATCGCCCCCTTCTCACCCTTACGTTGAACCGGAGCCAGAAAGACCTGCGCCTGTCCAACCCCCTCCTCCATCACCAGAACCAAAACCCGCAGAGCCTGTTCGACCTTCCGAAGCTGAAATCTGGAGCGAACGGGCTAAAAGTATGAAGGTTGAAGAATTACAGAGGTCGATAATGCGAGCAGAATTGGGCTCTGAAAAGCTAAACGCTTTAAGGGCTGAAAAGGAAAGGCGACTGGATGAATTATCCGAAGAGCACCAAGCACGTATTGGGGAGACGCTTGAAGCTAGAACCAGAGATGAATTGATACAAATCCTAAATGTCTCATTCCCCACAAATTTTAGAGCTCCCTTGGAAGAATATCGTAGATTTCCGGTGGAAGAATTATTGGACGATGATAGACACAGAGGATTGAGAAAAATAATGAGAGAAGATGAAGTTAGAAACGTTTTATTAGGAATTTACAAAAACGTCAAAGACCCGGTTATAAGGGAAACACACGTCCCTCAAGAAGATACTTTGAAACAGATGGAGGAGAATGATAAAAAAAGCAGAATTAATATGGGTGCTTCAATTAATAATCCTGTAGGAATTCTTAACAGAATACCCGCAACGCTCGACGAGTGGAACGAACAAGCGGCGGCATGGCCATTTTCGCCTGAAGTCAGACAGTCGATGGTAGCTTATTATAGCGAAAAAGAGGATAGTGAAAGACGAGCCAGAGAGGAAGCTGAGAGAGCAGTGGAATTGGCTTCAAGACGCAGAACGGAAGGTGTACAAAAAGTAGAAATTCAGGTGTCTGAGGAAGATGCAAGAAAGGCACAAGAAGATTTTATTGCCCTCGAAAGGTGGTCTGACACAACTAAGTTTGAGAGCATAGAAAAAGACGATTATTATAGAAGTTTGGATTCGGACGATGAGAGAACAAGATACAGAAGAAGACTAATGCTTCACCACGCCGTCTTTTATAAAAAAAGGAATGCGTGGACATTTGAAGCAATGGCTAAGAATGCTGAAATGCAGGAGCTGGCGATAGAAGACATACAGGCGCTTTATGAAACCCCCGGCGTTAGCAAGGTTTTACAAGAATATGTAAGATTAATGGATACCAACGAAAGGATTGGAATGGGGTATACAGATCCCATTACAAGAACAGAGGACGAACGGGCATTGAGGGAGTGTACTACGAGGGATATGATAGATGTTTTTAGAAAAAGAGTTCAAAACAAAATTGAGGAAGAGATGTATCGAACTCTACCTACTGAAAACGAAAGCGAAGCGGATTATAGAAAAAGAGTGCAAGAAACGGCAAGAACTGCCGAGCAAATCGGCTTTAATTTGGCGGTGACAACAAATCTTTTTGAGTCTTTAGACGCACAATGGGAAGGGATAAACAAAAAAACAGGCAGATTAGAACCAATCACCGGTGACTATAGACGGGTAAACTACAGCGACTTAAGAAGAGTTAGGGGTTTTAAAATTTTCCAGGGTGCGACGGATATTTTAAACAAACCTATACGTACTGCCTTTAATCCCATAGATGCGCTTATAGAAATGGCCACCAAAGAGGAAAGGAAAGAGACAGAAACTGGAGTTTTTACCAGCTGGGCGTCAAATCAAATTAGAAATTCCTTAAGGGGTGCGGGGTTTAGCGGTGACTTCAAAGATTTCGAAGGATTTGAAGAAGTTGAGTTAATCGACGATGAAGACAGTAATAATTATTGGAAGGTCGAAAATGACGAAGGTCATTATAAACTGTTTATACCGGAGCTTTATCCATTAAGGCAAATAGGTTCTTATTGGGAAGATGCAAAAGCATATGATTTGTCGGATATGGACAGAATTAGCGGACAGCCAAGAGAGAAATCTTTTCTTGAATTTATGAGGGAGGGTAAAGAAATACCTTTTGATATGGCTTACAGAGCCCCTGGTTTTTCAGGTTATCTAGTTGACGCTAATTACTGGGTGGGTGTGTGGAATTTATTTGATAACGAAGTGGCTAAAAAGGGTGGAGTAGATGAAGAAGTAATGCTAAAAGCACTTGGTAATGTTGGAGAAAGGGATAATGAAGGTATGATACGATGGCTAGGTTATGCTTATAGAGGGATTGATGAGAATAAGAGACTTCCTACAATGCAAGTTACAATTGGAGACAGGGAAACTTACGAAATAATATCACGTGAGGCGGAGAGGGTGGGTGAAGTTGATAATCTATATAATAAAGAAAACATGTTTTTTGGATGGGATAGAGAACCGACAGCTAAAGATAGATTTAAAAGATGGTGGAGAAGAATTTTTTGGTAAAATTTAGATGGAATTATTTGCCACCTAACTTTCTCTTCCACCTTTGGAGTCCATATAAGCGTTCTTCTCTTTCTTCTTGTAATCTACCTAGCATACGATAGTGGGTAGGTGTAATACCAGGAGTTTTCGACATTCTCTCGAGTCTTGTGAGTTGTTCTTGTGTTGCTCTTTCTCTTCCACCAAAATAAGCCCCAACACCCTTACCATATGCATATTTACCAGTCCCCAGAGCATACCCCAATCCGCCCGCAAACATAGCATTAACATCTTTACCTAAATCTCCCGCGCCTTCAACTCCTTTACCGCTCATAAGCGATTTAACTAAATCTCCCGCTTTGGGTATCATAGCAAAAATTCCGATGGCAGCAAAGGTCCAAAGTATGGGAAGCGGATCCCAATTTCTGTCTGCTGCCTGCGTCCCGAATGTAATGGGCGGGTACCAGAAATATTGAGTTGTTTCGAAGGGTGAGCTTACGCTTATAGTTGAAGTTCCTCCTGCTGAAATCATGGTGGACAGCGAGTCTCTTACTCCGGTATATGTCGCAGCTAAAAAGAAAATAGAAAGTATAAATAGTATTCCGACAACGGGGTAGACCAATAGGTTGGCAATGATACCTCTCAACCACGGCCAGAAACCCCCACCCGGAGTTAGCGCACCGAACCCGATAATTAGCGGGGCAAAAGTGACGGAAATAAGTATACTTAGATAAGTTCTGATTAACATGATAAAAATTCTAAAGCAGGCTAAGAAAAGCCAAACTAAAATACCTGCAACAATAAACCAGCCCAATATCCAGGCAATTGTTCCTCCCACCCAATTTAGACTCCAGATGCTTCCTGCAGCATTCATGATTGCGTAGTAGACAGGGCCGATAAATCCCCAGAACCATCCGAGTAAGCCTATTGGTACATCACCCGGCCCAGTAGTCATTAACCTGAAAACATCCGCCCACTGGGCACCTCCAAGGAAACCAAACTGCAGAATAATAAAAGAAAATATCCCTATAACGACATAAATTAGGTCTACCATAAATCCCGCAATAGCATAAGAGAAAGTTATTAGTATAAGGGTAATTAATATCCTAGGCAGAGCTGACTGAACCGTGACGACTACTTGGGGGGAAATCTTCATTCTAAACATAATCATAAACGCAAACGCTATTATGACGACTATAAAGAGACCATACATAACATCTCTGCTACCCTTCCAAACTTTTTGTACCGGAGACAGGGCGCCAAAACCGAAACCTTGAGCCCGAGCTTCGGGTACGGGTAAAAGTTTTAAGTCAGTTATTTTACCTCGGACATAGGATACTCCCGAGAAGCCCCGTTCGGGATTAAAGATTGTTGCAAATACTCCGCGATTTTCTTGTTGTCTAGCCGCACTTGCGGTAAAGAGAGGATTCTCGTTTAAGCAGGTTGTAACATCGCTTCGCATGGAACAAATAATACCGTTTGTATAATCGTTAGAGGTCAGAAGAAAGGATATTAAACCGAAGATGACCCATTGAACCTGGGCCGCTGTATAACGTTCGCCGAAAATTTCTTCAGGTGGGGATGCGTTAGTATCGTAAACTTTAGTCACCCATTGCCTGTATGTTTGTATATACCATGGGTTAGTGTCTTGGGCATAAACATAAGACGACCCGATAGACGAGAAAAGAAATATTACTAAGGAGGCGGTTGCAATTAATTTTTTAATCATAAATTGACTTATTTTTAATTCTACCACACTACATTATTAGATACGCAAGGATGTATTTATAGACATCTAGCTAAGTCGCGTACGCTTGTTTCATAGCATGCATATTGATTCGCCTCGCACCACGGCGTTGCGCCAAACCTGGGATCCTGTTCGCACACTTGTTGGCTATCGCAATAGCCTAAATATTGCCTAGCGGCTGTAATAATATCGGAGTCCGACCAACTACAACCTGAACCAGTTCTAGTTCCGGTATTTAAACGTACCCCCTCGCACGTTGGATAACCTGGTGGATTGCAGATTGCAGTATAACCGTCCCAGCCGGGACTTCCGTTAAGTAACTTTCTGGCTGCCGCAAACGTTGAATCGAGTAAGTTGCACCTATCCGGAATTCTGCCGTCGTTTATGCCTGTTCCGCCATTGTCGAAAACTGCAGCATCCGGTCCCGTTTTCCAACCGGTGGGTAAAAACTGCCATGGCCCAGCAGCGCCTGACTGGCTTACATTATAAGAATAACAATTGGGAACTTGGCAGTTTGGCCCGCTGGACTCTAAAACCAATTGGTCAGTCCAATCGAATCTGTCAAACCCGCCTTCGTTATAGAATACTCCCACTAGCAGATTTGCGGGTACATCGTAATATGATGCAGCTGATTCAAATATTTGCTTCATGAGCGGCGGCATCCAGGAGTCGTATTTTGAGCACATTTGGCAGTCTTGGACGGGAGGTAAATTAGGTAATACAGCAGTGCATGTACCCACACCTGCCGATGATGTATCGGATAATATTTGATAACCATAACCCTTTGGCCGTAATATGCCCTGAATTCCAGTTAAGAAATATTCTTTTATGCCGCCAATATGCGGGAAGTACAGTTGCGCGCCGGATCCCGACCTTAGGTTTCCGGGGTTACCTGCATAAACAGTTCCGTCACTACTTGTGTAGTTAACGCTTGTAGAACCAGGTATATCCCAAATTTCTGAAACTGCACTTCCGGATGCGACCTTGGGAAAAATTCTTCTGAACACGCTCGAAGAGCCCGCCACAAGCCTTGACCAGATATTGTCTGCAAGGGGCGTTTGGGTTTCAAGACCCATGTTAATATAGGAAAAAGTAGAGCACGACTGTGTTGAGGGGGAGGCTTCAACTGGCCTTTGACAAGAAGTTGAATTTACACACTTAAAATAAGCACTAGGATTACAACTTGTATTTGGAATTGGAGTACAATCTGGCGCCGAGTTAAAATTGGTTGGAACACATATTCCATATCCATCGCATCTGGCATGACTAATAAGTGTAACTTGTTCTCCGGCTACACATATATAACCCAAATCGCAATCATACCTGCCGTAATTTACTTCTGTGTAGAGATCAGGAAACGGATCTGGTATACAAGTTCCTCCTGCCAACTTCTGACATAAGTTGCCATAGGGAGCAGGGTTAGGCTGTTGATCCCCGTTTCCCCACACATAAAAATTACACGCCACCTGAGCCGTGTAACTTACACTTCCCGACAGACCTCCTGCGAAAATATCGTCACCTGGATTGGTTCTTGCTTGAACAATATCGCAGTAGGGAGACTCAGGTATAAAGGTTGCGTCAGTCATGTTGTCTTTATCGGCTCCTTCCGGAATATAGGTATTTTGCAGTGCGTCAGCCAAATCTCTTCCTTCTTCCATATGGGGGATAAACATATCTGCCGGTGGCACATTGCTTACGTCTACGCTAATCAGGCGAAATTCGGGGGAAGCAAAAGAATAGGAAGAACTTTTAACATTTATTTCTCCAAGTCGGTCTTCGGTTGAAGAAAAGAGAACATTGGAGAAAAAATTAGACCAAAAATTAGGATTAAGAGGATCATCAAAGCACCAAAATACTGTACGGTTGCCAAAGATTGCGAACGGTATTGTAAGCTTAAAACAGAAAAGTCCCCGCCAAGCGTAATAATCCGATAGGAAGTTAGAGTAGTCTTGGCCGATATAGTCTTCTTCCAGGGGTGGCTTATGATCGTTCCAGCCAGAAAGTCGAAGTTGCCTTTCGCCAATTTCAACCGGGCCAATAAAGGGGAGGTTGATAGTGAAGAGGGGGGTTCTACCGACAATTTCATCATGTCTTTCTTCGGAATTTTGGGTTCTCGACCTATTTGCGCTGTCGACTTCTCGAATCCTTTCGCCTGATTGTATTGTAAAAGGCAGTAATTTTCTTATCGGGCCGGAGTAGTTAATAACTTTGTCTCTATCAAGAATATCAACAGGGTCTCCTGATACGCAGCATGCAGCAGGCGTCAAACACATGGGACTTTGATCAACAGTAAGATCGTCGTTGGGGTGTGTGGGGGGAATGAAAAAAGGATTTCTTTCCATACAAACTCCATTCTCATTGAGCTCAAGGCATTTACCGGCCGACCCTGTATTTTGACCAATACAGTCGTTATCTGCGTCCATTGGGGGATATTCGGCCTTGTTAATTACACCATTTAAATACCAGCTTACATATTCGTTAATCTTGTCATTGTCGGTTAAGGTTTCATCACCGTTGTACTGGTTGATTACACTAGGATTACCTGAACCAGTATTTCCGATTGAGGGTTCTGTATAACCCATGACGGGGAATTTTGCTCCAGAAATATCTATAGAGAAACTTTTATCACCACTTATAGTAAATGAACAACTTTCTATACCCTCACCAATATTTAAGCAACCTCCGCACTCTGCATTTGTAGCGCATTGGTCAGCATCTGGTATACATGGTTCTGTATTTGTGACACATTGGCCGCTTGTGTCGCAGTAGTGACAAGCGTTTGAAATGGGATCGAATGGTGGGTTGGGTTCTATATCAGACCCTCCAAAAGTATAAGAAGGTGTGGGGTTCGGGGCTACTCCGAAATTTTTGACAATCGAAACACTATCGCTTAAAACCAAATCATTTCCACAAAATAGCGCTAAATCTTCTTTGTTTGGATTACACGGACTGGCTTGGTATGGCCGAAGAGAGTGAAATTCTTCATCTGTAAAAGAAGAATCTTCGGGAGCAACTGCGTTACAGGGAAAGGGATATTCTGCAGATCCGGTTCGGAATCTAGGTCTGGCTTCTCCCGATACCTGTGCGGGAGTGGGTTGGGGAGGTTGAATGCCTGCGCCAACACAATCACCCGCACACACCCCTAAATGATTGGCGACTTTCCGTTCTGCTCCATCCGAGGGATTATTTTTTATGGTATGTCCATTCTCAGAAGTAACCAAAGTGCTGGAGCCGCCTCCGTCCATATTGATTGCAGACTCCGCTTGGCAATTTAGCATCATATCAGCCAATTCCTTGAGAGTCACTCCCGGACTATCAACGACCATCAATAAAAGAGTATTATTAGAAGCTTTTGCTATCGCGGTTCTGGGATGCAGGTTTGTGCAATAGACTAATGGGTCTTCGCAGTTATTTATTTTTGCGCTCATCACTCCGTCTTTTACGAGCGTGTGTCCTCCCGATATGGCGCTCCATTGATTGCCGGGGTTAGTAAAACCTACCGGTTCGTTAAAAAAAGTAACGCCGTTATCTTGCGAGATATAAATTGAGGGCTCTCCTGATGCATCCGAATAGACATCTCCGTTATAAGTAGCTAGGCCAAGTGGGTCATATATTCCCGGAATAGAGTAATCGCCATTAACGGCTACACTAGCTCCGTTGTCTAATAAAAAGGTACTTGTATATACTCCAAGACCATCTCTCGGAGTTACGGTTAAATCAATATTCGGGTCATTAAGATCAGCTTTTACTATAAACCACTTTAGTGTTCTGGGAGAGATTGTGGATTCTTCTTTGTAAGTGATACCAGGGAAAAGTTGACTGAAACCATTAAAGCAGTTAAAAGTAGGTCCTTGGGCAAAGATAACGTTTATCGAAGCTAAAAATAGCAGTACGAAGATAATTAAACTGGAAAATAACCGCATCTTGGGCATCCTGCATAGTATAACATGTGCCAGACACACCTTGAATTTATTTGTATAAAGAAGTCATTACTGGTTTACTGTGAAGGTTGTTACGTTGGCGCCCGTGAATGTTTGAATTAGAACTAGTATTAGGAAGGCTAGAGCTATTACTAATAATCCACCTACTGCGTAGGTAACTATCTTTCTTGCTGCTTGAGCTGCCTCTGGATTGCCTCCAGATGTCATTAACTTAAATCCTCCAACAATAAGCATTGCAAAAAGGGCAATTCCGGCAAAACCCAGAATTGTGGTAACAATGTTATTAAATATCCACTCAAAACCCTTAATGGTGGCTACACCGTTAATTACTTCAGAGCCTTCTATCGGATCTCTTTGTGCAAGATACATATCTATAGTTTAGTATATCTGCTAAACAAAAAAAAGCGGCTCGGAAGAGCCGCTTTTTCCTTAAAAGGACAGATCCCCTTATGATCCAGGAATATTAAATCCTCTTAAGTTGACTCCAAAGAAGCTCTCGATGAGAGTTAGTATTGCCCAAGCGGCAAATACTATCACGAGACCTACCAAACCGGCTGTAATTTGATTTCTTGCAGCTTCTGTTTTCCCTTTATCCCCACCCGAGGTGATCCATTTGATACCTCCCAAGACGAGTATAAAGAAGAAGGCGATTGCCGCGACGATTAAAACAAATGAAATTGCCAATGTAACCAAATCGCCAAAGTTAATATTCGTTAAATTTGTAAACTCGGCTGGTGGTTGTAGGTTAATATTTTGTGCCAGCATCTTTTTTTCCACCCCCTTCCGTCTAATATAAATAAATATATTATCCGTTTTTCAATAAAATAATTTATAGTGCAGGACCAGGGCCTCCACCCCCGGGTAATCCAACGTTAAAGCTTCTAAGATTTACACCGAAGAAGTTTTCGAGTATGGATATGATCGCCCAAGCGGCAAAAACGATGACCAAACCGATTAGACCGGCTGTAATCTGGCTTCTTGCAGACTCCGTTTTCCCTTTATCCCCACCCGAGGTGATCCATTTGATACCTCCCAAGACGAGCATGAAAAAGAATGCAATCGCTGCAATAATGAGAACAAAGTTTATCGCAAGGGTAACAAGAGTAGTAAAATCTATATTCGCAAGGTTGCCAAATTCGTCCGGAGGAATTAAATTAATTTGATTTTGTGCTAAAAGTTGATTCATGTTTATTAAATATTCACCTCACTTACATCGTATTATTCTACAAAATCTGCTTTTATGTCAAGTGGCTTGGTTTTTTACAAGTCACCTAAGGCGGCGGGGCAATTGTATTTATATAGTTAGATGGATTTAGAATGTCTTCAAATCCGACCAGTATGCCGAGTATCTCGGCGAGGAAAAGGGCTGCGACAACTATCGTAAGTCCGACAACTCCGGAGACCATTCTCGATCTTGCTTCGGCGAGTTTGCCTTTATCTCCACCCGAACCCATCCAGGCAATACCTCCGGAAATCAGTAAGAACATAAACCAGATGCCGGCGACTAATGTCAGAATACCTACAATTGCAGTAAGAATAGAGCTAAAAAGTGCGGGTGAGTTACTTGAGGCTTGTCCCTCTAGCCCATACGTGCCAACTCCATTTAACCGCGGACCAATAGTTACTTGTACTTGTGCGATTATTTTTTCCATATTAAGGACCGAAAACCTTTAATTGTAGGAGAGCATTGAAATCATTGAAAAGAAGTTTACCGAATATTCCGGCTAGGACGAAAGAGCCGACAGCAACAAGAAGTCCGATCATAGTCTGCCAGATTTTTGCCCAAGCAGCGGCTATTTTTTCCGGATTGCCGCCGGCAGACATGAAAGCGTAACCTGCGAAAATAATATTAAAAAGAGCATAAACACCGGCAATCACAATAATTGTTTTTATAATATTGCTCATAAAATTTGACAGGGCACTTACGTCTCCCCCATAAGTTGAAACTCCCGGTGGAGGATTGACATTACCGAATACTTGCGCTATATAATTTTGCATATTAAGTTAAAAACCCGGATTTATTATATTAGTATAACCCGTAATTAATCCTACTATTTTTATCAGCCAATAGGAAGTGAAGATTATAAAAAAACCCAATATGGCTGCAGTTGCAGCTTTTCTACCCTTGGCAATGTCGTCTTTGTTGCCGCTCCCGGCGCCTACCATCATTGATATGCCCCCGAAGATAAGAAGAATTAGAAGCATCACACCCGCAATGGCCACTGCGTTTGATAGGATTACCGATACAAGATCTGCAAAGCCTTTGCCTTGTCCCCAGACAGAATTAAAAGTTGGTCCTATATCTACTTGTGCAATTATTTTCATATTTAGTTAAAAAATTGAACTTATCTGTCCGATTCCTAAAATAATTGCAGCTATTTTAACCACCCAGTATGATACAAATATTATAATAAATCCTACTAAAGCCATGGTAATTACCTGTTGTGCGCTTTTGGCGTTGTCTGGGTTGCCGGCTGATAATAAAAATTTAAATCCTCCGTAAATTAAGTAAACAAGAAGGACTAAACCAATTATAGGGAAAATGTATGTTAAAAGGAGACTAATGATATCACCAATTGTTGTTGATTGGGTGAAGAATAATTGTCTTGGTTGAGGAATGGGTTGGATTATGCGATATAAACTACTCCAGTTAATGCCGCTACAAACGCAGGGTATGTTTTGATTTTCAGGAGCTGTACAAGCTGTAGGATTATTATCAAACATATCACAGCTTCCAACTTCACAAGGATCTACACAGTTGCCCGTAGCAATACAGTCTTCATCACCCGCAAGAAGGCATCTATAGTATCCTTCGGCTTGGGCTAGGGTGGGCTTTGAAGAAGATAAGAATAATGCTAATAAAAGTAGTCCCAGAAGCATAACCTTTATTTTAACAAGTTTAAGCATAGATATAATTAATATTAATGATTCTTATTATAAACCTGGAATCCTTAAAATTCTTATTCCAAATAAATCTAAAATAAATACTGAAAAAATAATCAGTAAAAGTCCGGAAACGGCAGCCGTTAACAGTTCTTTACCGGCCTGAAGTTTTTGTTTATCTCCTCCGGACGTCATAATCAGAAAACCGGCAAAGATTATTAATATCATGGCAATACCACCACCAATCCCCAGAGCCCACTTCAGGACGAATGCAAGGAAATCGTTCTGGCTGCTT
This sequence comes from Candidatus Woesebacteria bacterium RIFCSPLOWO2_01_FULL_39_23, assembly GCA_001793095.1. Taxonomy (GTDB): domain Bacteria; phylum Patescibacteriota; class Microgenomatia; order UBA8517; family UBA8517; genus HO2-FULL-38-9. Next base: position 48,178 of record MGHG01000011.1, read on the forward strand.
ACGGGAATGCATCCTATTGCTGTATATATTCTTCCCAGCTGTCCTGGGGCAGGAGTAGCTGTAGTGGGGTTACCATATGAATCACAATAATAAGCAAGCATGGGTCGGGGAGTAATTGGTAATGTTGGGGTGGTAGCGCTACAATCACAATCATATGTTCCGATTATGCAAGTAGGTTCTCCTATACCGCCAGAGCAATTAATTGGATTGCAACCCGGCACACAATTATTATCGCTTACATAACAACTACTCCCGCCGCCAATTGAGCAGGTAAATGTGTTTGAAGGCATGGGGGTGGGGGTGACACAATAACCTCGTGGATTAAAAGCATCGGCGTCACAAACTAAACCAGCAGTACAGTTAAGCGGTGCGTCTGCCCTACTCGGGGGACAAGTGTCTGGTGGAATACCGTGTTGTATACACGAATTACTAACATCACAATAAATGTAATTGTTATTACAACAATAAAAGGGTGTCGGTGTAGGTATGGGTGGAATTGGTGTAAGGGTTGGTGTTATTAATGCGGTTTGGGTCAAACAACAGGGAGTTGCTTCATCGAACGTGTTTCTACATCCCGCATCGGGTGCCCCTTCGTAGCTATAGGGAGGTATAGGACACGCTCGAGTATTCAAGGGGTCGTCATGATTGTAGTATATACAATAGCCGCTTTCATTTACTGTACCTTCGTAGCAAAGTTCGCTATTGGGATCAAAAGTGCCAGAGGGTACACAGCAGTATTGTAATGGACATTCTGTGTCTGGGTCGTTTATGTCCTCGTAGCAGTTACTTGCACAATATCCCGGCCGACCGTCTACGTCGTAGGAACATGCATTTTGAGCTTTAGCGTACTTTGAAGTCATAAGTGTTAGGAATACAGCTAGAGGTAATATAATTAGATAAAACTTTTTCAACATCAACTTGAGTTTAGCACCGTTATATTGTGTGTTACAAGCTCAAAGGCCCGGAATTCTTAAGATTCTCAGGCCTATCACATCGAGAAGGTATACTGAAAATATAATCATCAAAAGTCCCATGATCGCTGCAGTTAATAATTCTTTCCCAGTTTTTGCTCTTGCAGGGTTCCCGGCCGATGTCATTATCATGAACCCCGAGAGAATTATTACAATAAATGCGATTCCCCCACCCAATCCTATTGCCCAAGGAAGAATGAAAGAAAGAAACTCTGTTTGATTTGCAACAGGTATACATCCTACCGCTGTGTATATTCCTTCCTGGCCATATCTGGTACAGTTAACACTTAACATTGGTCTGGGTGTTAATGGAAATGCTTGTCGGTCTATACAACAAGACATACCCAATGGACAGCCGATTGTGTCATGGGGGGGATTTATACCATCCCAATCTCTGTCTGGAGGACAATTGAGGTAATAGCAATTCCCAGGTAAGTCCGTAAAATAACCAATACAATTATTGGACGGTTGACATGTCCATACGGTACTATCAAAACAACCTCCACCTCCCGGTCCGCCGAAACCACTGCAGCTATCGGCGCATAAGGGAGAAAGCTTATCAACTGCCGTGCATTTTTTTTGAGCTAAAGCCGAGCAATAATTACCGGATGGGGATGGATCAGGGTCGACGTAGCAACAGGATGGTGCAACCGGAGGAATATTAAGGTCGATAACAAATTGGCTATAGCCATATAAAGTCTGTTCGTCATGAGATCTAAGCTCTATTGTGTAAAAACCTGCACCAGGAAACCAGGGGGTATCTGCAGTCCATCCATTATCAATATAGTTTGGAGGAACTATAACTTGAAGGTTATTAACGGGTATATCGACTGTTTCCGGCCAAAGAGTAATATATTTATGTATTATATAGGGTGTACCACTCGGATTGTATGTAATTTTCAGGATTGGGTCTGGAGGACAGCTCTGATTTGTACAAAGTAAGCTATCGTCGCAATTTTCGATATATATTGTACGCGCTTCGGATAAATTAGCAGTACTCGGTGAGGTTGTAAGAACACAGGCAAACTGAGCATAAATACTTGAAGGAAAGAGTGTTTTTATTATTATTAAACTAAAGGTGAAGGTAAAAAATGTGCAGAATATATTTCTAAGTAAGCTCTTCATTATTTTAAGTTTATCACGATGCGGATGTTTTCTGCTGGTATAATGGTTAAATAACTCATAACTTAAATGTCAAAACTTATAACTACAGAGGGCAAAGAACAAAGAGCAAAGAACAGAGGGAAATCAGTATTATTCTATATTGTATGTTGTATGTTCTTTGTCCTAACTTCAACTCTTCTACTCTTCCACTCTTTCACTCTGGTTTCCTCCGAACCTAACTGTGACTCTCCGGCAATTGGTGATATTGATTATTGTCTTGAGAAGATTCAAAGAGAAATAGACGCCCTAAAACCGGCACACGAATACAATAAAAAAGAACTTTCGGACTTGGAGGCGCAAATTGCCTCTCTCACAAAAAGAATTAATGCCCTCTCCGCCCAACTTAAGGAAACAGAGAAAAATTTAACACAAAGAGAGGAGGATCTGGCTTATGCAAAGAGGATTTTTGAGGAAAAGACTAAAAACCATTATAAATTCATAAGGTTTTATGATGCTTTCTCTGCTTTTATTGCGTCTTCCGATGCCTCCGAAGCGTTCAGGGAAATAAATTTCAGGCAAAAAGCAGCCGATGAGGACAGAAAGACGATGGGAAAATATGCAACGGATATTGACAAGCTCGAAGCCGATAAAGCAAGTCTTGAAAAAAATCAAAAGAGTTTAACCTCCGTTAAAGCGGGTGTTGCAAAAAGGGCAGACTTCCTGGAAGGCGAAGTCGCAAAAACTGAGACTTACTTAACAACCCTCTCGTCAAAACAACAAGCACTTATTGCTCAAAAAGAGGCAGGTTTCCAAACATCAGTTGGCGAGACGCCTCCGACTCTCGAGCCCTGCTCGGGACCTCCCGGGTCGTCAAATTTTTGTGATCCGGGTTTCAGGCCGGCATACGCTGCTTTTTCTTTCGGAGCCCCACACAGAACGGGTTTAAGCCAGTACGGGGCTTACGGCCGAGCTAAGCTCGGTCAAAATGCAGAAACAATTCTTGCTGATTATTTTCAGGGGTCGTCCTTAAATAAAGGTTATTCCGTACCCGCGACAATAGGGGTGAGTGGATATGGAAGATTGGCATTTGAGGATAATTACCTACTGGGTATTTATGAAGTGCCGGAATCCTGGGGAGATAATGGCGGCTTTGAAGCCCTAAAAGCCCAAGCAGTCGCTGCGCGCTCCTATGCCTTAGCAGTCACAAACGGAGGGTCGGGGACGATTTGTACGACCGAGGCTTGCCAGGTTTATAAGCCCCAACTAAAATCCGGCAAATGGGCACAGGCTGTTCGGGATACAAGGGGTTGGGTTTTGATAAAAGACGGAGCACCGGCAAAAGCTTACTATGCCTCGACGTCGGGTGGATTTACGATATCTCAATGGGGCTGGACGGGCATAAAAGACGCAAAGGGGGGAGATTGGCCAAATCAAGCGTATGAAAAAATTTCTGCATCACCCTGGTTTTACAAAGGTTGGTACAAAAGCCGGGGTGGTGCGACTTGCGGGAAAAGCAATCCTTGGCTAACCGGTCAGCAAACGGCGGATATCATTAATGCCTGGCAAGTCTTATATAAAGGCGGAGGAGATACGGGGAGAATATCTCCCGTCGACACAGCCTGCTGGGGAGGGAATCCTTATTCAATATCTGAACTTGCCGGGATAGGGGGATATACTTCGGTCGACAGCGTATCTGTAGTTTATGCTAATTCGGGTTCGACTCAGACAATACTACTTGGGACCAATAAAGGAAGTATAAATATTTCTGGAGATGAGTTTAAGAAAGCTTTTAATCTTCGTGCACCGGGATACATTGGCCTCAAGAGTTCGCTCTTCAATATAGAGAAACTATAATTTAACTCGATACTCATAACTCATAACTTATTACTCATTACAAATAATTGGTGCGTAGGGGTAAATCAGTCTCAAATGGTGATATAATGCAATTAACCTAAAGATTTAAGTTAATAAGTTTTTAGTTATAAGTTATTAGTTATTACAATGCCTGATCTTTTTGTTTCTGGAGAAAAGAACGTTAATGCTCAAGTTATTGATGAGCAAATTAAACCGGAAGTGAGCGTTCATCCTCCGGTAAAGCATCCACATGTAAAGTTAGGTAATAGGCCTTCGAGTCTGAAAGAGGTTGAAACCATGAAGAGTATTGATCATCAGGTCAAAATTCCTGAAGAATCCCAAGGTGGTCCGATTTCTGCTTTTAATTATTATCCGAAAAATGTCAATTTCATTAATAAAGATCCCGAAGAAAAAGTTATTCTTTTTTTGAGAAGGCATCCTGTGACAAATCTTTCTTGGGTAGTATTAACTTTTGTTTTAATAATTGCGCCGTCTTTTTTGACAGTCATGCCTTTTTTTGACGCTCTTCCGCTGAAAGCGGGTACTTTACTGATACTGATCTGGTATCTTATGACCCTGACTTATGCCTTCCAAAAGTTTTTAGACTGGTTTTTTTCTGTAAATATAGTAACTGATGAACGTATTTTTGACGTTGATTTTTATAATCTGGTATATAGAAAAATGACAGATGCCAATATTGACCAGATTCAAGACGTTACAGTTCAAATAGGTGGAGGAATTAGAACAATATTCAATTACGGTGATGTATTGATACAAACTGCCGCCGAGATACCGGAAATCGAATTTGAATCTGTTCCACAGCCAGACAAGGTTTCAAAAATATTAAGAGAGTTGCGAGTACAAGAAGAACAGGAAAAGCTAGAAGGAAGAGTGAGATGATAACTAATAACTAATAATATAATGCCATGAACTTATTAGCTGATTTTAATTTTTCAGTTTGGTTAGTAATAAAAATTGCCGTTATTTTCGGACTTATTATTTATAATATTTTTGCCTTCATAGTCATGAAACAGGTCAATCTTATGACTGAAACTTTGGAATTGGATTTTGAAGGACCTATAAAATTTGTTGCAGTTTTTCATTTTATCTTTGCACTTTTTGTACTGGGTTACAGTTTTTTAATGTGATCAAGACACCTGCTTTGACTAAATTAGATGTCGCTAAACATTGTTTTTTCAAAATTGACCGGGACGCCTGGTGAATCCGGGTGGTCCCAAGTACATGAGTATATTCCCCAAGAAGAAGAAAAGAAGAACGTCAGAGGGCGCCTGGTTGCGGTATTTGCAACGGGAAAGAGTGAACAAGGCTTGGAAGATGTTGCCTTGGGACGTGAATGTTTATCTCGGCTTCACGAAGAATACTTCGGGAATTTAGAAAAAAGTGCATTTAATTGTCTTAGGGATTCTGTTAAAAAGACGACAGATGAATTTCAGGAAATACTTCCTGATCTGGAAATCGCGGCAGCTGTCTTTTTAGATAATGCGGTCTATACTGCCGCCGCCTCAGGTGGGCAAGTTGTAATTTACAGAAATGGCATGTTGGCCAAGATTATTGAGAGTAAAAGGCGTGAGGTTGTATCAGCATCCGGTTATCCGAAGGAGGGGGATAGTATGGTATTGGGAACTCGTGCCTTTTTTTCAGAGATTGTGGGAGGTACGCTAAAAGCTGCCTTAGAAAAGGATTTACCCCTGACCTCAACTGAATTATTGGCGCCCATGGCACACTCGTCCTCTTTAACTGGCAGGATAGCTTGTGTAGTAGTTAAATTTGAGAAAGAAAAAATGGCAAGTGGAATTGTCGATTTTCTGAAAAAAGAAAATACCTCGGATCAAAATGCACCTCTTAGGATCGGGTACCGCGGCTTGAGAGCTGATAAAATCAAAGGATTTCTTGGAAAAATATTCTCATCCCTTCCTGCAAAAAAAATATACGTTAGAGTTGGGAGAGAAGATGTGCCTAAGCAAGGTAGTAAAAAGTCGACATTTTTGATTGGTATTATTCTAATTGTTTTACTTCTGGTAAGTATAATTTTTGGGGTAAATGATCGGGCTCGAAAAACTTATAAAGCGGCTTATTCAACTGAGCTAACTAAAGCAAATCATGAATATGAAGAAGCAGTAACCTTGATTGATGTTGACGCAACACGGGCAAGGGAGCTTTTTTTAGACAGCAGGGCAATTGTTTCAACACTCCTCACAAAAGGTATAAAAGATCCAGACCTCTCTGCACTTGGTGAAAAAATTAAAAATGGCGAGGGCGTTATTTTAGGAGAATTTAAAGAGGATGCGGACATGTTTGTCGATTTGACAATACTAACAAACGGATTTTCGGGTGAGAAAATAGCTTATTCGGAGGGAGAAGCATATGTCTTTGACGGTGTGGGCAAGAAGGTTATCAGCGTAGTACTTGCGAGTAAAAGATCGAAAGTATTTGCCGGACCGTCGAGTTTAGAAGACGGGAGAGATATTGCTCCTTACGTCGGCAAGCTGTATGTATTAAAAGGAGACGGTATTTACGATGTGACAGATAAAAGCAAGAAAGTCATTGATAAAGATTGGGGTGATGAAAGTTTAATTTTTGCTTATGGAGCGAATATCTATGTACTTGATTGGGGAAACTCGGAGATATTTAGATTTGTAAGTGGCGAAAATGGCTTTTCATCCCGAGCGAGGTGGCTTTCTCCTGGCGTGACCGGAGAGTTTTCGGATGTCGGATCATGGGTCATTGACGGGTCTATCTGGTTACTAAAAGAAGGCGATCGAATCATAAGATATAATGCGGGAAACCGGATAGCATTTGATCCAAGGGGGGTTCCGATTGAAATTAAGGATGCGATAGCTATTTATACAAACGAAGAACTGATTGGTATGTATATCTTGATGCCGAATGAAAAAACGGTCGTGGTTTTGGATAAAGACGGAGAGTATAAGGGAAGGTATATTTCAGATAGAATCGGAGAAGCGAAAGGCTTAGTTGTCTCGGAAAAAGAGAAGAAAATCATTCTTCTGACCGGCGAAAAGCTATATTCAATTGAACTTAAACATTTGTGATATAGAGCATAAGTGTAGAAGAGTGTAAGGGTATAAGTATGTTCAGATACGTGCTCTCTTGCCCTTAAATTCTTTTACTATCAAGAAAAAGAGAGAGAAGGTAAAGACGGAGCTAAAATTGCTGAACAGATTTTGCTTACAATTAAAGATTTTCCTAAAGACAAAATAAAAGAAGTAAAACGACTTATTGAAAGTATCAATAGAGAACCTAAAACTGATGATGAAGTTTTACTTACAACAGCAGATGAAATGGCGGCTTTATCTCCTCTCGGATTAGTTAGGTTAATGATGATTAGTGGAAACAGGGGTATTAAGGTAGAAAATGCTCTTGAGTGGGAACTGAATTATATTGACAAAAGGTTTAACAGGTTAAGGCTAAAAAGTGCAAAAGAAATTGTTAAAAAAGATTACGAGGAAAAAAGAAAATTATTGTTAAGCTGCCTTGCACTTTATGTGTAATGTTTTACTGTAATAGAATTATTCTTCAAAGGACAGAGTTTCAATAATTTGACGATAAGTGTTATTTTGGCTGGGGTAACGAAAAGTAAAAATGTTACCATTCTTTTCAAGATAAACGAAAGTTTGTTGCGTATAAAACAACTCTCCTCCACAACCTTCTTTGGAATATGACCCCGTTAAATTATATTCGTAGCCCTGAGTACCATTAATTAATATTTCAGATAAATTACTCATTTCAGAGCCTCCTTTTCTGTTTTTATTTATACCCCATTGGCTTGCCGCAAAAGCAAATAAACCGTTCGGTACTGTAGTATTTGAACATTCAAATTCATCCTGTCCAGCCTCAATTAATAAATGGTCTTCACGAAGTGGAGGGTACTTTTCTGTAACAATAATGTCTGGGTTTTCTATCTTAAAACCTTCAATAACATCTTGCTCACTCAGACGATAATCAGGGGGGTATTTAAGCGAATATCTATATTTCTTATTATTGTAGATTTTCCAAGAGGTTGTATCCACCCTTTATATATTATTTGTTGTTGGCTGGGGGGTTACACTAATAACATTTTGGCTCGCTAGGGGTGTAAAACCCCCTTCAGCCTTCTGTTTTGATATTATAAAACCCAAGCTAATTCCGATACCAAAAATTATCAAACTTATAAATATAAATGTTAATGGGCGATAGATACTCTTAGAAATTGTTGCACTTTTTTGCTTATTGTTTAACTCTGGAGCAGTCTGCGTTTGTTGATTTTGCTCTTTCATGTTTAAAGTATAACAGAAAAGTTTAGCTTAGAACCTCTGATTTGTGTAAGAACTTTATAGGGTGTAAGTAGGGTTTGAGAGGGGTGTAAAATAATACTATGAGAATAAATTGGAACGAGTTGAGAAAGAAGTACCTCTATGGTGATATGAGGTATGTAAATGCATTTCTAGGAAAGTGTGCCGGAATTATTTATATTAAGTGTTTATTCCTAAAAGCAAAACCAGAACTGCTTTTTAAGTATTTTTCAAAATTAGTTGCTAATTTTTGAGTTTTAAAACTGGCATAATAGACAAGCTCCAAAGGTCGGAAATTATTAGTTGCACCTATCCTCCCCTTCCTATGATTAGCAATCCTTTGTTTAATGTTTGAAGAATAACCTGAATAATACTGGCTGTTATTCAATTTCAATATATAGACGTAATACATTGAACGTAGTCATTGTATCGTAAATAAGAATTTATAAATACTGTCCCACTTCGCTAAAGCTACGCGGGACACACTTCGCATTTTACTTAAAAAGTGGTTTACCACGCGAAGCTACATTCATGTAAATTGAATGTAGCGAAGTGTGGAGACGGAGGGAATTGAACCCTCGTCCGAAAAAACATTATTTAAAAACTACTACAAGCTTAGCGTAGATTAAAATTTCCTTCTAAACTTACCCATACGCAGGATGCTTAAAAGTAAGACTTTAAATTTTCAGCTAAAAGCCAAAAGTCGATAGCTTTAAGCTACATCTCAACTGGTTTATGCCCAGATCAAACGGTTAAGAAACATTTGAAAGGACACCTGCTTAGGCGATTGCAAGATTGTAATCGTAAGCTGGACGCTCAAATAATTTGGCGTTTGTAAAATTTGACTCTTTTTATCCTACTCCACATAAAGTTTCGCAGGATAGGCATGTGTCGTCAAACATGGCTTGCAGTTTTTAAAAGAGCTTCTCGTCGAAACCGATCGTCCCCCTGTTGGATAGCTTCGCATCCAACGGGGTCGTTAGATGCTTATAGCTATCTAACTGACCCTCGTCGCCGAGTCAGACTCGGCTCCTCTCAAAATTCCTGCGGAATTTTGTAATGAATACATTCTATACTTTAACCCTTAATTCTCTTTCTATGTCCCTTTCAATATCCTTCTTCTTAATTAATGCTTTTTTCTCAAATTGGCGTTTTGCCTTAGCTAAGGCTAGTTCAACCTTGACTAAGCGGCCTTTAGTATACATTTTTGTAGGCACTAAAGTCAATTTTTTAGCTTTGATTTTTGTAAGGATAGAAATAATTTCACTCTTATGCAGCAGCAGCTTTCTCGTTCTTGTCGAGTTATATTCTCCACCGGCATCACTTGGAATATTCGCATTTATTAAAAACGCTTCGTGATCTATAATTTTTGCGTAAGCATTAGATAAATCACCCCTCTTTTCCCGAATTGACTTAGCCTCTCTTCCGAGTAATGATATACCGGCCTCAATTCTTTCAAAAAGGTTATAATTAAATCGAGCTTTCTTGTTGATAATTGTCATACAATTAGGACAAAATTATTCTCTGTTGTTTGTTGTATGTTCTTTGTTCTAGTTTATATTCTACATTAAATGAACCTTATAGATTTAGTATTTCCTCGAAAATGCCTTGAGTGTGGTAAAACCGGTAGTTATATTTGCGACTGTTGTCTATTAAAGGTAGGAAAACCAAAACCTGTTTGCATACAATGCGAGAAAGCTTCAATTGACGGCATGACGCATGCAAGATGCAAAAGAAAATTAACCATTGATTATAATTATTCTGGCTGGAAGTATGGCGGAGTTATCCGAAAAGGGATTTTAAAACTTAAATACAATTTTGCATACGAGTTAGCCGAGGATTTAGCAGAAAAGTTTGTATCCGATTTGCAGAACTCTTCGAATATATTACCCCGCGAAGGCATTCTTATTCCAATTCCCTTACACAGACTACGGCAAAATTGGCGAGGTTATAACCAGTCGATAGAAATAGGGAAATTAATTGCCGCGAAAATGGATTGGAAATTTATTCCCGATCTTTTGCTAAGGAAAAAGATTAGTCGTCCCCAAACTGAATTAAAAGAAGAAGAAAGAATGGATAATATTCGTAACATTTTTTCTTTTAATCCTAACTACTTACTACTTTCTACCTTCCAGGCCAGAGGCCTCTCTAGGCCGGAGGCTAACTACATACTTTTCGATGATGTAATGACTACGGGGTCAACTTTAAAGGAAGCTGGCAAAGTTCTCAAAAGGCACGGAGCGAATATAGTTTGGGGATTAACACTTGCAAAATAGACATGTACCACATTAATGCTGGCGGACTTTGTCCCGCTGAAGCCGAGCTACA
>MGHG01000012.1 GCA_001793095.1 Candidatus Woesebacteria bacterium RIFCSPLOWO2_01_FULL_39_23
TGGCTTTACTCTCATACAACAGTTTATTACTGTTGCAAATGTGGTGCTAGATTACGTTACGTTTGACGGAGGCTCGAGTGTTTGCTAAACTACTCTGGTCTTTTAAAAAATGAGGAAAATAAAGCTTTTGCTTCTTATTTTACTCGGCATAACTGCTTTAGTTGGGTTGACACTTATTGTGTTTAATTTTTTGGTGCCTAAAGGTGCGGGAATATTAGTTGAAGCCGATCCGGTGTCTTCAGTTTTTATTAATGGCGAGGAGGTGGGAAAAACTCCGTATTCAGGCATAAAAAAACCCGGTGAAATTACTGTCAAATTGGTTCCAGACTCTTTCGGCAAGCCGCTTCCTACTTATGAAACAAAAACAACGTTAGTCTCTGGGGTTCAAACTGTCGTAAGACGTAAAATAGCAGAAACCGAAGAGGCGTCAGAAGGTGAGCTGATCTCTTTTGAGAGAGTAGGTAAAAAAGAGACCAGTATGGCACTTGTAACTTCCCCTGATAACTCTCAAATAAAGGTAGACGGAGAGCTAAAGGGTTTTTCGCCTTTAAAAACGGATGATATTGCCGAGGCAGAACATGATTTAAATGTTTCGGCAAATGGCTATCTCGACAGATCAATACAGGTGAGGATTGTGTCGGGATATAAACTAATTGCATATATAAAACTTGCAAAGACCGAAGAGCCTAGGGTGGAGGTTCAAAAGACAGAAACAGAGAAAAAAGAAATGGTAAAAATTTTGCAAACTCCAACCGGTTATTTGCGGGTCAGAAAGACTCCTTCAACGGTGGGCGAGGAGGTGGGGCAGGTAACTCCGGGAGAAACTTATGAACTCGTTGAGACAGATGATATATCAGGCTGGTTCAAAATAATCTATAACGAGGGGAAAGAGGGTTGGGTTACAAACCAATACGCCGAGAAAGTTGCAGACGGGGAAAAATCAGGTTAAATTGATACCCCTCCATAAAAAACCAAAAGGACAATTGTAAGCCAGAGACCAATTGAAACTAATAAGCTTTTATCAGTTAATAAGATTTTCTCAGGGGCTTCACTTTTACCTTCAAAAATCAGACTTTCATACCTCATAATTCCGAAAATGGCGACGGGAATAGTTGCCATTAAGAGTTTGTCGATTGTAGTTGTTCTTGAAAGTTCGGCAAGGATAAGCCAAAAATTAATGGATGCTTTGGGGGACTCGAAAAAGGCAAAAAGTGCCCAGCTCATCCAAGCAGCATTGCCGAACATTGTAACGTATGAGTTCAAAAGCTCTTTTTGATAGCTGGACAAACTTTTTCTTGTCGTACCTGAATTTTCAGAAATCAGATTCAATTCAGCCCTTCTTTTTCCGGAAGCTAGGAAAAGTGCGACAGAAATGACGCAAAGTAAAAACCAAACAGACAAATGGGCGTCAATTACAAAAGCTCCTGCATAAACACGGATTACAAAACCGAATGCTATTGCCAGAATGTCGAGTGTGGGTACATTTTTTATTAAAGTGCTATAAAGTGCTTGGATTATTAAATAAAAGACAACCGACATAAAAAATAAAGGGTTTAGAAGCGAAGAAAGAGTTATTGCTGCTAATGCGAGAACGGCTGCTTCCAAAAGCGCAAGGGGGATAGGAAGTGCCCTGGAGGCTATCGGACGGTTTTTCTTGATGGGGTGTAACCGATCCATATTTACGTCGAGAACATCATTAAAAATATAGGTAGCTGAAGTTGCCAGACTGAAAGCTATAAATGCCCACAATACTCTGATAAAAAGATCGTGATTTAACAGATTTTCGGTGAATATCAACGCGGCAAAAAGAGAGAAATTTTTAATCCAATGTACTGGTCTTGCGACTTTGATTATCGCGATCGGTAAGTTAGCCATAGTAGTGTTCCTCCTATAAGGATACCAAGGCCGGCGAATGTATACAACTTGAAAGAACTATTAAGATTAAGTGCTAATAATCCCAAAATTCCTGTTGCTCCCCAATAGAAATATGAGACCTGACGTTTGCTAAGCCCTAGATCTAAGAGTTTGTGGTGAAGATGTCCCCTGTCACCCCAGACAGGTGATTTTCCTGAAGCGACTCTTCTTATTATGGTATAACTTGTATCTATTAGAGGTACTCCAAGGACGACTAAGAGTGTTCCGACTTTTGTCGTTGAAAGAATTGACAGAATCCCGAGAAAATATCCTGCCAAGTTTGAACCCGAAAAACCCGGCATGATTTTTTGCGGGTAGAAGTTAAAGGGTAAAAACCCAAGGAAAGCGCCTGATGTAATGAGTGCCAGAACTATTACCGGCCACTGAGTGGTATCTGCCGAAAATCTGAGAGACAGGAGTGCGATTGTAACCCCTGCAATCGAAGTTACACCCGGAAGTTGTCCATCCACACCCTTGGCTCCCATATTAAGAAAATTCATCAGAAGAACAATCCAGAAGAGCGCAAATAGGTCAGATATTAACCAAATACTTTTTACGGATCCTAATATTTGAAAATTTATTTGCGGGTGTGAAAGGTCAATTATCCCGCGCCCCAACGGGTTTGAAATAAAGGCGATCCCGATCCCTGCTACTATTGGTAGCGACGCTGCGATAAACTGGACTATTAATCTGAGGTAGGGGTTTAGGTTATATTTATCATCAATTATTCCCATTAAGGTTAGGATGAAGGCACCCGAGAGTATGCCGATGAGGTGTTTGTCCAGAGGTAGAAAAATCAAAGATGTTAGGAAAATTGCCACGAAAATAGCCAACCCACCTCCGCGGGGAACGGGATATGTATGAATTACTTTTACCTCCTTTTTTTTGGAGGGATCGTCAATTATTCCAATCTTTTGCGCAAATTTAATGACAATAGGTGTTACAGCGAAAGCGAGTAGAAGAGATGCCGCTCCTGGGAGAATCGTCAGTCTTAAAATATTATACATGTCATTTCTCAAAGGCCGCCGACGAGAAAAATTATTTTTATAACCGTAATTGAGGCGAGAAGTGTTGCAATAAAAGAGGAAATTATTAAAACTTTTTTAAGATAGTCTGAGTTGATAAAATACGAAATGATTGAATTAAGAATAATAAAGATTAGTGATATGGCGTTGGGTAAAATAAGTCCGTTTGGATTAGTCAACTGCGCATCACCTCTGGCATAGCCATAAAACAGAGGAACTTGAGGTGGAATTTTGTTTTTTAATACAAGGACTGTCGATATGGTTAGGATATTAATAAAAACGAAAAGAATAAGATATCTAATATAAGGAATTTTTTTTACCAAATTTCTGTTTTTTGGAACTTTTTCTTTAATTACTTTAACCATATTTACCGCCGAATGCTGTAACTGTCTGGTTGTAGTAGTTTAGTAGAATTTTTGTTATCTAGCAAACATGGCACGAATTTCTTGTTTCGTGAGGCTCCATATTTCTGCTCCGTCTATATTATCGATAACAAAATAGTTAGCCTTGATAAACCGAGTAAGATCGTCGGGAGGTTTGGACAGAATTATAATTTGTTTAGGCATATTTCTCTTGAGATCGAGAACGAGATCGGTAGTCGAATAAAAATCTTTAATATGATAACCCGCAACATATTTAACTGGCGGGAGTCGTTTTGAAAGCGCATATATTTGTGCGCTGTCTTCCCAAACAAAAACTTTATCTTCGGGCTTTGTCGTAGTTCTAATGAACTCTGAGATCTTGTAATTGCGAATTACCTCTGAACCGAAAGAGGCGATATAGTCGTCTTTTGACGTTTTTCCAATAGCAAAGTTAATAAAACGGCTGTAGTATGCACTCGAGCGATAGTGCCAATACTTATAATAGACAGGAATTATCGAAAATAGCGTTAAGGGAATAATGACGAGCACTTGATCGAAAGTTACACCCGCAAATAGAATAGCTAAAAGAATCGATAAGGACGGAATGCTTTGTATCAGATAATGTGGGTAGGGTCGTTCGGAGAGCGTCACGGCAAAAAGAGTGCATGATATCCAAATAACACTCAACATAAATTCTTTTGAAAGGCTTTTTCGTTTTATGACAAGGAGTAGATTAATAAATACTAAGACGCCAGCTCTTATAAGAAGCGGTGCATTTTTTACGATAAATGGCTCTTTAGTTACCGCTGGCCGCCATGATGAGAGATAACCGAAATTTTGGAGGAATGCAGCAATAAGGTATTCCTTAAATGCGCCTTGTAAGAAATACCAAATGAAAGTAAACGCCAAAGGTAGTGAAAAACCTAGAAAGAGAACACATGTCTTTTTTATGATATTTAATATGTCGACTCGTGTGAGTTTTGAGGTTAATATCCAGTAGACAATAATCACCGGGAGCTCGAATGCTGCCGGAATTTTGTAAAGTGAAGCAAAAGAAAAAAACATACCCGCGAGAAATATTTTTCTAAATGAGACGTCTTTTCCGAGAAGGAGTAAAAAAGCAGCAATTGTCGGGATGATCATAAAAAGCTCGGCATTGGCGATATTACCTTCGAGAAAGGGGAGAGTTGTTAATAGTACAAAGATGATTGTTGCGACCTTTCTGGCTGACTTATTTTTAGGACGAGGTAAAAGTAGTCTTGTCAGTTTCCAAAATAAGTAAATGCCGATAATTTGCGAAATCGCCAAAATAGCTTTAAACCAGAATAAATTTCCGGCCAAGGCTGCGGTAAGGTATAGAAGTGGCGGTTTATTGTCGTGCAATCCTTTATATAGAGGAACACCGTTTTTTATGCCCTGACCAAGAGTCAGATAAATTGTTTCGTCACCATATGAATATGGTTCAAAAAACGTCGGAATTCTGAAAATGAGAACAAGTAGCAGTAAGGCAAATAGCCAAAAAGGTGTATGGAATTGTTTATTAACGATTCCGATTATGTGTTTAAGACTACTTATCATATAAAATAAATTTTAAGTTTCCGAAGCTTTTTACATCCCTCTCGGAATAACCCGGTATATTGATTTCGCTAACAGGTCCGCTTGTGATAATGCCGACCTGGTCTGCAGTTTTAGGAATAGTGCGAATAATATCATCCTTTTCCATTAGTGCCGTTCCGACAAAAAATGGCAAATCTCCACCACCGGCTGGAATATAAATCGGGGCGGGTATCCCGTAAAACTTTGTTTCCCAAAGGTGATGACTACTCGAGTTCCAATTGATAAGATAATCTCCTTCTTTTTTGACACTTTTTACGTAAGCGGAGTATTCTTTGAATGGCAGTTTTGTCGGATGGGTAAAGTACTGATAATCTATTATTCCGAAAAGAATTATTAAGGCTGTCAGAGGAATAATAGAAATTTTGCTTCGGGCGGAAGCGAGTATTATCATCGCTGCCGGGATAGTGTAGAGAAGATAGCGGTTGTAAAATATCGACTGAAATTTTTGCGATATTAACCACGTAAGAACAATCGGTCCCACAAACCAAAGAAGAAGAATGACGGTCTTTTTTATGCTCTTCCACCACTTCCGTACTGCTAATGACGCAAACACCACGTACAATGCCGCTTGATGAAGAGGGATGTTGAGTAGTGGAAGCTTCAGATTGTCATTTCGTATACCTTCGGCCAGGTATTCAAAGATCATTTTCCCGAAGTCGGAAGGAGTGGGGGTTCCCAACCAAAAACCTCCCCCGACCATTTTTGTTTGGGTATATAACGGGTAAACCCAAGGAAGATAACCCAAACCAATGAGAAGAAAAGTTTTAAAAACTCTTTTAGCTCTTTCTCTATGGCCGATTAGGAATTCGTATAGCCACCAAAATCCCTGTGTTGCTACCGCGAAGAAGGCAAAGTGATGGCTATAGAGCGCCCAGAGTGTTGCGATGGTATAGCCAATTCTTGCGCCTTTGCCACCTTCGCCGAAGAATATTTTCAGATAAAAATACATCGAAGCTGTGACTCCAGCAGCCATTATTGAGTACATTCTTCCCTCAAATGCGTAGATGAAAAAAAACGGATTAAATAGAGTCAGCAGCACTACGATTCCACCGGATTTCTTACTAAATAGGAGGGATCCGATTTTGAAAACAAAGAAAGCAGTAATCAGATAAAACGAAAAAGATAAACTCCGTATTACCACTTCACTCGCTCCGAATATCTGAAACGCAAAGTGTTCAATTATATTCCAGAGCGGAGGAGATGTGTCTCGGGAGATTACTTTAATAATATCCGGAAGCGACTTCATCGAAAGTATTGCCGAAAACCCCTCGTCTCCCCAAATGCTCTGATTAAAGACGGTTTCCATGGATGTAGTAGATCCTGAAACAAGTTCAGGATGGAATTAGGTATTGACCCAATTCCAGTGTAGCAGAAATAAGCGTTGATAAGAATCAGTGGATAGTTAAATACTAAATTCTTTTACTTGAATTATTTAGTTGGTGAAGAACATCTTCTGCTGTGTGCCCGCTCAAGTAGCGATACTCATGTCTAGACTGGTATTGTGCGGTCCATTTGGTCCCATCATTAGAAAAAGTCACAGGTCTTCTTTTCCTTAGAAACCCTACTTGAAACTCGCGTTCGAAGTTCTCTTTTTCCAGACTTAGACCCAGTGCCTTCATGTTTAAATAGCTCTGATATGCTCTTTCTATTTTTAAAGCATCTTTCAGAAGAGTTACATCCACCGTATTTCTACCTCCATTAGCCATTTCGGTTTTAGCCTTTTTTAGTTTTAGATCTTCGATAATTACCTCAGAACTATATGTTTGTAGAACTTCGTGAGTCATTTATGCTTCGGATTTTAGGATTGCTATTCCAAATAGTCAATAGATACTTTTAAATTTAGAAAAAGTGGATGAAAATATTAACTAATGAATATTGGGAAAACTTTATCGGTCGAGAATAGAAAAGGCTGGCGTGTTTGGTTAAGGAAAAATCATAGGATTGAAAAAGATATCTGGCTTGAGATTTATAAAAAACATGCAAATAGAGGAGGAATTACTTATGAAGAGGCTGTCGAAGAGGCGCTTTGTTTTGGTTGGATTGATGGGATTATGAGGAGATTGGATGATGATAGAATTGTACAGCGCTTCTCACCCAGAAATCCGGATAGTGTCTGGTCGCTTCTCAATAAAAAAAGAGCACTTAAGATGATAAAAGAAGGGAAAATGACCGAGGCGGGTCTTAAGACTATCAGGATTGCTAAAAAAACAGGCAAGTGGCAGGCTGCATATTCTTCAAAAACAAAGCCAACTCTTCCACCCGATTTGAAAAAAGCCTTGATCGAGAACCAAATTGCTTATACTAATTTCAATAAGTTTTCAGACTCTATTCAGCTTGCTTATATATTTTGGATTTTGGCTGCAAAAAGGCAAGAAACAAAGAGTGCAAGGATAAAAGTTGTTATTGACCGTTCTTCTAAAAACTTAAAGCCACAATGAACAGAATAGATAGATTTTTGGGATATAATTAATTTGAGAGAAGTCCCGCACTAAATTTGCTATGTATTATGTTTACGTATTACTGAGCTTAAAAGATAGAGAACTTTATACGGGTTTTGCAACAGATAAAAAAAAGGTTTTATAAGCATAATAGTGGTCAGGTTACGGCGACAAAAGGTAGAAGACCCTTCAGACTTATTTATTACGAGGCTTGCATTAACAAAAGAGATGCTTTACATAGAGAAAAATATTTGAAAACTACGTGGGGTAAAAGATTTATTAATACTAGATTGAAGAACTTTTTTGAGAAGGCGCCACAGTTAGATAGGTCAAGGCCATCTAACGTGGCTCCGTTAAGTGCTCCCAAAGGAGCTACTTAACTGGAGGAGGTGATGTATGTGAATAAAAAAGTTGTTGTCCCGGGATTAATTGCTGGCGTCTTGATGCTATTAGCAGGCTTGGTCTTGAGTAGAGTTTTTGGGATAATTTCTCCTTCAATCAATGCTGAGTATCTAAACCCGGCGCTTTTTCGGCCATGGAGTGATCCAATAATGAGTTTATATTTTCTCTACCCGTTTATATTGGGAATTATTCTAGCTTGGTATTGGGACATGACAAAACACCTGGTCAAGGGAAAAACTGCATTCGAGAAGGCTTATAAATTTGGTTTAGTGTATTGGCTTATTGCCGGACTTCCCGGTATGTTTATTACCTATTCGAGTTTCCAGGTATCTTTAGCCATGGTTTTAGCTTGGTCTATTTCTGGATTAGTTAATGCAGTAATTGCTGGATTTGTTTTTGCCAAGAAACTTACTTAATGAAAAAAATAATTTTTGTCGTTATATTTTTAGTATTGGTTTTATTGGGAGTAAGATTTTTACTGGGAGGAGATGCTTCCAGCCCTGGAGGGCTTCCAGCCCGGAGGGAAGATACTTGGAATTGCGAGGGTGGAGAATGGGTAAGGCATGGCAACCCGAGCTCTCCTAGACCGGCGGCAGAATGTGGATTCAAGATAGTTGAGAAAGCAAAAGAGAATCTGTCGGATAGTGCCGAATGCCTATCGGCTTCTGGAGGTCGGATGACTTATTCAAAAGCCAAGGAGATTGCTGCTTCTTCGTGTTCGGGTGGAAAATTGAAGGAGGAACATTTTTGTAATCAGACAACCGGAACTTGGTGGATTGATTTTACTCCCAACACCCCCAAAGAAGGATGTAACCCCGCTTGTGTTGTAGATGTCGATCGGAGAAGCGCCGAAATCAATTGGCGCTGTACGGGATTGAAATCCAGCGAGTAAAGCTTGTATAAAATTAAATAGCTTTTGGGGTATATAATTAATTGATGGCGGAAAAGTCCGGTCCTTCAGTCAAATTCTTAGGGTTGCTTCAGGCTTTGGGCGTAACGTTATATTGCAGTATGATCGGGCTTATTTTTTCCAATGGGGAAGTAATATTCGGAAATGTTCCGAATTATGCCGGGCCGGTAGCCGCCTTACTTCTACTTTCGACTTCGGTATTAATCTGCGGGCTCTTAGTTTTTTATAAACCTTACAGATTATTTTTTGAAAATAACCTGCCTGCTGGCAGGCAGGGAAAAAGAGAAGCGATAGATTTAGTTTTGTACACAACCGCTTGGCTATTTTTATTCTTCATAACTTTTTTGACTTTTGCAGCCTCACATAATTATCGCCTGTAGCGTTCTCAGGTCATTATCCGAATACCATTCCTGAACAAGCTTCCTTAGTTGAACTTGTTTCAAATTAGCTTCGAAGCATTTGCTATGACGTCCTCCCCGCGCTGATAACGCGGGGTTTCCTTTAAAGGAGGACGACATATCAGCGTTCAATTCATCCGCGTTCATATAAACTGAACGTGGTTTTCTTGAATGCTGCTATAATTAGCCCGTATGTTTAGGGTTAGTGGCTTAACTTTTTCTTTCGGGGAGAAGCCTTTGTACGAGAAGGTTAATTTCGTCGTGGGGGAAGGCCAAAAAATCGGGCTAGTCGGACCGAATGGTTCGGGAAAGTCTACCTTGTTAAATATTTTGATTGGCCGGGAAGAAGGCTATAACGGAAAAATTGAAACTAGGGGAAGTATTTCCTTGGTTCCGCAGGAAGTTAAGTATGACGCTGACATGCTAGCCTCAGAAACGGTCAGAGAATATATCGACCGAGAGATGAAGTTTGAAGGTTACGAACTCCATAAATTATTTGCCGGATTGGAGCTGGACACGGAACTGGGGGCAAATCCCAATAAACTCAGCGGTGGCCAAAAAACTAAGCTGGCGTTAGCCCGTGCACTTTTATCCCGTTCGGACACTCTTCTTTTGGATGAGCCCACTAACTTTATGGATAAAGCAGGGAAAAAATGGGTCATGCACTTTTTATCGGAATATCAGGGAACTGTAATTGTAATCTCCCACGACCTGGAATTGATGGATAAAGCAATCGATAAAGTCCTAGCTATTAATCCGGTGACAAAAACGATCGATGAATACAAGGGTAATTACACACAATTTTTGAGACTTAAAAAAGAAAAGGAAGAGCTTGTGAAACGCCAAATTTTAATTAAACAAAAACATATAACAAGGATGGAGAAAGGTTTAAGTAAAATGAAGCGGTTAACGTCGGGTAAGGGTGTGAGGAGAAGAGTTCAGCAGCAAAGAAGAATCGAAAAGGAAAAACTCGAGTTGCCGGCACTGCCTCTTGATGTCAGGAAAATAAAGATGAGTTTGCCGGAGCCTTCGAAGGTGGGAGAAATTCCGATACGGACTTTTGGACTGTCCAAATCCTACGGCGACTTGGAAGTGTTAACAAATCTCGACTTTACAATTATTAGGGGAGAGAGGATTGCATTAATCGGACCGAATGGATCGGGAAAAAGTACTTTTATAAAAATACTCATGGGAATTGTCGAACCCGACGCGGGTGAGGTAGTAATTAATCCGCAGTCTAAAATAGGATATTATTCCCAGGAATTTGAGACTTTTGATTTCCGAAAACGAGTAATCGATGCGTTCGTCGAAGATACTCATAGAGACGAAGGTTTTGCAAGGTCATTTCTGGGAAGGTATATGTTCATGGGGGATAAAGTTTTTCAAAGGATTGAAAGTTTATCGGGTGGAGAAAAGACGCGATTATCAATCGCAATGTTAACCGCAAAGGATAATAACTTGCTAATTCTGGATGAGCCTACGACCTATCTTGATGTACTGTCTCAACGCATAATTCTTGAAACACTAAAAGAATATGGGGGGACGATGATAATTGTATCGCATACCCAAGAATTTATGGCGGAGCTTGCACCCCAAAAGGCTTTATTGTTTCCCGAAGGCAAAATGGTTTATTGGGACACCGATCTTCTCGATAGAATTATTGAAGTTTAACACTAGAAGACCTTACAGGCTGTCTAGAGCATCTTTCGCCTCTTGCAAATTGACGTTGTAAAAATAAGCATTTTCAAATTCTTCTCGGGCAGCTGTGATATTTTCCTGCTTTAGATAAATTTTGCCTCGAATCAGGTAGAGTTCTGAAAAAGCGCGATTTTGATTATTCAGGATGTTATCCGTAATTTCAAAAACTCTCTGATAATTTCCAAGTTCGTAGTAAGCAAGAATTGGCTCTATTTGATACCAGAGTGTTCGAAAGGGAAGTAAGTGTTCTACTTTTTCGAACTCTTTGACTGATTTTTGGTGATCACCGATGTTATAAAGCGCAACAGACAGGTTAAATCGGAGATAGATGTCATCCGGGTTTGTAATGAGTTCTTGTTGTGAATTTTCTGCAGCCTTACGCCAGGCAGTAATCAGGTCTAAATCTTCACCCAAAATTGCTTCAGCAAACTCTTGTTTATCGGAGGGAACCAATACTAAGTATTCGTAATTGTATGCTTTCCACAAAGCATTAAAATTGGCATAAGAATATCTTAAGTTTTTTCCCTGCAGCGAATCGTCTTGGATGATGTCATTTGTGTCATCGTCAAAGCCTTTTACAACTCTATAATGGCCGATATCTTCGTTAACTTTAGTAAGAGTTCTTGTAATTACCGGAATATCGTAAGTAACAAATAGTTTCAAGGTATCAATCGTTCCGTTTGGTCGGTGATATGGAATAAGTTTATAATTTTTTGCCATATCTGCCAGTTCTTCGAGTGTTACCGACTTGTCATCGTTATCGCCTTGCGGGTTTTGGTATGGGCGTAGATATTTTCCTAGAACCTGTTGGTCCTCACTTATCTTGTAGTAGGACAGCGCCATAGAAAGTGATGCCGGGCCACAATTGTTGAATGTTTGAAAGATGTGATAAGGATTGACAAGAATCTTTTGCTGCGGTGGAATTTTGAGCTTGATTTTTGGTATCGGAGTAATTGAAGGTGGCGAAGGAGCAGTATAAACATCATTCCTTGTCTGATTTTCAACTTTTAAGCTGGAATTATTGGTTGCGATAACAAGGCCGGCAGAAATGAGAACAAGTAGGCTTAAATAATTAGTTTTGATCATTGGGCAGTAGTTTTTCAGTTTCAAGATAGTTGATTATACCCGAAGCAATCCCCTGAGCGGAAAGTTCCGGTCTTGAAACGATAATTCTTCGATCGGAGGCGTTAGTCAGGAATCCGGTTTCCAAAATTACTGACGGCGTCATCGGGTGAACTGAGTGTTGGTATCTCCACCAAGCGAAAGCATAATAACCTCGCATATTTCGGGTGACATTCGGATCTTTCTTGAGTTTGGTCGCTTCTACATAGTTTTGTTCGATAAACTCGAGCAGACTTGATGCTTTGCCCGATAAATCTCGTCTCGGGGTTGCTGCTTTGAAACCGGACTTGGATAAATCAGTTGATCCATCAGCATGAATCGCTACAAAAACGTCAGCCCAGTAGTCAACTGGAGGTGTTGCCGGAAGGATGTCGACATTGATACCCCGTGTGTTCAGGAGCTCCTTAGTTACCTCGGCTATTGCTAGATTAACCTCCCACTCACTTTTCCCACCGCCCGACGACCCCGTATTTCCTCTGAGACGCTCAAGTTCATCTGGAAGTTCGCTGTTTTTCCAGTGTCCAGCTTGCAAGCCTACCTTTGGAGGTCCTTCCGGACGCTTCCAGTCCTTGAAGCGTGAGTATGGATCGGTCTCGGGTGGTTCTAAATCTTCAAATGAATAAGGAGGCGCGCCAGTATCACTTGGGGTATAGAATATACTTCTTACGGCTACACATCCTCCAAGAAGAAGTGTTGGTATGGTCACAAGTATTAATCGTATCCGCATAAAAACGAAGTCCTAATTGTAGCATTGTAATTCTGAGTTTTTCCTGAAATTTTAAATTTTAAATAATAAGTCAGTTCTGCTAATTAGAAAGCAGACTTGACTACTCGGGGAAGATGTTGTTTTCAAAAATAAAGTCGGCGATTACTTTACTCATGAAGTCGACTCCTTCTGCCGAAGGATGAATATAGTCATCCTTGTTTATGTACTTTAAGTTTCCGTCTCCTTCCGGGGTGAGAGATTTTTCATAAACATTGATTAAGGGGATTTTATTTTCGTTGGCATAATCAACTACTCTTTCGATGTAACTGATTCTTTCATTAGCCCAACGGATACGCTCTTCTGTCGATAGGTCATATACACCTTTCGCAAAGAGAGGTTTTTTGGGAGCGATGGGAGTCATGATGGCTAGGGCTGAACCCGGGCGTTCTTTAATTATTTTCTTTATACTCTCATCGAGGATGAGCATGTGTTTTGCAAGACCCTCTCCGGAATTGGTTTGGGAAAGGGGATTGTAGGCAAAAGATTCGATAATAATTAGATCAAATCCTTGGGATAAAATTGATTGGTATTTTTGACCGTTATAAAGTGTTTCTTTTGTCAATCTGTCGGGAAGGGTTTCAATACTTGTTGCACCGAAACCGTAGTTATAATTTACAAATTCGTGGGTTGGATAAAGCTCGATTAAATGCTGACGGACTAAATTTGCATTCGGTCCGAGCGAGGCTACCATCGAGTCTCCGACAAGCATAATCAAATATGCCCGCTTGTAGGTAATTTGCGGAATTTTATATGGAAAAGGATTGAAAGGCGTAGGAGAAATTGAATTACCCGTCGTAATATTAACTTGTGCAGGTTTTTGGATATTAAAGACTTGGAAAAATAAGATAAATAATATAGTAAGCAGTGAAAGTAATCGGATTATATTGTCTTTTCTGAAATTATCCACACCATTATTGTAGCTTAACTGCGTTATTTGCGTGGGATTGTTTTAAGTAGTATTGTTCATTGTGGCGATGGCCATAAAGATTATGCTTTAGGTAAACTTGAAAGAGATTATCGAGACATCTCTCTTATCCCCGGTCTAAAAGAAAAACTTACTCCGCTTTACGAAGCATGGAAACCTTTACTTGAAGCGTTTCCTAGTGGTTAAAATAATTTATCTTCATAATATTTTCTTCTACTCAACCAAAACCTGGCCCTTCATGGTGTCTGCGTGGGGAGTGCAGTGGTAGGGGTAAATTCCTTCCTTGTCAAATGTGACCGAATATGTGTCACCCTTTGAAAGGTCTCGGGAGTTTTGTCCGGGGAAGTAGTTGTGGCCGGGGTGGGAATCAGTGTTTACGGTATGGATTATATTATCTTGGTTAACCCAGATTACTTTTGTTCCTTTTGAAACCTTTACTTTTGTAGGATTAAAGGCAAAATTCTTTAAATTTATCGTTACCTCGTCTTTTCCTGTCAAATCTTCAAATTCAGTCACTAAACTTCTGTCAATCTTGAATTGAAATTGGCCGTCGTGACAGCTTCCGTCAGCCCAACAGGCTGTGTAATTTACTGTATAAATACCGTCAGGCGCATCGTTTCTGATAGCCCTGCGCATACTCAATTTGTTAGCGTCGACAACCGTATCTCCACTTCCTACGTCGGAAGGCGAGGTTGTTCCTGAGATGCGAATTTCTGATGGGTTAGCCAGGTCAAAATTGAAATTGATGACTACATTGATTGGAACCCCCGCCAAAATTGCGCCGTGTTCAGGAGTATTGCTTTCATAATGAGCCGCTTTTTTGGAGTTGGAAAAACTTGCTGAAGTACCTGATCCTTCTTGATTGGTAGTAGGGGCAGTGCCCTGGTTCGATCCCTTACGAAGAAATAGGTACGCCCCTCCGCCAAGAAGCAATAAGACAACTGCTACTAAAATTATCTTAGTCATTGATCTTAATCATAATAAATTTTCACCAACCTGGCAACAATTTAAATATAACTTGTCCTAGGGACGTTCGACGTCCTTCAAAATAATACTAATATGGATTAATATAAAATTATGCCTCTACCTGGTACTTTTACAGTTTTAGCTCTTATGTTGATATTGTACCTTATCACTAAAGTACTAATTTCTTTTGTAATAGCCTTTATTTTTATAAAAATTCTAGAAAGGAAAACGGGGAAGAAAAGAGACTTCGGTTTTTTTATTTTATGCACAATAGTCGTTTACTACCTAATTAACTTAATTTTTAAAGTTCTTGGTTGAATATTTAACGGATTTTCTTAAGGGAAAGATAATTGCACTACACCACTACGTAGTAGTGTAGTGAAGGCATTTGCAATTTAGAATATTGTTCTTCCTCGTTTTTCTGGAATTGCTATACTTCAGATATGAAATATGTTTTTAAAAAGTTTGATTACAATTTCCCTAAGATTTTTTTGTTAGAAAAAGAAAGACTTTCGGAGGCTTTGGGGGAGAGTGTTGTAATCGAACACATTGGAAGCACAGCGATCCCTGAACTTGGAGGGAAGGGAATTATCGATATTGCTTTAGGTGCCGAAATTAAAGAGTTTCAAAAAATATCGAGAATCCTGAAAAAAATCGGTTATGAATTTAAGCCAAACGCTGGAGTAAGGAAACGATTATTTTTCCTTTTAGAAAAGAGCAATAAAGCTCGGAAAAAACAAATTTATCATATTCACCTAACAAACATTAAAGGCAAAGAATGGAATAGAATGATTAAGTTCCGAGATTATTTATTAACTCACCCGTTAGCTGTAAAAGCTTACGCTGATATTAAAAAGAAAGCAGCAGAAGAATCAAATCAGGATAAAGATGTTTATATGAAGTTAAAAGAACCGATAATTAAAGAAATATTAATTAAAGCGCTGAAAACCTAATAAAACTATTTCTTCTTCGATACCGGAAATTGCTATACTTCAGGTATGAATATCAGATTAGCAACGAAATTTGATAATGAGTCTTTAAAGAAAATTAAGTCTTTCTTGGACAATAAGACGATTGAAGAAAGACTTAAGAAACAAGAGGATAGAAAAGCAGAATTTCTAATTTTAGAAGACGAAGGAGAACCGATAAGTTATGTACTTTTGAAATGGGAAGGTAAAAAGACTCATCCGGAATATCTCGATATGGAGGATCTTTATACGAAGGAGGAATTAAGGGGAAAGGGTTATGCAACTTCTCTTATTAAAGAATGCGAGAAGAGAGCTAAAGAACGTGGTTATAATAAAATTGGTTTAGCGGTTAATCCAGATAAAAACTTAAATGCAAGGGAACTTTATGAAAAATTGGGTTACAAACACGATGGCGGGAAGCCTTATGTGGATGCAGTTTATAATGGGGTTGAAGATTGGGTAATAGATTTAGAGAAGGATTTATATTAATAGATTCATCATTTTCCCCGGCTAATAGGGACAACTCATGTTTATCGTGCTTTTCCTGTTATAATTCGCTTATGGATGAGAAATTAGTGAAAGTACTGCCTCAAATGAATGGAGAGTTCCTTTATATTCCATTTGTCGGAGCGATTATTGAAAGAGTAGTAGGTGGAGAAAAACAAGTTTT
The DNA here is from genome assembly GCA_001793095.1 of Candidatus Woesebacteria bacterium RIFCSPLOWO2_01_FULL_39_23. Classification (GTDB taxonomy): domain Bacteria; phylum Patescibacteriota; class Microgenomatia; order UBA8517; family UBA8517; genus HO2-FULL-38-9. The sequence goes on from MGHG01000012.1 coordinate 16,182, forward strand.
AGTTCAAACTCGAGAGAAGAAGAGCGATCCCAAATATAGCGGGAGTTTGGAAATTCCCGGAGGAAAGTTTCGTGCTAATGAAGACGTTTATGAAACTCTGAAAAGAGAAGTCAAGGAAGAATGCGGATTGGATATTACAAATATATCAGGACAAGACAAAAGAAAGAATTATATAAACAGGAAAGATTCATCGGATATTATAGAACCCTTTTGTGTAACTCAAATGGCCAATGGACCATTTATTGGCATAATATTTCTTTGCAAAGCCGAAGGTAAACTCTTAAGTAAAACCAACGAGACTAAAGATTCGCAGTGGATAGGCTATGGAGATTTGAAAGAAATTGTTGATAAGAATCCGGAGAGAATTTATACGGCCTTTTTAGCGCCCCTGAAAAAATATTTTAACCTTTGAGCATAAAATCACTTTCTCCCTTCCGGCTGTTAAGCGCAGCTTCTGAAATTTTGCTTTTGATACTGGCTTACTGTAAAATACGTCCATACTAAGAGGTTAAGTAGATATATGATAACTGTAACCATAAGGAGGCTCCGCCATGAGATACCAAATACGGCGGACTACCAGTTCAGAGAACCTTCAAGTTCGGAGAAGGCTTTACTCACAGAATTATCTTCGTTCTCCGAAGCTTATAACTAAGCTTATTCGGAACTCTTCCATTGGTAAAAATGATACTGTTTTAGAAATTGGCGCAGGACGCGGAATTATTACCCAAGAGTTAGTAAAATTTGCAGGAAAAGTTATTGCTGTAGAAATAGACGATAATCTATACCGTGAGTTAAATAAAAAATTTTACGAAGTTCGTAACTGTGTAACGTTACACTGTAACATTTTGGATTATAATCTCCCACAATATCCATACAAGGTATTTGCCAATATTCCTTTTATAATTACTGCCGACATCATTCGAAAATTAACCTTTGATAATAATTTTCAGGAGGGGTATTTAGTTGTGCAGAACGAAGCTGCAAAGAAATTTATCGGTAAACCTCTGGATCACCGAAATCAAATGATGGCAACACTGCTTAAACCTTGGTTTGACATATCTCTTTTTTGGCGGTTTGAAAAAAGCGACTTCGTTCCGACACCGAAAATTAATACAACCATGATTCGAATTAGTAAAGTAACAACACCATTAATTAATAAGTCCTATGCTATGCTTTACAGAGATTTTGTTCTATATAAGTACAGTCGCTCGAAGGTAGCTAAGCTAAATTTTGACCAGTTTCTTAAAATGTTTAACAGCTATGTATACAAAACGAGCGATGCGCAAAAAATGGTTATTGCGAACTACGCTAGAAAAATTCTTAGGCAACAGAAAGGTTTAGAAAAAATTCACAGGACAAGGTTAGATAAACATTGGAGAAAATTCTGATGCCTTTACTACGGATTGCTGATAAGTATTTGTTCTCTCGCAAGCCCGGTATCGACGTCTTTTATCTGCCGATAAGACAAATACTCGAGTAAATTAAATCCTCTGAAATCGAACTTTTTATATTTTAGCTGCAAAAAGTCGATTTTGCGTAAAAGTGTATTTACATGCGGATTATTATCGGGTGTATGGCTTATCAGTGGGGTAGATTTTGAGATGTTGATTAACTTATCGACTTGGTCTTTATAGGACAGTGAGTCGCTCGAAAGGCTTGTAAGATAAATATAGTCGATGCCGCTTCCTGTCGCACTTTTTTTAAAGTGGTAAATAAGATAATCGAAATTTGCAAGGTTTACTGCGATCAGAACAAGTCCGGTCAAGATAATACTTGAATAAACAAAGAAATTCGTTTTCAAAGCTTTTTTGTATGTATAGAAATACAGTATAAAAATACCTAAAATCCAGGTTGCGACCGTAAATCCATAGAGCCTTTTATAGGTAAAACCCCAGGCATGCGAATAATCATAAACGCTTTTATACGACATGAGTGTTAAAAATAAGCCAGCTAAAAGAAGTGCGTAAGTGAATGCTTTGTCTATGTCCTTCTTTCCTTTATCGTTAAATAAAAGTGCAACAATAACAACGGCCACGGTAGAAAGTTGTGCGAATACTTCTCTGGCATATTGTGAGAGGGTATAACCGAGATTTTTCAAAGTCTCACCCGTAGAAAAGTAGAGTTGCAGTTGGGTTATAAAAAATACAATTAGGACACATGTAACAGCTATTTTCGGAAAAAGCATGTTTACATCAGGAGTTGGCAAGTTCGGATAGTCTGTCTTTTTATTTACCTGGGTTGCCATTTTGGGAACGAGTATGATAAGTACCAGGAAAAATATAACTCGTATCAGCCGTTGAAAAAGACTTTCTGAAATTTTGATATCTCTTAATCCAAAAAAATCCAATATAGTTATTACTAATTTTTCAAAGATCGGGTTTGCCCAGGCAAGAAGCGGAATAATAATTGAAAGAACAAGAAGAGTAAGCAAAACAGTTGTGACAATATAAATATATTTTTCTTTTTTTGCGTTTTTGGAACCTGCGTCAGCGTACTCAAGGTGATACTTACTTTTTGTAAAGATGCTCTGTGCCAGGAAAGCAAAGGGGGAGGAGGCAACGGATACCAAGCTTGTGAAGAGGTTATCGTCATCTGCCAGAAGCATTAAAATACCGAAGTAGAAAATTGCGAAAATATTTAATAAGGTGACAAACATCTCACTTCTGATGAAGAGAAATGCCGAGAGGATAAGAGTAATCGTCAGAAAAGTTTTTGTCGTTGCTGTTTTTTCTCCCTTAACGTGATATGCAATCAAGGTAAAGAATATAAACGAAAGCGATAGCGCAAGATGAGGAAAAAAGCCGAACGTTAAGGCAAATAGCGAGAAGAAAACCGAAGCTAAAAGGATGTAGGCGTATATTTTCCCATCGTTGGTTAGATGCATTATGCTTTTTAATTATACTCGTTTGGTAAAGAAGCATTTATTTACTTATGTGTCCCCGACAGGGTAGGAGCTTATCGAATGCTGCTATAATCCAATAATGAAGAGAAAATTGAGGGCTCGAAGAAACTTTATAAAGAAGAAGTATTATCCGTTTTTAATTACAGCGCTATTCTTTATTTTGCTTTTTGCCATAAGCTTGAGTATTCCAAGAGAAGTGGTTGAGTCTTCCATCAAAAAAGCGGGAGTTTTTGCGCCGATAGTTTATATATTTTTGACACTACTAACTTTCGTTATAGCTCCTTTGAGCGGCGCTCCCTTAACTTACGCGGGTTTTTACGCATTCGGACATAAAGTAGTTTTTTTAAGTTTAATTGCAGCTTATATTGGCTCGATTGTTAATTTCTGGATAGCAAGAAAATGGGGAAGAGATTTTGTTAAAAAATTAGTCGGGAAAGAAAGCGTCGATAAAATTGATAATATCGCTAAAGATTACGGAATTGTTTCCCTTGCATTTCTGAGAGTTTTTCAAGGCTCAATACATGACTTTGTTTCCTTTGCAGCCGGATTAACTAATATGAATTTCGGGTCTTATTTTATTGTTACTATTATTGCCTCAATTCCCGGAACTTTATTGTGGTATTACATCTCTCTGACGGCTAAAACACCCTTGGGGTTTGTTACGATTATGTGGGTTTTCGCAGGTGTCTGCTCATTTATTTTTGTAGTAGGGAAAAAGCTTCTGGGGAAGTAAAATATCGCATAAACTTTAATATAGGATGCTGGTATAATGCTTGTAATGAAGAAACTTCAGAAACAGGTGGATGCATGGGTGAGTCGATACAAGATTGGTTATTTTAAGCCTCACGAGATTCTTGCCCGTTTGATGGAAGAAGTTGGTGAACTCGCCCGGGAGATAAACCACAGGTTTGGACCGAAGAAGAAAAAGTATTCTGAAAATGAGGCTAATTTAGGAGATGAGATGGCTGATGTAATTTTTACATTAGTTTGTCTTGCTAACTCTTTAAATATTGATTTAGACAGCCATTTTCAGAGCATGATAAAAAAGTATGATAAAAGGGATAAAAACAGGTGGGAGAGAAAGTAAATCGCAGGTAATTTCACGATAATCACAATTCGGAAAATAATTGTGGATAAGTATGAAAATTGCTAAAACCATTAAAGAAGCTCAAAGAATAGTCAAGAACTTTGCACTTCGGAATAAATGGAAAGACGTGCCTAATGTAGATAAATTTGACCATCTCCACGAAGAACTTATAGAAATGTCGCAATACTTACGCTACAAGAGCGAAAGAGAACGGATTAAGTTTGTAAAGGAAAATAAAAACATTTTTAAAGACGGAATCGGAGATTTATTTTTCGGTTTGTGTAGACTTGCAAATCAGCTAAATGTAGATATTGAGGACGCTTTCAATATTGTTAAGTCTGAAATACTGCAAAAATATAATCATAAAGGGCATGAGAACAATATAGTTAAAAAGAAATAATTACTTCGTTTAGTAAGTAAACTATGGGCTATTTTTAATTTTTCGGTAGGGGAGAGGGGAAAATAATTTCTAAAATTTGCAAAGCAAATTGAACTCTTTATTAATTTTTTTAGATAGTAAATATTAAGTAAAATAAATTAATTGGAAGAAAATTTATTTCCGTTGAAATGCTGATTTATTTTTCTTCTAATTTCTCTTTCAAGGTTATCAACGGTTTTCATTAGGGGTTTATTTCCTTCGCGGATATAAACGATGATAACATCTTGTGGCCTTTCAGGATGTCTGGATTGTAGTTTTTGATGTGCTATAGCTTCATCGAGAGACGATGTTACTTGGAAGTGTATTTCTATACCGGCTTTTCTTACAGATACGTCAATTCCCATATTGTCTTCATCTGATCCTTTTGGAAACTGCCGGTAACTATCAATAAATCCCTCAGTAATTAATCCGTTACACGCTTCACAAAACCTGTTTTCATATAATAAGCCCATATGGTTTTTTGGATTTATATTAAGTAGCGTTTCTAACCATAACTTTGCATGTGTAGGAGTCGGTTGCCTTTCGCGTATAGACATTGTCTAATCTTCATTAGAAAGGTAGTGAGGTTATTGTGTAAAGAGGATGGTTATTACTATAATGAAGGTTCCACTCCTAAGTTTAGTTATACCTCTTGAAAGCTATTGAAATAATTTCCTTTAGCAGTTCTTCATAGCTTAAACCCGCTACCCCGGCGGAGAAAGGGAAATAGGAAGTTTTCGAAATATCTGGCGGAATCATACCGGCCGGTGAATTAATCTCCAGAACATAGGGATTTCCACTACTATCGCAGCGAATGTCGATCCTACAGGAATCCTGTATTTTTTGTGCTTCCCAGGTTTGATAACAAATCCGCTCTATTTTTTGTTTAAGTTGTTCGTCAATTTTTGCCGGGCAAATAAGATTATTTTTTTCATGAGTTTCCTCAAAGTGCCATTTGACTTCCAAGGAGTCGATTGGTAAGTATTCTTTGGGTAAAACGGAATGATCTGATTCGATAATAGGTAATATTTTAGGAGGATTGCCGAGCATCGGAACTGAAAATTCCCGGCCGTCCAAGAAAGGCTCGACTAAGGCGGGTTCATTAAATGTTTTTAGTATGAAGGCCACTTGCCTATCCAACTCTTCCCTATTATTAACAACGCTTTTATTGGTGATACCTGCCGATGAACCTTGGGCGACTGGTTTGACTATGAGTGGGAAGTCTATTGTGCTTTTCAACTTGTCATCTTGCGAGGTGAATATTTGAAATGGAAGCGTTGGAACGTTGTTAGCCTGTAAAATTTCTTTTGCCCTGCCTTTGTTCATGGTGGTAGCTTGGGTTAACGGTGACGAGCCAGTATAAGGAATTTCGAGCATTTCGCACATTGCTGGAATATGACAATACCTATCACGACCATTCAGGCCGAGAGAATAGTTAAAAACAAGATCTATCTTTTTACGATATTTATAAAGTTTTAAATAAGCTTTTTCATCCGCTTCTATGGGCAAAACTTTGTAACCTGCGGACTTGAGGTGTTTAATCATTGAGGTAATAGTAACCGGATCGTCAAAGTCGGCTTCCTTGTGACTTTTTAGATCATTAGGATCAGGGTAGATATGCCGGACGTTATATGTAAAAGCAATAATCATCTAAATACTCCTATTACATAACTTGTTCCCTTTGAGGAAGGATCATCTTTTAATAGAGATGCATGAGAACTATGCCATGTTTCCCACTTTGTCGTACCCTGGCTTTGCATCGCTCTCAGAAGCATTGCAATTGATAATGAAGAATCCATATGATCGTCTTTATAGCTTAAAATGCTTTGATAGTCAAAGTTTGAAATAACGTTTATGCTTTCTTCGTTATTTTTCAAACCAGTGTCTTGCATAACATCATGGGCGAAGTCGACACTGGCGATATATAAAGTATCCTCTGGCATAATTGAAGTCAGGTAATCAATCCTTTCATACAAATCGTTTTTACTGGCGAAAGGTGAGATGACAAGAGGTATTACAGAAGACTTGGGGAAATAATTGTTTAGGTAAGGTAAGTGCAATGTAATACTATGCTCTTTACTCACTATTTCACTCGAGGTGAGTATATCGGGAAATATATTTAACATGATATGCATTAAATTACTTTCAAAAGAGAAACTTGAGATGTTTGTGGCAGTAACAACAGAATTAATATTAGGTTCAAAGTGATTTGGGCCGAAGATGACGATATGGGAGTAACTATTCCCTTTTAAACTTTCAAAAGAAGGCGAGATTATACTCTCGGCTAAATTGTGGTGCGGTAGGATTATTCCCCTTACGACGGGTTGGGAAGACGTTTCTATACCCGCAACTTGTCCTTGATGATATTTCGCATAGATTGCAGTCAGTAGTAGCCCGATTACAAATATAAATACCGAGAGTGCAATGTATATCTTTTTCATTTATATCTTGGTTTCAAAGATTTGTGCCTTCAATCGTCATTATTTCCTCCGGAGTGGTTTGGAAGTTGGATAGATAATTGTCAGACTGCATTATGGCGGGTTCAGCTATATAGTTACCAACTGAACTGGCCCTGGCAAAATAATTTAAGTATTTTGATCCGTATTTTTGCCACCAAGGGGAGTTGCAAAAATATCCCTCGATGACATTGTTTTCTTTTTCACTAACAAAACCTTCCGTAGTTAACCCGTAAACTCCGGGATTCGAAATATACTTTAGTCCTGACGGCAGATGATCCGTGATAGTATAGCAACCGGTCGGCGACTTATCGAAATCCAGATTAAAATCAATTCTTACCTCCACGATTTCTCCGACTTTCATATTACCGCTTGCTTTTGAAATCTTTCTATATCTTCTCTTTATCTTCAGCAAATTATCCGTGTGTAGTTTCGCAACACCACTGGTTCCGATATAGTAGTCAAAATTCGCTTCTGCCTTACCTTCTAAAACGCTTAAGTTAAAATTCTTCAGATCTGCCGGAGTAAGATTAAGAGTGGTGTTTCTTCCTTTGATAAGATCTTTCTCGATGTTCTGTGTTGGGGAATGGAAGGCAAATTTTGTATTTTCATCCGGTAATTTATCCAATTGGTCTTTGACGAATGCAATTGTAGCTAGATCTATAACAACGTCTTGGGTGCTGGTTTTAAAGTCGCTAATATAGTTTTGCATTGATTGGTCATAGGTTTTGTCTACTAAACTTCCGAGAAGCAATGCCCTTGCCGTATTTTCGATATAACTGTCAATTTGGCTTTTTCCTTTCAACTCGGCTTGAATTCTTATGTAGGGCGAATATTCATATGCGTAATCTGCCAGAAGATCGTAGTAGAGATCTCTTGCCCGGGCGGTATCTCCCGCCGTAGTCAGAGCCAGGGCAAGCGTGACCTTTTCTTCGTAAGTTAGTGCCGATTGCGCAAGGCTCTGTAAATCAGTAATTTTGGGTTTACCAAGACTTGTTAAACCCCAAGATGCATATATCTTTTGCAAATTACCACCTTGAGATTGATTGGACAAACTCTCAAAAAATTTGATCATGTCATTTTTATTGTAAGGTTCAGAATCGACAAATATTGCCCAGGCAGTCGTCGGAAGATCGCTTCCCCCCCATTTAACTTGACTCAATCCGCCGTTGTAATATTGAAAATCCTCTAAAATGGAAGAGTCTACTTTGCACTTTTCATCGTCAAATTTGTCGACTAATATTTTTGAAGCGGACGATTTTGCAATTTGTTTCTCCAATCTATTACTCCCTGAACGGCAAAATCTAGTTAATTGCGAGTAGTAAATTCCTTTACCCAAATCGTTTATAACAAGCTTAATCGGTTTATCTTCCTTTACGTCTTCCATATCGACCTTTGACATAGTTTGGCCTTTTTCAAGTTCATATTTTTTAAAGTACTCAAGGTTAAGCCTGGAAGAAATTACATTGAAAGGTAACCTTATCCCATCTTCCATATCTCCCGCTTTTCCCCTTAGGCTTGCGCTATAGCTTCCTGTATTAATACTAGGGAAGGTGAAATTAATACTCTTGAACGCCTGTGTGGATTTCGAGGAACTTTGAATTTCCTGATTGTCTTTGTAAAATATCGCTTTAAAATCTACCGTTGAGTCTTTCGATAAATTCTTTCCGAATGAACCTCCGGTTAGTTCGGGTTTATCTTTTATCAAAAATTGTTTTGGAAACTGGCTGGTCACAAAGAAGTCCTTCGTCACTATAACTTTTCCTTCAGTTTGGCCTGCTTCAATTTTATTGGTTAAAGCTTGGGCGTAAGTAACCCACGTTGTTATGTTGTCAGGTAAAGTAAATATGAATACTGCAACCCCATTTTCATCCGTTACTTCCTGGTTGAGACCGAAAAAAACGGCATCTTTAAATATGTCTCTATCTCCACCTCCGCCGCCGCCCATTTCTGCACCCGACTCGTTTGTAATTACTGGTTCATGAGTAGCGTAGTTGTAGTAGATGAGGTCCTCAACCTTATTGTACAGGGAAGTTAGTATAGAGGGTGTTCTTACCGCATCCATTGCCGCCAGCGCCTCATCCACCAGTACCAGATTTACCGAAGCATCCTGTATGGGCACGGAATTTTTTTCAACCTTAACACTTATTTTTGCCGAGTTGCCGGGTTGATAATTTTCTTTATCGGGATTTATTGTCAGACTTAATTTGCTGTCGTCTATTTTATAGGTGATTTGGAGTCCGTTAAAATTATTTTCTCTGCCGTAATAATTGTAATACGAACAGTATGAAACTTCCCGGCAGGGAGTTGAGACCTGAGTATAATATTTCCCGGTAAAAATGTAAGCGCCGACAAAGATATTGGGGATGTAATCTTCTCTGTACGTAAAAGAGTAACGAGGGTTATCAGATAGCGTAATTTCTTGCCGCCCGCGGTTTGCGAGTATAAAAAGGAAGCGGTTTTTGTCATTATCGGGATATTCACTCTCGCCCAAAATAATATTTAATTTAACCTCTTCATCTAGCGAGAAAGAGCCGTTATCTTTGTCCAGATTAAGTTGGGGTGAATCTATTTCTTTTCCTTTAGTTTCGGAATCAGAGGCGCTGAGGTAATAATACTCACTTGTTTTAGCTGGGTGTCCGTCCTGGTCTGATACTTCTAAAATGGCAGTAAAACTCTTTCCTTCTTCCAATTGAAACTCATAACTAATTTCCCCATGTGTATCCGTTGTCAGTTTTTTATTCTCAACGGTATCTTGATGACGGATATATTGATAAGTTTTACGAGTAACTTTTTCAATAAAATCGTAATACGTGCCGGTTTCCTTCTTTTCGTACCATGTTTTATTAATTGTTAAAGAGGCCTCTTTATTTTGAGTTGGGCTGCCTTGATATTCGCTCGACTCGCTTGAGTTAATTTTATTTAGATCGACATTAAACACGGTTGCTTTAAGTTTTGCTTTATTTCCGTCCTGGTCGGAATCCGAGTCGATCATCAGTCGGCTTCCGAAGACAGATATACTGCCAAAGCCTTCGATTTTACTTTCCTGGGCTGTCCCCAAGCTAAAATTAACTGTTTCGTATCTCGGGTAATATTCCGAATTGCTGTATTTTGGTTGATAGGTATATATTACTTCTCCCGCTTCTCCCGTAGTCATGCTGGTAGTCTTTTGTGTCTTTGTTTCACGAATAGTAATAGGAATACTTGTGGCCGGCGTTCCGTCAAAGAAAGTCGCTACTGCAGTAAAGTTAACGCTTTCACTTGTAAAGATTGCTTTTTTGTCAGCCATTACCTCAATCTTCATCTCGGGTTTTTCATACTCTGTTACCGAAAAACCCGTACTTTCGAGCGTTATATCATTAACTTGCAATTCCAAGTCATACCAGCCTGTGGGTATGTTGTCCAGCTTGAGATTGTCGAGAAATGAACCATCGGAACCGGGATTAATAGATTTGGTAAATTCTGCTCCCAGAGAAGAGGATGATTTTTTTAGTTTCACAGTTACATTTGCCGGAACTAGATTAGTTGATCTGTCTTTTATTACGCCAAAAAAGTATAAAGTATCTCCCGGTTTATAGAGATATCTTTCGTTGTATAAATAGGAAATATAATCGTTTGGTGTTAACTTTCCCGGAGGTGCATTTCCCGATAAGTTGTTAACGGGAATTATTACCCTATTCGAGTCGGTGTCTGTAATTGTTATATAATGCCCCGACTCATCAAACATTGTTGTCGGAGTTGTAAAAACTGTAGTGCCGTTGTCATAAGTTCTATATTCACTTGTTGAACCCGAGAGGGCTATCGAAGCATTAGGCACTGGCTCCCCGTCGATATTATTTGCCCATACAACTGTCTGTTCTTTACCGACCGATACGAAACCGGTAACTGTTGTTGACTGAAGCCATAGTTGTTCAAGTCTTTTATTGTCTGTAGATCTGAACTGAATTACATATAGTCCCTCGGCTAAGGCATCAGGCAGTTGTAGATAGTCTATATCATCCTTGCTTTCAACTTTAAGATCTGCTGTCATGGCCTTTTCGAGTTGTGATGTATCGACTGCGTTATTTTCGGAGTAATAGGTCGTCCATTTACCGCTACTATCGTCAACCTTTCTTCTTGAAGCGATAAAAGTTTCAACTGTGGGGAATTTATAAACTTCGGTGTTTACGGTATTTTCTGATTTCCAGTTTGCAGTTTCTACTTTCGTAATGAACCGTTCGGATGGGGAAATTTGTTGAAAATCTTCGGATATCCTGAAAAAAGGCGGATGGGTTGTTATGTCTTTTTCTTTAGTCTGGAAAGTAAAGGAATAATCTTCCGCAATGGGATCATTTCTGTATTTTAAATTTAAACCCTTACTCAAATTTACCGTATAAATAGTTTTTTCCATCAAAGGATCTAGGGGTACAATTACGAATCTCTCGGCATGGATTTCGGTGCGAAATTTAAATTCAGGAAAAATTGATAGGTAAGGAGTCGGATCATTGAAATTATCCTGATTAAAAACAATTTCAACTCCTGTATTAATGGGTACTTGACTCTTCTTATCTCCGGGTATACTACTTACCACTCTGAACTTTCCCTGAGTTTGATATACCCATGAATAATCTCTGTCGAAGTTAAATGTATTAACGCTTTTATCTTTTACACCCAATGATAAGGTTATTACCTCTTCTAAGCCTAGATTTTTTTGGGGAGTAATTTTGAACTCGTTATTAGACAGTGAGACTATATTTACCGGAGTTGATGAAGCAATATTATTTTTTATGAAATTAACTCCAATCGGAGATTCTGTTTTCAGGATAAAATTCTCATTCGGCAAAATACCATATTTACTGGTTGTTGACGCGGCGAGAGTAAAGAATGGCTTTTGTCTTTGAGGAATAACCAGTTTTTTCCAATCGCCGAAATTAGCAATTTCCATTTCAAATTTTCTGGGACCATAGCGCTTTAAGGCTTCACCGCCGTTTTTTACTAAAGCGATTGTTAGCATACTTAATGCGACAATAAGAAATCCTGATACAGATGCGATAACTATTCTTTGTTTTTTGGGGAGATTAATCCAGTTGTCATAAATAAAATCTTTTAAGACGGAAAGCTTAAACTTTAATGAACTTAAAAATTTCCTTAGCTTACTGCCTTGAAAATTGGATTTTGTAACAATTGCTTGAGGTGTCGTATTTTTGGCGACGGGTGGAACATCCGGTGTGTTAAGGTTACTAGAAGAGCCGGTGACCATATTTTAGTATAGCCCAGTCAAATTGCTCAAGCAATTGAGTTGATTTGTTTATACCTTTTCTGTAACTTTATACTCCATTGCGAATTTTACGACTTACGAAAAAATGTTTTTGAGTAACAAAATAAACTGAGCGATATAATACAAGGTCAATAAATTATACTTTTTCTGTGACCTTGTATTCTAAATACTTTCCCAACATTAATCTTGTATGAGCGTCAATTCCGGGTAAAGCTGAGAAGATCAAGCCTACGACCGGCATGAGTACAAATTCAATCGGTGAAATTATCGCTCTCCAAATAGGATAATCTTTCGGTCTTTGAGGCTTATAAATTTTATCTAGCACAAGCATTACTCCTAAAAATACGAGAGCAATTGTTAAAACAAAAGATGATAGTTTAGGAACCGTGTAACCGAGGGTCGTTCTGGCAAAGCGGGGATTTATCAGAGTCGGAACGGTTAAACCAATTGTAATGATGAACCAGTTAACGGGCCATAAGAAATGGGCTTGAATGACATAAATAACGCGCATGGTCTTTTCCCAAAACGGAACCCCGGGAGTCAGAAAGTAATTTTTTATTATCCAGGGATCGTCAGATACTCCCCACGCCCATCTTTTTCTCTGCTGGTATTGATTTTTAATAGTTTTGATAAAAGATGAGGATTGGGGTGCATCGGCGTAAATCGGAAGATAAATCGGTTCAACCTCTACCCCACCGGCTTTCTTGTAATATGCTTTGAAAAATATGCCCCAATCTTCCGGAATTTTATCCGGATCCCAATAATCTACATCGCTGAGAAGCTTGAAAGAGAGCGAATAATTGGCGGTATTAATTAGTCTGTCGCGGCGGGACAGTTGTGAGAGATTCCAAATTGATCCCAGTATGTTCGGGACACGGGTAATTGCCGGAATTTTCCAAATGTTATTGTAAAACATAACGGCTGGTTGCCAAAAATAGAGATACCTTTTAGGGTTATCTAAAAATTTGTAGGTAAGAACTGAAAAATGTTTGGGGTGAAATATATGATCGGCGTCACAGCTAGTAACAGTCAGATAATTCATATCGAGATTTTGCTCGTCGATGATTTCTTTTTTAGCCCAAATTGCGGCAAATCTTTCATTCGACGACTTGCCGGCGATTTCACCAACTGACAGTTCATGGACGGTTACAAAAATGTTCGGGAGTACTTGCCCAAACTCTTTTTTAATGATGCTTACCTTTTCATTCCTCTCTTCCTCCGGTTCTTTTTTCTCGGTTGCGAGAATTACGTAAAGCTGATTTTTGGGAAGCGTTTGTTTGGCAATTGACTCGAAGGTTCTTCGAAGTATGTAAAGCGGTTCTTTATAAGTAGCAATGATTATAAAATGTTTGACTTGTGGTGCATCCGGAAAAGCCTTAAGGTCTCCATCCCAGTCATAGCGCATCGAGGATTGGACACGAAGATGCGATATAGTTGCCGATATGGCGATTTGGAAAGATTGATAGAACCAATAGATATTGTATGCAAGTATGAAGTAAGCAACTACATTCGGAATTACGAAAATCCCCCAGTAAGGAAATAATATTACGTTCCAGGAAACTACTCCGGGTAATATTTCGAGCAATCTTAGAACCTGCTTATCGTGATTGATTATGAAATTTCTTAATACTTTTGACATTTTACGTTTAACAATTGACTAATAACTGTAGAATGATTAACGATTATCCTAAAGTAATTTTCTTCGGAAAGCCGCTGTTTGATTAGCAAGCTTTTCAGCAGATTTTAAATACTTATTATGCAGGTCCTGTGTAAAATATTTGTCTAATAAAGCAATATCAAGACATGAAACAACCTCGTTAATAGATGTGTGTGATTTATTAAGAAAGTTAGCAAAATCTTTATCTGTGCTTCTATCCGACCCTTCTGCAATATTGAGAACTATTGAATTAGTTGCTCTTAAAATCTGGTTTGATAATAAATATTGTTCTGTTTTAGGAAACATATTTCTTACTAGTAACTTAACTTCTTTCCTGAACTGTAAAGAGTCAAGGTAGATTTGGAATTTTCTAAATCTAAGTTATTTTATATTTTGATACATTTTTGTCCCGGAAGTTAATGGTTACATGTTAAATGTTTAAGGTATTCTTGGGAATAACGGTTCTGAACTTTTTGTGGTCGGTCCCCCAAATTGCTTTTCAATTTTCTCCGCAGTTTCCGGAAGAAATGGTTTTAAGTAGTATGCAATTTCTCTAATACTATGAATAAGATCGGATAATATATTTTTTTTCTTACTACCCTCTAATTTCCATACTTCGTTTTTATTTATAAGTAAGTCGCAATTGCGGATTGTTTCCCATACCGAGCCTAGAGCTTTATCAAATTCATATTTAGAGCTGAAATTATTCCATAAATCGGAAGTATTGGATAAATGATTTGCTTTGTCATCTAAAGTTACTCCTTCAGACATTTTTGCCACCCTTGATATTAGATTTCCGAGACCGTTGGCAAGATCAGCATTATAAACTTCTTTAAATTTGTCTTCCGAAAAATCTCCATCATTAAAGGGAGAAAATTTTGCCAGGAAATAATACCTTAATGAATCTGCTCCGTATTTATCAATAAGCCAAGTTGGGTCAATAACATTTCCCAGCGTTTTACTCATCTTTTGGCCGTTAACAGTGAAGTAATCATGTACAAATATTTTTCTTGGAAGTTGTAGTTTGGCAGATAATAGAAAAGCTGGCCAATAAATTGCGTGGAATCTAAGAATTCCTTTACCTATTACATGCACGTCGGCCGGCCAATATTTATTGTATTTTTCCTCGTCCCAACCAAAGCCAATACCTGATTGATAGATATTTAGAGCATCAAACCAGACATATATTCGCTGAGTGTTATCATTGGGGACAGGTACTCCCCAGTTTTTCGCCCGTTCGTTAGTTCGCGAAATGCTAATGTCTTCGAGTCCTCTTTCAAGGAATGACAAGACTTCATTCTTTCTTTTTTCCGGAATAATTTTTATTTCGTCGTTTTTAATAATTTCCAGAAGCTGCCTTTGGTATTTAGAAAGTTTAAAAAAATAATTTTTTTCTTCGACCTCTTCTAATTTTTTGCCGGGATGCTCAAAGCATTCACCATTTTCATCCAGCTCTTCTTTTGTATAGAATGCTTCACAACCGACACAATAAAGTCCTTTATATATTTTTTGATAGATATCATCTTTACATAGATTCCAAAGCTTTTGACTCGCAGGGTAGTGATGTTTTTGGTCGCTTCCTTTTTGCCAAACATCAAACTCAGCATTTAATTTGATTGAAAGTTGCCTGAAAAGCTCGGTATTATTATCTGCAAAACTCTGGATTGGAACCCCAGCTTTTTCAGCCGCCTGAACATTTTTCAATGCATTTTCATCTCCACCCGAGAGTGAAACAACATTTTCTCCAAGCAAACGATGGTAACGGGCAATTGTATCGGTTTGCACAAACTCGAGGGCATGTCCTATATGCGGTGCCGCGTTAACATAAGGAATAGCCGCAGTTAAGTAAAATTTTCTGCTCATGAGGATATTTTATCACTCAAAACTTAAAACCACACACATGGGCGAGTAGATGTAGTTTTTTGAGAAAGCGAGACAACCTGTTTGAAGTTACTTATTTCTGTCCTCTTTGCAGACCACACTGTCCCACATGTCATCATTTGGGTTTATGCTATAAATTGTTTTCCCGGGAATTTTATCTATAATTATCTTTAGTTGTAAACGAGGTCTTTTTTTTCGGCGAAAAACTCCGCTTTCCCGTTCTCCGAATCCAACCACCTCATATGTATTTTCACCAACCAGAATATCCCCTTCCTTTAAAGGTCTTCCTATAGATGTCGCCAAATCGTTTGCTGATGGTGCCATTTTTGTATTATATTCTTAATTTCTCAATTAACAACTAAAATTAATTTTATCAAATCTCAATATCTTAGTCATTTTATTATTCTTCTAATTCTTCCCGCCCATTTATTTGCCCATTCTTCTGCTTCAACTTTTTTTAAAGCAAGTTTTACTCCTTCCTTGCCCATTAATTTTTTAACAGAGCCAGCTACTTTGGTTGAGACTTTTAAATTTTTCTTAATATTTTCGTAAGATCTTCCTTTTTTCAGCCAATAGGCAATTGCCAGCCTTTTAACGAGTGTGTCCATTTCAGCAGCAGTTAAAAAATCTCGGAAAAATAGGTCAGCATCTTTAGCTTTATCTAAATCGGTAATTAATTGGATAAAAAGGCGTTTTATTTCTTTGGCTAAAGTTTTGTTAACAGGAGATTCGGTTTTTTTCATGGTTACCTAACCGAAGTATACCAGCAATCATTTCTTTGTTAAGTATATTTCGAAAGATAGAAGAATTCCGAAAATTAAGAGAAAGTTTATGATGTGTCCGATTCCAAAATATCTAAGAATTAAATATAAAGTCAACCCAAGCGAAGTGAGTGCTCCCCTTCTAGTATTAGCGAAAACAATAGAGAAAGTTAGAGTAACCGTAATAAAAAATACTGATAGGAATAAAGGAATTGATCCACTTCCAAAAGGGTCGATGAACCAAAATATGAAAAACAGAAGAGTCCAAAAAATTAATGTAATAACGAGAAGGGGAAAAAAGTTTTTCCTGAGTTTTACTTGTTTTTTCCTTTTTTCTTTCATTGCCCTAAGAACATTTTACAAAGGTGGGTGATAGAATAACAGTATGGAGTGGATATTGGTTATAGCAGTTATTTTGGGTTTTGGAGCTGTAATTTATTTTATTAATAGAAAGCTGGGCGATTTAGCGGAAGAACAAAAGCCTTCAAGTGAGCTTTTGGAATATTTAAAAACTACGAACACTCGCCTCGATGAACAATCTAAAAATTTTAATCAACGGCTTGATAACGCTGCGAGAGTAATCGGAGATGTACAAAAAAACCTTGGTGAAATGAGCGAGGTCGGCCGGGGTATTAGATCTCTTCAGGAATTCTTACAATCCCCTAAACTCAGGGGCGGGTTGGGTGAAGAAGTTTTAAAAGAAATGATCGGTCAGACTTTTCCTAAAAATTCATTCCATCTGCAATACCCATTCAAGTCAGGCGTCAAGGTTGATGCTGTTTTAAAAACTGAAGCCGGGCTGCTTTGTATCGACTCAAAGTTTCCGATGGAAAATTTTAATGCTATGATCAAGGGGGAAACCGAGAGAGATAGAGAAATAGCAAAGAAAAATTTTGCCGGCGACGTCAAAAAGCACATGGACGACATAGCCAGGAAATACATACTCCCCGAAGAAGGAACAATGGATTTTGCCCTGATGTATATTCCTTCGGAAGCGGTTTATTATGAAGTAGTTAGTCTTCCCCAACTTATTGCTTATTCCAGGAACATGAGAGTATATCCGGTTTCACCTAATACTTTATATGCCCATCTACAGGTCTTACTTTTAAGTTTTGAAGGGAAAGAGCTTGAGGCAAAATCGAGAGAGGTTTTTAAAATTCTCAGGGCTGCGCAAAAGGATTATGAAAAGCTCGGCGTTGCATTGTCTATTTTGCAAAAACACTTGAATAATGCTTATAACACAATGAGTGGAGTTCTATCAGGATTTACCCAGCTCGGGCAGAAAATCTCCTCGACGAGAAATTTAGGTGATGGTGTTAAGAACGAATTGAAAGAAGTGGAATAAAGAAGCAAAGGGAATTCTATTTTTAATTTTAAATAAGCCTACTTTCTCAACTCTTAATACTTTTTGAATTTATGTTTTAATCTGACATTAATTCTTTTGTCTCGGTGGGAAGTTTTCCGTTTGCCGCTGCTCGGATTAGTCCAACTCCAACAAAATATTGTTGATGTTCTAAAACAGCTTCTGCCGCAGTTAAATTACCCATGTATTTAAGAAGCGTTTGATGAAGTTCGTTAGAATTTATTTTATCGGTTTCTAACAATTCAACTGTCGGATTAATCCAGTCAGCGGTAGACTGAATGGCCCTTAACCAGTGTTGAGTGTCTTCGTGTATACTTCCTCTGGTAATTGCTTCATTCGAGGATTGGATATTGTTCGGTATAATGAATTGTGTCACAGCTTCGCCAATAGAAGCTGCTTTTTGGCGTTCCTCTTCCCATCCCTGAATTTCTTGCTTACTTTCTTTTAGTTCTTGTAACCATTTTTCTTTAACATTTTCCGGCAGTACTCTGTCACTAATGTCTACTTGACCTTGGAAATCAAGTGAGCTGTTAAAAAAGGGGGTGTTCTCGTCAATTAGTCTTCCCTCTTGATAATTAGTAGCATCTGTAAGCTGGTCAAGAATAAGCTGATTTTTAACAAGTCTTCTGTCAGACGCTAATTTCAGTTCTCTTTTGGCAAGCCATTTAAGAACGTCGTGCATATCTCCCTGTGTCAAATCTGCCTCCTGTTGAAGATATTCTGCCAATGCTTTGTGTCTTGCTTCTCCGTTAATTCCGCAATAAATATTATCGGCGCGGGTGGTTTCTCCTGCAATAGTTGCAAAAACATTAAAAGGCTGTGCTTTTTCTCTTTCTTGCATGTGTTTTATTTGCGCTTTGGTTCGTTCTTCTTCCCTGGCTCCAACTTTTTCGGTCAATTGATTAAAATCAGAAAATAATTGATCCGAGCGTTCAATTTGACGAGGATTTCTAGTATCAATTTCTTGGGGTGAGTTAACTTTTATTTCGCCCTCAGTATTCGTAGGTTCCATATTTTATATTTTAACTTAAACCGTGAAATGCCACAATAAAACGACATGTGTATTACTATTTCGTGTTAAAATCGGGATTACAGAAAGTACTATGAAATTAAATAAGGAACAAAAGGAGGCTGTTGAATATAAAGAAGGGCCTCTCTTGATTATTGCCGGTGCGGGAACCGGAAAAACGACGGTAATAACCGAGCGGATTAGACACCTTCTGCTTGAAAAGAATCTTAAACCGTCGGAAATATTAGCTCTTACGTTTACAGAAAAAGCTTCGCGGGAGATGGAGGAAAGGGTAGATGTTGCCCTACCCTACGGCTATACCCAGATGTGGATTTCGACGTTCCATTCTTTCTGCGAGCGGATACTCCGGGCTGAAGCATTAAATATTGGGTTGGATCCCCGCTATAAGTTAATGACGGAAGCCGAAACGATTCAGTTTATACGTTCTAACCTTTTCAAGTTTGACCTTAATTATTTCAGGCCATTGGGGAATCCGACTAAATTTGTTTCGGGAATGATGCAGCATTTTTCGAGATTGCAGGACGAAGACATAACACCCAATCAATATCTTGATTGGGTGAACTCAAAACTTAAAACTCAGAACTCAAAACTGCCGGAAGAGGAAAAAATTGAAAACGATAAATGGAAAGAAATGGCAAATGCTTATAAAAAATATGAGGAGCTGAAAATAAAAGAAGGCGTTATGGATTACGGGGATTTGATAGTCAAAACCTTGCAGCTTTTCCGTGAACGACCAAATATCCTGGCTAATTATCAAAAGCAGTTTAAGCATGTGTTGGTTGATGAATTTCAGGATACTAACGTCGCACAATATGAACTCCTTAAACTCCTCGCGCCGCCAATAAATAACGGTAATTTAACTGTCGTAGGCGATGATAGTCAATGTCTCCCCCCGAGCGCAAAGATTACTACCTCCGATGGGGATAAAAAAATAAAAGATATTCATGTTGGAAACAAAGTATTAACTGCTGTTGGGAAAGGTCATACTTCGCTGTCAAGAGTAACGCGCGTGTTTAAAAGAGTGCGGAAAGTTAAAATGCTTACTTTTAGAACAGAAGATGGTAAGACTTTGAAGGTGACGAACAATCATAAGTTGTTTTCTTTTCTACCAGCTTTCTACGTTTCAAAAGACTGGCACTTTGTCTATTTAATGCATCAAGAGAACTTAGGTTGGAGGATAGGAGTAACAAATAACCTTCCTGCGCGACTAAGAATCGAACATCATGCTGACGATATCTTTGCACTAGGTTCTTATAAAACTGATCAGGAGGCAAGGTTTTTCGAGTCATATTTGTCAGCAAAGTATGGTTTACCGACCATTCCCTTTTTGCCACGACCTCGACAGGCGATTTCTGGTAAATGGCTTACCAGGTTATTTAAAGATATTAATACGAGCAAAAATGCCCAGATTCTTGCTAAAGATTTTGGTTTAGAACTTGATTCTCCTGTGTTTGCTGTAGATGGAGTTACTAGGGGTGTAAGTAAGAGAGTGAAAGTAAATTTAATGATGTGTCAGAGAAATTACAGAAGTAAGACCCATAAAAACGGATTTGTTAGGAACCCCGGAGTTTTACACTCCGTGTACTTAGAGACATCCAGCAAGAAAGTTATCGATCTTCTAGAAAAAGCAGGATATATGCTTCAAAAAGCCAAAAAGGGTAAAAGGTTTCGTATGGCGACTGCGAATTTAGCAGAAGCCTGGAATTTAGCAGAAAAATTATCTAAAATCACGGGCGGGATTATAGATAAGAAATTTTCTGTAGGCAGATACAATTATCAACATTTACCAGCCCGTGTAGTTCCAGCAAGTCATGTTTTCCCCGGAATGTATTTACCAGTTCTAGTTGATAAATACGTTGAATACAAAATGGTTGTTTCTCGTAACGAGAAGGTCGAAACAATACAAACTTATGATTTAGAAGTCGAAAAAACTCATAATTTTATTGCAGATGGAATCGTTGTTCACAATTCAGTCTACAAATTCAGAGGCGCTGCTGTATCCAATATTTTGTATTTTAAAAAAGATTATGCAAAAACAAAGACCGTCGTTTTAACCAAGAATTATCGCTCCACCCAGACTATCCTTGATTCTGCATATAGATTAATCCAACACAACAATCCGGACACTTTGGAATCGCAACTCGGAATAGACAAAAACTTGGAAAGTGTAACTAACTCGGAGGGTGAAGATATAGCGTTTTTCCATCGAGACAGGGTAGAAAATGAGGCCGAAGCAATAGTCAAAGAGATTATTAGTTTGACAACAAAGAACAAAAAACTCTCTGAGCCTGAGGCTCTTCTCCGAACTCAGAGGTTCTCCGAACCGGAAGTCAAGAGCCAGGGGCAAAGAACAAGGTATGAATACAATGATATAGCAATTCTTATTCGAGCAAATGACCATTCGGAGCCATTCATAAGAGCTTTTCAAAGACACTCTGTCCCTTATCAATTTTTAGGCCCCGGTAGACTTTTCAGGCAACCTGAAATAGTTGATTTAATTTCTTATTTAAAAGTATTAACTGATCTTGATGATTCGCTTTCTTTTTATCGCCTTCTCTCCCTTGATTATTTTGATATCTCGGCAAAAGATATTATTCGAATAAGCAGTTATGCAAAAAGATATAACATGTCGTTGTTCGAGGCTGCTGAAAAAATTGATGACTCTACGACAGGTCATTCGACCGTAAGCTCAGACCGAATCGGCTCAGGGCAAGGCATTTTTGTCAGCGAGGACACAAAGGAGAAAATAGCGAAATTACTTAAGATAATAAATAAATATATTAATCTCCTCAAAAAAGAAACTGCGGGTCAGTTATTATACAATTTCTTAGAGGACACAGGACTATTGCAAAAGTTCTTAAACCCCGATAATCCTGAAGCACAAAAACGAGCCCAAAATATTTCCAAGTTTTTCGATAAACTTAAAACTTACGAAGTTGAGCACGAAGACGCAAGGGTTCCGTTAGTTGTAGACTGGATTGAGCTTTCAAGTGAGTTGGGGGAATCGCCGCTGGCTGCTAATTTTGACTGGTCGGCGTCAAATGCGGTTAATATTTTAACTGTCCATTCTTCGAAAGGCCTCGAATTTCCTGTCGTATTTTTAGTAAATTTGGTATCACAGCGCTTTCCTACAATTGAGAGGCGGGAACAAATACCGATTCCGGATGAGTTAATTAAAGAGGTATTACCCCAAGGTGATTATCACTTAGAGGAAGAAAGAAGGCTTTTTTATGTCGGGATGACCAGAGCTAAAGAAAGACTTTATTTTGCGGGTGCTGATTATTATGGTGAAGGAAAGAGGGAGAAAAAGCTCTCGCCTTTTGTTTTTGAAGCACTGGGCGATAAGGTAGTGGCAAGTGAGCAGACTGTGGTTTCCGGAGAACAATTAAGTTTTCTCGACTACAAAATTCCTGATCATAAAATACTAATCACTAACCACGAGTCACCGACCACCGATTTACACATCGATTTTCTATCGTTTTCTCAAATCGACGCCTTTAGGATTTGCCCGCTGCATTATAAATTACGTTATATTTATAATGTTCCCACTCCTCCTTCGGCGAGTTTAAGTTTTGGTACTTCTATCCATTTAACGATGAAAAATTTTTATGAACGAGTTAAGGCTGGAAGTAAGCCAACGGAAAAATTATTATTTGGTATTTTGGCTGAGTATTGGGTTAAAGAAGGCTTTACCAGTAAAGATCAGGAGAAAAAATTAGTAGAGAAGGGGAAGAAATACTTGTCAGGATATTTGGAAAAGGAATTTAACTCTAATATTATACCGACTCTTTTAGAACAAAGATTTATATTACCTCTTCCTTCGCGCGAGAACGAACGACCATTAAAAATTGGTGGGGTAATGGATAGGGTTGACATTCTTCCGCATCGTTTGATGGAGATTGTTGATTACAAAACGGGAGCGGTTCCCTTAATGCGGGCCGTTGATAAAAATTTACAGCTGACCTTTTATGCCATGGCAGCGACGTCAATTAAAGAAGAACCTTTTAATAGAAATCCGGAAGAACTAAAACTATCCCTTTATTTTTTCGAGAATCAGGAAAAAATTACATCGAAAAGAACGAAGGAGCAATTAAACCTGGCCGTTGATGAAATTTATAAAGTCCGCCACGAGATCGAAGAGAGCGACTTCACATGTTCAAAGAATTTTCTCTGCGACAAATGTGAATATTCTCTATTCTGTCGGGTCTGAGGAGACGGGAAATGTTAATAGACGAAAGTTGGTATATTAAACCTAAAGACAAAAATTTTCCTACCCAAGAATTGGCTGGTGGCATAGTTGTTCGAAAAGATGGCGATGAATTGTTAGTAGCCCTGGTTGGCGATAGAAAATTCCCAAACTACATTTTACCTAAGGGCAGAGTCGAAAGGAATGAAACAGAGTTAGCTGTGGCTAAGAGGGAAATTAGTGAAGAAATGGGTTTAGATAAGCTGGTATTCATTAGGAAACTTAGTATTAAAAGTAGACTAACTTTTAAGAAAACAACTTGGAATACATACCACTATTTTCTTTTTTTAACAAGACAAAAAGACGGGCAACCACAATTTTTAGAAGGTGAGGAAGATTATTTCTTAGCTTGGTTCCCAATTGATAAATTGCCTCCTATATTTTGGCCTGAACAGAGGGAATTAATCGAAGAGAATAGGGAGAAGATTAAGAAATTTATACCTTCCTCCATCGGAAGATAGAATTTACTACATCACTACGTAGTAGTTTATTTTAACCTGGTTTGAATTTTTTCGGATGTTAGTTCACGAAGAGCATTTGCGGCAGTCCACCTAGCTGATTTAGAATCAATTTTCTGAATTTCTCTTGATAATTTAATTGCTTTTTTGTTCAGGTTTTTGTTTCTCTTACCAATATTTCTTATTGCCCAATTAACTGACTTTTTAACATAATTCCGCTCATCAGTTGCTGCCTTTTTAATAAGAGGAAAGAAATCAATAAATTCCTTATCTGTCATCTTTTTATCCCACCAGGCGAGCTCGGCAATAAGAGAAAAAGCGGAGCGTTTGACAAACTCCCCGCCTGCAACGCTTTGCGTAGCATTGCGGGCAGGTTCCTCATAATTTGCCCACTCATTAATTTTTTTGATAACGTGAGGGGTGTGGGCAATAAGCTCTGATACTAGGTCGACTATGTCCCAGGAGTCAAAATCTTTAACCCATTGATCTAGCTGTTTTTCGGTTACTTTAGTAGGATCTTCAATAAAACTTGCGAGTATTCTTGCTTCATGAATGTTTGAACTCCATAATTTTTTAGCAATAGCGTGAAGATCCTCCGAAGTCTTGACGGAGGAGGACTTTTTTATTTCTTTTGCAATCTTTCTTAGATTATAAATAGATATGCCTAAAATTTTGGATTTTGGTGTGATCCCAAATCTTGCCATCCCCTTAATGTTTTTCGGATTTGAAAGAGATTCCAATTTGTTAATAATATCTTGGTAGTTCATTGTTTGAAGCCAATTACTTGGAAACCGTATTTTTCTATTTCTGCTTTACTCCAGAATTTTGAAAGTTCTTTAGTTGTTATTACAAAAGCCACCTTTTTCTCCAGTACTCGACCAGTATATTTTTTAGTTTTTGGATCCCATTCGCGAAGTATTAAAATATCCCCCTCTTTACATTTAAAGTCATTAAGTCGTGCATCAAAAGTTTTTTTGCCTGTCCATACCTTTTCAAACAAATCCGGCCAGGCTTTCTTTTCAATTCTTCTCATATAATTTGTTATTGGCTTGTTATGTACTACTGTACTTTAGAAATTTGGTTTCATTAGACCTAATTTTGTCGGGATTCTTAAAAATTTCCAACGCAGATTTTCACTTATTCTGTAAATCAGATAGAGCGGTTTGTTGATTACCAAGTCCCAAGTTCCTAAAAATTCTACAACCTGGGGATTGTAACTTTCCTTAAAACGCGTGAAGCCCTTTCCGGGTTCCCGTCCCCAAAGATCAAAAGTCGTCAGCCCTGATTTTTTCCCGAATTTTATGGCCTCCCACATCATTAGATTATTCGCCATGACATTTTTATATTTCTCGCTCGACGCACCGTAAGGGTAATAGAGGAAGTCTTTATAAACAAATACAACCCAACAAGTAATTATCTCACCATTGTAAGTTGCAGTAAGCAACCTCGCTATTGGTTCTTTGTTCTTTGTTCTTTGTTTTTTGTTCAAATACTTCCACATCAATCGGTGATATTTTTCCGTATGCGCATAAAATCCCTGTCGTTCAACGGTTTCTCGGGTAAGCTCAAGATATTTATTAAATGTTTTGTCTGAATTGCTTGCCCCCCGAAGCCTTGGCGAAGGGGGGTCTTCAACTACTTCAACTTTTACCCCATGCTTAATAGCTATTCGAATATTATAGCGGGTTTTACTTGAAAAGCTGTTCATTAATTGGTCTTCGGTTTTTGTTAAGTCAATCCAAAATGTTGTCGGAGTGAATAGCGTTTTTCCAGAAACAGCCCCATTTCTTTTAAGAAGATTGACTACCTTTAGTTTGTCGGCGCAATTAATATTATCCTTTTTAATTACGTAGTTTGGCTCCAGTTTTATGAATATCAGTTTTTTTTCTTTAGCCAGCTTTTTTAAATCGGTAAGCATCTGTTGGGTTGGCATCGGCCCTTTAATGAAAGTTGCCACTTTCCAAGCCTTGCTTGTAAACATTCCTACGAAGGGGATTTTATGAAGAGTTATTATCCCATGCCTTGTTTCCACGACATCATTTCCCCAGGCGCATCTAAACTCAGCCCACTGCCTGGACTGAAGAGGATGAGATAAATTGCTATCGCCCCTTTTACTAATAAATTGTTTACTCATTTTACGTGATCTTGTGAAGTATTGTGTTTGGGTTACCCCCACTTTTTATATGTTTTTTTGTGGAGACTCTGAATCTTTTATCAAATTCTAAGAGTCCTCTATCATCACCTTTTTGGTATTTCTTGAATAATTTGTTTATTGTCAGGTCATATTTTTCTTCCTCACGACTTATGAATTTTTCTCTTCCCTTCCCCCTAAGAGTTAAAGGAGATCCAAAGCCTACAATTTTAAACTGGTCCCCAAGAATCCACTCGGTCGTAATTATAGCTCTTTTTATATGAATCTCATCGGTGACCAGACCCACCCTGAAATATTTTTTGGGAATTAGTAACTTGTTCTTAATTATACAAAGTTGGTGAATTGTGCTTTCTCCCTTTTCTTCTAATATTACATTTAGATCTGTTTCGGGGTAATTTTGTTTAAGATAACTGAGCATTGCTGAGGACTCGCTTGAAGGAAATTTTTCTAAGAATCTTTTATGCGATTTACCTCCGGATAAGATTAGGGGAATATTATTTTTAGTGGCTAGTTTGAAAGCCAGTTCAACTCGTTGAGATAGAATCCGATCAAGGCTGCCGTCTTTATTTATAGATTTTCCTAAGCAGATTATGATGTCCAGTTTAGCCATAGTAATTTGAATTATACAGGATGAAGAAAGCTAGAAGTTGACTGTGTCGTCGACATCAATGTCAAAGTCGCTATCAAATCCTTTATTGATATTATTTTTAATACCAAAGTCTGCATAACTACTTTCAATACCTTCCAGTAAATTTTCAGGAATATCGATGATAAATCTTGAAGGGGGATTACTTGTTCGCTGACCGAAAAATAGCCGACGGGAAGCATATGTAAGGTAGAGAGAATCCTTTGCCCGGGTTATTCCGACATAGGCGAGACGCCTTTCTTCTTCAAGTTGATTCATATCGAAAAGTGATCTTGAATGAGGGAAAAGGCCTTCTTCCATACCGACGATAAAAACTACCGGAAATTCAAGTCCTTTTGCTGAGTGAAGGGTCATTAATGTAACCCGCCCGCCATCGCTACGCTTAGGCGGTTGCGGGCGGGCCACGTGCACTTTCCCTTCATCATCCTGTTCTGCTTCTATCAACGCAACGTTTTCTAAAAACTCATTAATATTCGGAAATTCAGTTGCAACAGAGCGCAGCTCTTTTATATTCTCTAATCTGGCCAGATTTTCTTCGGTTTCTCGCTTGTACTTTGAGAGATAGTCCGTTTTATGCAAAACCGCATCCATTAGATCAAGTGTCGTGACCTTAGAAAAACGATCGACGCCTTCGGAGTTTACAGATTTTGATTCCTTGGAAAATCCTTTGAATTTTTCATATTGTCTTTTTCCTAACTTTTCTATTCTTTTTCTAGCCACACTGTCTTTAGGATTTACTAAAAGACGTAAATAAGATAAAACGTCTTTGATTTCACGGCGTGAGTAGAATCTCACTCCCCCGACTAACGTATATGGAATGCCTTCATGAAGAAAAGCCTCTTCTAAAACACGCGACTGTGCATTTGTCCTGTAAAGAATAGCAATGTCCATGAAGTCTATTCCTTTTGTAATTAAATTATCAATTTCATTAATTACAAATGCTGCTTCATCGAGCTCGCTCCTTGCCCGGTAAATTTTTATTTTCGCTCCACCATTTTTATTAGTCCAAAGTTTTAATATCGGGTGAGAAGAATTTCTTTTGATTACGGAATTTGCAGCGTCAAGAATTATTTGAGTCGATCGGTAGTTTTGTTCAAGATTAACTATTTTTATACCGGGATAATCGCTAATCAAATTATTTATATTTCGAAAATCCGCTCCTCTCCATGAATAAATGCTTTGGCTTGCGTCACCGACCGCTGTGATATTTTCCCTCCCTCCGACGATTTGTTTTGTAAGTTTGTATTGAACTTTATTGGTATCTTGCCATTCATCAACGAAGACATGGGTAAGTACATTTTGCCAGTTGGTTAGAATCTCGCTTCTTTGGTCGAATAGTCGTACGGTTTTTAGAAGTAGGTCGTCAAAGTCCAATGCTCCGGCTTCTTGTAAATGTTTTTCATATTCAGTCCAGATTTTAAATACCTTTTCCTGCCAGTCACTTTGAATAAATTCTGCATATAAAGCCGGGGTCAACATCTGGTTTTTGGCTTCCGATATTTGGGATAATAAGGCCTTGGGATTATATTTATCCGTTACCAATTCGAGATCGGCCAAAATTTCTTTGATAACCTCAACGCTATCATCATCATCGTAAATCAAAAAGTTTGGGAAAACATCGAGTGCCTGGCCGCTTTGTCTTAATACTCTGACGCAAAATGCATGAAATGTGCCGGCGAATGCGGGAGATCGGTTGATAAGACGCATAACACGTTCTTTCATCTCACCCGCTGCTTTATTGGTAAAAGTAAGGAGTAGAACGTTTTCCGGTAGAGCAATTCCTTGAGAGATAAACCAGGCAACCCGGTGGGTAAGAACTTTTGTTTTTCCCGACCCAGCACCAGCGAGAACTAATAGTGGTCCTTTGGTATATTCAACCGCTTCTTTTTGTTCTTTATTTAAATCTTGTGTGAGCTTGTCCATTTATTTTATTTGAAATACAATTACAGTTGGTAGAAGCTATTTCAAAACCCTGAATATGGTTTCTAATTCTAACATGCAGCAGAAAAAAATTATTCCGAAAAGTAAGATAAAACTGGCAAAGTGGAGAATCTTTTTTTCAAGAATAAAAAGACGCGTCTTGAGTCATGTCTGGCCGGTAAGAATATCTCTCATATTAATTGGTTTAGTTTGTATTGTAGTCCCGGTTATTTTTATCCGCTCACTAGTTATCAGTACCAACTTAAATTCGTATCTGAACTACGTTACGGATTTTATTTTCCCGTCAATAGCTAAAGTAAAAGCGATAGACGATCGTGTAAATATTCTCTTTTTAGGAAAAGGTGGTGGTGATCACGAAGCGCCCGATCTGACAGATACAATGATATTAATTTCAGTTAATTTAAGAAATAATACAGTGACTTTGATTTCACTCTCAAGAGACATCTGGATACCCGAGCTAAGGACTAAGCTAAATAATATCTATTATTGGGGTAATCAGAAAAAACCGCCGGTCCTGAGGACCTCCGGTCCGGAGGAGCCTGGCGGTGGTCTTGCGCTATCCAAATCGGTTGTCGAGCAAGTAATTGGTGAGGATATCCAATATGGGGTTGTAATGGATTTTGAAGGTTTTGTTAAAGCAATTGATGCTATCGGAGGAATATATGTTGGCGTAGAAAATTCATTTAAGGATGAAAAATATCCAATTCCCGGGAGAGAAGATGATGTTTGTGGCGGAGATCCGCTTTTAATGTGCAGATATGAGACTATTGTGTTTGAAAAAGGAGGACAATTTATGGACGGTTCCACTGCCTTAAAGTTCGCGCGGTCACGTAATGCCGAAGAGTCAGAAGGAACAGATTTTGCAAGAGCAGGAAGACAGCAGAAAGTCATATCAGCGGTAAAGAATAAATTATTAGATGAAAGTGTACTTTTTTCTCCTAAAAAGATATTGGCGGTAAAAAATATTCTGAATGAGCATATGGAGAGTGATTTAAATAGCCGCGAGATTAGTGTTTTGGCGAGATATTTTTGGCGGTCAAGAAATGCTACGGCTGGTTATGTAATACCGGAAAATCTATTGGAAGTTGCACCGAAATCTACTAAGTATGACAACCTTTATGTTTTAATTCCAAAAAGCGGAAATTGGGATGAAGTTCATACTTGGATTAGAGGTGTTTTAAAGTAAAGTATTAGTTAATTTTGTAAATGTTTGTCCGGCCAGAGGTGAAGACCAAATTCCCAATGTTTCCAAACTTTGCCTCGTTTAAGTAGGAGAATTTTTGGCGCTCGAAAGTACCCACTATTACGTAAGAAACATTATATTTTTGCAGCAGGTTTTTGGTAGTTGTTGCATCGGCGTTTTGGTAAATTGAGGTTATATCAGCAACTCTTTCCTGTGGGAATTTTGGGTCTCCTCGCCAGAGCCATTCGTGTACAAACCACCCTGAAACTGTGGGGAGGCCGGTATAGGATGATATGACATTAAAATCGGTATAACTGTCTCCCGGTGCCTCCAAGATATTTTCTTGCGTTTTAACATTTTTATTTAGCCAAGTTATTGCATTTGCTTCATTAGGATATTGCGCTGTTAGCCAGGTATCTCCTTTGAGGCCGCGATAACTCTTTAGATTGCCGTAATAAGAATTTATTGCAATTTGAGCGTACGAAAGAATTGAGTAAAAAGTAACCGCAAAATAAATAACCATAAAGCGTTTTACATAATAATCTTTGAAAGTTGTAATTGCTCTTACTGCAATATACCCGCTTGATAAATAAAACATAACGTAGGCTTGGTAGGTCAGTTTAAACATGGTATTTGCCCTGTAGTGGGTTGCTGCATAAATATCTTTGACATAAACTATTTCGGGAAGAAGAATGAGAATCCAGGATGTTAGGAAGAGGGAAAAAACAAAAAGGTCAGACCTGGCGATGTTATTTTTTAGTTTTACAATGATTGTGATAAGAAAAATGGTAAGAACCAGGGGAAAGCCCCAAAGAATTGTGAGTTGCCAGACGGGGGTGTGGCTATGAACAAATCTGATGCCCTCGGCAATCGACTGGAAATTGATGATAAAAGGGGCGGCCGTTAATAAACTCACTATTCCAATCACAATTGTGCTTTTTGCAGTATCGCTTAGAGCAATTAACTTAAAATCTCTGTCTTTGAATGCACTTAATGTTAGTGTTACCCCTGTTGCTAAAAGGTAATTCCCAAAATCCCACGTACTCGTCATAAAAAAGGTTCCCAAAATAAATCCGGCAACAAGTGATGTAAACCTGTCGAACCTGTTTTTCTTTTTTTCACTGACCAGTTTCCAGAGAATAGTGATATAAGCTAGAACAAAGGGTAGATTAATTAGGTGGGCATGCAGATCAGCTACTACAAATGAATAAATAGGAAACTCGTGAATAGTTTTGTCGTTTACGTCGGGATTATAGCCGATAAATCTTGTAGCGTCGGGGTACCAGTAATTTTTCGCTCCGTCTTTAAGTATGTAAAAAGGAGTATGGAAGTTTCCGGCAAAAGTTAATAATAATGCAGATATAATTCCGGCGGCAAAAATTGTCCTGAGACTAATTTTTTCGGAGATACTTTTAACTAGAGTTCCTGAGATTATAAAAGCTGAGGATAGAGTAAGTCCCATTATCGTTGCAAGCATAAGGTTGTATGTAATTTCGGAAGGTATACCGGATAGCTTTGTAAGAACAGCAGTCAGGTAATGTCCGAACCAATAGTAATTGATAGATTTGCCCGTGAACCACATGTCCACAGGCGGTAAATAGTCGGATTTGAGTGCAGAGTTTATGAAACCAAAATCCATGAACTTTTCCAAACCTCTTATATCGGGTTGGTGTGCACGGACATACGACCAGAAAATTAAACCCGCTGTAAAAAGAACTTCGGAGGTTAACATGAAGCCAAAAGCGTCTTTAACGTCCGTTAAAATTTGCTCTTTCTTTTTAAGGAAAAGGTAGGTGTTAACAGCAATAAAAATGAAAACTATAAAAACTAGGTTTGCTCCGGAAAATTTGGCAAGGTGAAAAATACTCAATAAAAACATTAAGTAGCTAATAGCTAAAACCCCAAGACTTTTGGCAAAAGCGTAACCCAGACCTATAAATTTTTTGAATAATATCCACGTTAGTGGAAGATTTATTAATCCTATTACGAATATTAGAACCCACCATTTAAAAATATAAAGTAAGTCTTCTGTAATCATGGTATTTAGCCCTTTATATATGGTATTCTACGCCAAACTTAAAGTATATTTTAGTCTAGAATAAATTAGCTGTGATGGTTAAAAAAAATATCAGGATAGGGTTCGATCTCGACGGAGTGATTATCGGCAAACCTCCATTTATACCGAATTATATAATGGAAAAATTAGTCAGGAATCCGACCGGAAAAAAACTCGGTTACAGATATCCTAAATATTCGATAGAAAGAAAGATTAGAATTTTAAGTCATTATCCACTTTTTCGTCCTCCGATAAGGAATAATATTAATCTGATAAAAGAACTTTATAAAAGTAACGCTTACACACTTTATGTTGTCTCCAGCCGTTATTCGTTCTTAAAATCCCGGACGAGACAGTGGTTTGGCTATTATAAATTAAGGCGTTTTTTTAAGGAGATTTACATTAACGACTTTGACGAGCAGCCGCACTTGTTCAAGGAAAGAATGATTAAAAGACTGGGTTTGCATGTTTTCATTGATGATGATTTACTTTTACTTAAATACCTAAGAACAAGATCTAAAGATATTGACTTGATATATGTAAAAGATCACGAAAAGTATGTCAGAGGTATACTCAAATGAAACCGAAGATACTCCTGGGAATTAGTTATTATTACCCCAATATCAGTGGTTTAACTTTATACGCCCAAAGACTTGCTGAAGGTTTGGCTGGCGATGGGTATGATGTTGAAGTATTAACTTCCCGCCATCTAAAAACATTACAGTCTCGCGAGTTTAAAAACAATGTGGTTATCAGAAGGGCTTGGACCCCTTTTATTTTTGGGAGAGGACCCATTATGCCCTGTTATTTCATCGATGCTTTTATGGCTGTTTGGCAAGCAGATATTGTAAACTGCCATATACCCCAATTTGAGGCATTTATCTTGGTTGTTATTGCAAAGCTTTTAGGGAAAAGAGTGGTTTTGACTCATCATTGCGACTTGTCGAACTGGCCGGGATGGGTAAATAAAATTGCCGAAAGTCTCACCTTTTTCTCTCTAATTTTATCGGGCACTCTCGCGGACAAGATAGTTGTTTATACCAAAGATTATGCGGATAATTCAAAATACTTGTCCTGCTTCAAAGGCAAATTGGTTTATATCTTTCCTCCGGTTAAAGTAGAGAATCTAGACAAAGGTTCAAAGATTGAGTCTAAGTTTAAGAGTGTTAAATATAAAATCGGATTTGCAGGAAGAATTGCAAGAGAAAAAGGTATTGAGTTTTTACTCGATGGAGTTCCGAGTTTTAGGAATAGATTTGGCGCAAACTTCAAAATTATTCTGGCCGGGCCGTCAATCGAGGTGATAGGTGGAGGGAATGGAAAAGGGCTACAAAAACTCTTTAAAAAATACCGGGATAATACTGCTTTAGTAGGATCCTTGAACCAAAAGGACATGGCGATTTTTTATTCATTAATTGACGTTTTAGTTTTACCTTCTACTGAAAGACTTGAGTCTTTCGGTTTGGTGCAAGTGGAAGCCATGCTTTTCGGCTGTCCGGTTGTTGCCAGCGATCTTCCTGGCGTGAGAGTTCCGGTTCAAGTTACCTCTATGGGAAAAATAGTTCCGCCGGGTAATAGCAAGAAATTAGCGGAAGCAATTATTAATGTTTTGGAAAATAAAAAAGACTTTATAAAACCGCGACGCTACATAGAAAAAATATTTAACTACCAGAAAGTTATTGGTGCTTATGAAAGGTTATTTGAAAGTTTGTTGAAATTGCAATGATATATTCTGCTTTAAAATATTACCTTATATCTTCTCCGAAAATACTTTTTGATATGGAATTTTACAAGATTCCTTTTCTTATAATTAATAAACCTCAAGTTATTAACATACGCGGAGGATTTAAATTTTACATCAATAATTTGATTGATGTATGGACGCTTAAAGAGATTATTTTAGACCGACAGTACGAAAAATTATTTAGGGTCGATGGCGGAGAGGTGATCGATATTGGAGCTGGGTTGGGCGACTTTAGCATTTTGGCAAGTAAGAAGGCCGAGAAGGTGCTTGCATTTGAATGTGATAAAAAAAGGTTTATGTTAATGAATAAAAATCTACAGGCAAATCATATTAGTAAAGTTAGCGGTTTTATGGAGAAAGTTAGTTCCCTGGACGAGCTTTTCAAGAAGTATAAAGTTAGGAATTGTGATTTTTTAAAAATTGATTGCGAAGGTGCTGAATACAAAATTTTTCAATCGGCTTCAAGAAATACTTTAAGCAAGATAAAGAAAATTGCCTTTGAAATACATATTTTTAAAAAGAATGATTATGAAAAATATTTAGAACTAAAAAGAAAGTTAAAGAGAAATAATTTTCTTCTGAAGGAGATAGCTAACCCCGTTCATACTAATCTATGTTATTTATTTGCTCAAAGATCAGCGTTTTTTGAAAACTAATACTTTGGGGTGATCGTAGACTGTAAATGCCTCCTCGGCCTTGCCATCGGGAACTTGCATCTTTACCAGGGGAATTGTGGGGTACGACGTAAATTCGGCTATTTTTACATATCCTAGTTTTTCTGCAAAAAGCTCATTATAAAATTTTGATGTGAGTGGATACTTTTCAGGAACCCCGGGAATTGATCCCCAAAGACGATTCGAAGACATAATAATATAATCAATATTTTGTAGCTGGGAATTAATTTTATTCCATTTTTCAGTCGTATCCGGATTAAAGAGTTCTAAAGTAACGATTTTATATTGCTGCTGAAAATTATTTGGTAAGGGTACGGGAAGACAATCATCCCAATGCTCGCACGAAAGCGTTGAACCTGCGGGGATATTTTTATATATCCATTGAGATGCACTAACTCGGGAGTGCGGACGGGAATAAATTGCCAAAAATGATAAGGGCCAAACAAGAGAGAGTATAAGAGTAAGAGAGTATAAGAGTAAGAGAGTATAATTGTTTTTAATTCTATGTTTTAACGTACGAATACAGTAGTACAAGAAATTAGCAATCAGTATTGCGAGAAAAGGGTAGATCGGAAGAAAGTAACGCATAGTTTTGGAAAATTGAACTCCTTGATAGAAGAAGAGTAGTAGAACCCAGACAAGAATCAAAAGATGGAAGGCTTCACTAAGTGTAATACTTTTATATTGCATAATTATTTTTAAAGATACAAACAAGGAGTGAGTTACACTTGCCAGAGCCAAGAAACCTAAAGGCAATCCTAATCCCCACAGAATAATATTTTTTAGAGGAAAAATGAGCGGTTGTGTATTGAGCCACTGGACTCCAGGCGGATATAAATTTTTCGGAGAGTCGAAGGATTTTAACTGGCGTAGATTGCTAATAAATTGTGGGTTAGGTAATGGTTGTATTAGGTTTGCTGACTTAAAAATCGACGGATTGGATATCCGAAGGGACAAATAACTACACAACAATAAAATAATGAAACAATAAAACAATTTATTGAATTTGTGTTTTTGGAGAAGTAAGTAGCAGAAAGGAAGAATGATTATTGGAAAAAACAGGAGTGCTGAAATTTTGCAGGCAATGGCAAAACCGAAAGTTATTCCGGAAAGTATAGAGTAAAGGATAATATTTTTATTTTGAGATAGTTTAATAAGGAGATAAAAAGTCAGAAGAAGAAAGAAGTTTAGAAATGTGTCGACGGCAAAAAAGTGGGAAAGCTGAATTGGTAATACAGAAATGGAATAAATAAATCCGGCCAACATTCCTACCTTATTATTAAAAATATTTTTACTTATTTTATAAACCAATAGGACACAAAATGTGTCTAACAGTGCTGAAATTAATCTTCCGACAAGCGTAATGTTATTGTAATCAAAACTTTCAAACCTTATAAATCCGGCAAAAGCTTTTACTAAATAAAGAGGCAATGTTCCGTAAACAAAAAAATTGTAACCAATATTATAAGGGTTAAGAGTGGAAATTTTAGGTATCAGGTAAGCAAGAAAGTTACTTGGCCAACTCATTGCGAGGGTTACCATAGTAAGAAACCTTTCATCCGGGTGAAGATGCTGATTCTGATCCCAATTGATACCATAAATTCTTAGGATGAAGGCAAATATGATAATTGTAAAAAGAATATAGAGGTTAGTTAATTTGTTGACTGAGAATTTTTTCATAATAGTTGGCGGGATAGGCATAGGCCTTTTTATAAATTCGGATTACGGGATGATCAAATACAGACCAGGTTTCCTCGGCGAGCTCATCTGGAATAACTAATGACTTATTACTGATAACTAATTGCGGGTAAGAGTTGAATTCTTTAATCTTACTGAAGCCCAGTTTACCCGAAAAAAGAAGGTTATAAAAATTATTTGTTAGCGGAAATTGGTCAGGCAGTCTTTGATTATTCATAAAAATACGCCTGCTTTGTACGATAAAGTAGTCGCTCTCAGCAAGGGAATTTGTCAGCTGGCGAAAGAGATAAGGATTTCTTTCCGAATTGTAAAAATCGAAAGGAAGTTTTTGATATTTTCCAGAGAGTGGCACCTCAAGCATATTACCTGTTTCGGTTAATATAAAAGAATTTGAAGGGATGTTTGCATTTATCCAATCGGTCGCAGTAATTCTTACGTCGTCCTTTTTGTATATCGAGAAGAACATCATTTGCCAGATTAGAGTCGGCACGAGAAGAATTATCGATAAAAAAAAGAATATGAATTTTTGACTATTTTTGTTTTTCATATACTCCGAAAAAGTTTCGATTGCATAAAAGGCGAAGATGACGAAAAAAGGAAAAGTCGGATTAATGAAACGGGTCCATTTGGCAAATAATAATGAATTATAGAGAAAATAAATAAGGAAGACTGAAAGTATTACAGACCAACTATGATCCACCTTTTTCCTGTAAAGATTTATAACTACCTTAAAAAGAATTAATAAAAATCCCAGCGTCGAGAATATTAGTAAAACAACTCCTAATGTATAAGGTAGGATATGCTCGTACTGGAAAATTAAGGGAGTAGTATTTATAAATTGTCTGGTATAAAAAACAATCTGTTTACCTCCCGCAACGCCAACCTCATACTTCATTGAAGCAAGCAATTTTTTGTAATCCAGTATGCTATAAGGAAATGCTGCAAAAAATGTAATGCAAGTTGTAATGAGGAGGGTGAAAGAAAGCTTTATTTTTTTGAGTAAATTTCCGGAGAGATTTTTTGATGCCAAAAAAGGAGTATAAACTATAATCGGAAGGAGAGTTAAGGCGGTAACTTTCGTTCCGATCGCGAATCCTAATGCGGTTGCTGAAGCCAAAATAATCCACAATTCCTTTTCCTTCAGCCATTTTAATAATAGATACAAGGATAAAGTAATAAAAAAGGTAAGTGTCGACTCAGGGGTTGCAAAATGTGCTTGCTGAATTAGGCCGGGTACTAGCGCAACCACTAAGGCTGAGAGGATTGTGGTTAACCGACTTTTAAAAACATATCGGCCGATAAGATAGATGTTTATAATCGTAAATGATGAAAAAAACGCCGAGTAAAACCTGCCGATTAAAAAGGGGGATAAATTTTTAAAATTCGGTGTAATGACTGAAAGAGCTAGTTTCGTGAAATAGATCAGGTAAATGCTAAATGAACCGTATGAAAAAAGTTCTGGATTTAATTTATCCGGTAAGGAAAGTCTCAATACTGCTCCCGCAATATGGTACTCGTCGGGGTGGAAGAAGTAGCCCTGGCCCCAATTTAGTTTGAAAAATCTTAAATAGCCTCCAATTAAAAAGATAAATAGAATTGGCAAGAAGTTAGGTAAGTGTTTGTTATTATACATTTTCCCAAGTATACAACGCTTTTTACAATGTTCTGTATACAATATCAAAGAAGAATAGCCAGCGAAAAGATAAAAAGCAGAGAACCCATTAAGATCATTAATGTTGAAGGCAAGCCAAATCCGGCAATTGGGAGCGGCTCCGTAGTTGGAGGCGGAGAGGTTGGAGATACAATTACAGATCTTGTGGGCGTTGGTGTAGGTGTAACAGCGCTTGTTTGTGCAGGCGTGGGGGTAGAAGTGGGTTTTAAAGCAGGAGTCGGAGAGATAATTTTAGGAGTAGAAGTGGGTATAATTGTTGGAGTAGGACTCGCTCCTTCAATTGTTGGAGTAAATTCCGGTGCGGTTGAGAGGATTGGAGAAACTGTGGGTGTTTCTATTACTTCTGCGATTTCAGGAGTCTTAACTAGAGAGGGTTTTGTCCTGTTTATATAAACCTGATAACCTAAATATGCAGTTGCACTTATTAATATAATAACCCCGAGTGAAATAAGAATCTTAGGAAAAGTATTTTGTGAACCGTTTTGGTTAGGCGCGTGTGGTAAAGGAGTGGGTGCGGGTGTTTTTTTACGGCGTAAACGTAAAATAATAAAAATGATAACGAAAATAAGGATAAAAGATCCTATTCCTATTAACATTCGCGTGTCAGATAGAATTGTCGGGAAGGGATATGTGCTTTTTTTCGGTTCCGGAGTAGAGATATTAAGTTCGGGTTGAATAGTCGGAGATTCGACAATTGCGTTTGTAGGAACATTTTGCGCCTCGACACTGAATTTCTTATTTATTTTTTGTAAAACTCCATTTTCATCAGTCCAACTTAGTGTGATATTGTGTTCTCCCTCCTCTAAACTTTTGGGTGCAGTCCAATCCCATTTACCATCACTGTCTGTAGCAACCGTACCCGTAACCGGATCGGACTCGACGGTAATTGTAAATGACTTGTTTGGTGGACCGCCTCCAAAGAATTCGGGATTTGTAGTATCCAAAGTCTCTCCGTCTTTTAAATTTTCGATAAATATACCTGAATCCGATGCGGTAACCGGCGTTGAAGAATCATCCTCGCCAATATTAATATCTGAGCTTGGGGTATTACCCGTATTAATCGGTGTTATATTTTTAAAATCGTAAACTTCTCCTAAAGTTATAGCCGGAACCGGTTTTGCCGAAGCAGGAAAAATAGTTGCAAGCGCTATCGATGAATCTGATTGAACGTTAATGTCAACGGGGGTGGTGTCCGGATTGATTATGACATAGGATTTTAAATTGCTTTTTCTAGTCAGAGAAAGGGGGATTACCCAAGTACCATCATCTTCTGTAACCGTTGAAAGCAGGCTGCCTCCGTTCACTGTTGCAAATACGATTGCATTCTTTTCGGGTTCTCCTGAGGTGGATATTATTGATCCATAGATAATTTGCGGGAGTGTTGGAAGATCGAGCTTAGGTCCGGTTTGTATTATCCAAGGTAAATTATCATTGTCAAAATCGTAACCATTGGAATTTATTGAATAATAGTAATTTCTCTTTTGTGTAAGATTATTCAATTTAATATAGTGACTTTTTTGCCTTAGGTCAGAATTTACTGAATCAAATGCACTTTTATTTAAAGAATCTGGTTTTTCTCCCCACCTGATAAACCCTTGTGTATCAGTAGTTGTAGTCCAACTGATAGTTATTGATGTATCATTTATGTTAGATATTCTGATATTTTTTGGAGAAATTTCCTCGAGTGCTCCTAACCTAAAGATTTGTTTACTGTTAATAGCCACTACTCCTGCCACGAGGCCCATTAAAAGAACAAAGATTCCCGTAATTGTTGGAATTTTTTTGCCTTTACGAAAGATGTTCATTTTATTGTTGGTTCGCCGGCTCTGTTATAACACCCGCGTCCGTTGCTGTATTGGGCGTTTCTTCTTCGATTAGTATCGGTGGAGTAGGAGTTGGCAAAATAATGTTAGTTAAATCGTAAACTTTCCTTTCTTCAATTTCAAAAAGCACGTTTTCATCAAATACGGGATCGATTGGCTCCAGAGTTTTACTATCGAGATTTATTGTGGCAGGTTTCTTAAGGATTCTGTAAACATCAAATGTTATCCACACAAATATTGTGATAGTTGTTAAGACCGCGATTATTACAGTGCTGGGTGTTTTAAGATTTTTCATGGATTCTCTTGGCTGGCCGATAGATTTTCCTCTAATAGATACGGTACGGATAAATTATTTAGATTAAGTGTTAGAAATACTTCCTCAATGCCGCCTTGACCTTTCTCTAAATGTAGGCTTCCTATTGAAATCGGGCGCCTTAGATTTTCCAAACCTTTGATAAACGCTGAGAGGTTGTCGAAACTTCCTTCGAGAATTAGAGCTAGATTTACTTTTTTCTCGCCGCTTGTAGATAAAACTTCCTGTGAGGGATCGGGTGGCGGTTCTCCCAATAAATATAAAGGGGCTGTAGACAGCGCGGTAGTTCTGACTGACGTTTCTATAGAAAGAGCTTCTATCTGTCGAATTAAGGCATCCGGTTCGG
This sequence comes from Candidatus Woesebacteria bacterium RIFCSPLOWO2_01_FULL_39_23, assembly GCA_001793095.1. Taxonomy (GTDB): domain Bacteria; phylum Patescibacteriota; class Microgenomatia; order UBA8517; family UBA8517; genus HO2-FULL-38-9. The sequence goes on from MGHG01000012.1 coordinate 55,946, forward strand.
GATTTCCGGGAATTGCGACTTTGAGCATAGCAAGTCTACTTTTTTCTTTATTATATAGTTCATCTGCATTTTTCAGGTTTTGTATTTTTTGATCCATCCTTTTTATAGTTTCTTCTTTGGCTTTTATTTCATTGTAAAGCTTGCCGATAGTTATAGTTGTTGGTCTAATGGCAAAGATGCCAAGAATTGATATTGTAAATAGCGAAAGCAATATTTCCAGATACGCTTTGAGCGAGGGTTTCTGGCTATATGATGCCATTGTTTTAGTAAATAAATTTCTACTTGTTGCGTATTTTTGTCTCCAGCCTATTTGCATATTGTTAAATTGGGTTTTCGATAATCCTGAAATATCAGATGAGAATAAGAGAAATGCTGAAAAGCAGTACCGGACTTTCTTCAGAAGTACTTACCTCTCCCATTTTGACATTTCCAAATTTATCATTGGCTTTTAGATTTACATAATATTGTTGTATCGCTTTTCCGGTAAGAGATCGTGCTTCAATTTTTATGTCTTTTGTATCAAGCGTTAAAGTGTCAAATGTTATTTCGGGTGGTTTATTTGTGGTTATTGTATTTAGTGCTTCCATAATTTTACCCTTATCCTGGGAATAAATTTTGTAAACATCAATCCGTTTGTGTATATCTTTAAAATTCTTTTCTAAGTCTTGATATGAAAGAATTACAGCTTGTGATTCACGGATCTCATCTGTTAAGTCGGTATTTTTTGCGTCCAAAAAAAATCTTGAAACGAAGGCTGCAATTACGAAGAGTTCGGTTATGATAACAAAAACTCTAAATGTCGATAGTACCCAAGAAAGTATACGTCCTCCCGTTGTTGCCTTAAGGCCTTCTGCGGGGATAAGGTTGATTTGGGATGTTTTTTTAGTTTTCGTCTTGGCAGGCATCTTTATAGAGTGTAAATGTGGAAGAGTATAAGAGTATAAGTTTCAATACTTACGCTCTCACGCTCTTAAGCTCTTATACTCTGTCATCAATATATCACAGTACGAGGCTGACGAGAAGAATATTCTAAAGAGGAATTATTTTTTTAAAGAAGCAGACTTCCTTGTGCCTTTTTTAACCTTACCTTTATTTGAAGCGTTAGCTTTCCTGGTTTTGTGAGCGACTAGCTTAGTGAGGCTGCCTTTAATACGAGCTGATTTATTTTTATGAATAACTCTTTTTTTGGCAGCTCGATCCGCCAAAGAAATTGCTTTTAAAATATTTTTCTCTGATGTGCTTTTTTTGGCCAAACGTATAGCAATTTCCAATTGGGAAAGAATTCTTTTATTGACCTCTGCTTTTCTTTTTGAGCTTCTTTCGGCTCTTTTTGCGGTTTTTGTTATAGGCATACTGGTTCGGAGAATCAGAAGACTCGGATATGTCGGAGAATCAGTAGATCAGAAGGTGTGAGATATTGATTTATCTGGCTTTCTGACTTACCCAATTTTCTGAGTTTTCTGAGTATTCAGTCTCTCTGGTTTACGAGTATAATCGAACCAGGCATAGGAATCAATATGTTCAAAAAAATTATCGAAAAGGGTAAAAAAGTTTTTATCGAACCACAGGGATCTGTTCTTTCTGCGGCCAGCCTGATTATGTTGATGATAGTAGGGTCGAGAATTTTAGGTCTAGTTCGTCAAAGAACGCTTGCACACTTTTTTACTCCGGACGACTTATCGCTTTTCTTCGCCGCCTTTAGGCTTCCTGATCTTATTTTTGAGGTTTTGGTTTTCGGAACGTTCTCTTCCGCTTTTATTCCTGTTTTTGCGAAGGCTCTTAAGGGAGGTAACCATCGTGCGTGGAATACAGCTTCCACGATTGTTAACTTGGGATTAACTATTTTTATCATCTTTGCGATAGTCATTGGAGTTGCTGCCAACCCCATTTATGAAATATTTACGCCGGGGTATAGCTTCGCTGAAAGGGAAGTGATAGTGAAGCTAACAAGAATCCTTTTTTATGCACAAGGTTTTTTTGTTGTTTCTTATGTTTTGACGGGCGTATTAGAATCGTTGAGGCGCTTTTTGGTACCTGCTCTTGCTCCACTTTTTTACAACATAGGCATAATCTTAGGGACAGTACTTTTAGGACCAAAACTTGGATTAATGGGTCCGGCTTTAGGAGTTGTTATTGGAGCATTTTGCCATTTCCTGATTCAGTTACCACTCGCAGTTAAACTCGGTTTCAGATTTAGACCGAAAATCGAGATTGATGAAGATGTCAAAAAAATTGGAAAGTTGGCTGGACCAAGATTATTAGAGGTCTCGTTCTTGCAAGTGTCAAAATTAGCTGAGCTGTTTTTCTCGTCTCTAATATCAAGAGCTTCTTATGCTTATTATACGTTCGGTAACACTCTCCAGCTCTTGCCGGTAGGACTTTTTGGAACTTCGATAGCAAAAGCAGCTTTACCAACCCTATCCAGCGAGGCAGATAATACTTCCAAATTTAAGCAAACTTTTTTGTCGGCACTTTATCAGCTGGTCTTTCTGTCTGCTCCGGTCGCAACACTTTTAATAGTTTTAAGGGTTCCTATTATTCGACTTGTTTATGGGACCGATATTTTTGGTTGGGAGGCTACAGTACAAACGGGATATGTTTTAAGTGCTTTTGCAGTTGGCGTTGTTTTTCAGGCTTCCGCTGCGCTTTTAGCGCGCGCATTTTATGCACTTCATGATACAAAAACTCCCGTTACAGTTTCAATAATATCGATACTTTCAACCATATCTGCTGACTTCATTTTTATTAAAATTTACGGTTTTGGTGTATGGGGATTAGCCTTAGCATTGACTGTAGGAAGTATATTTCAGTCAGTTACTCTTTTTTATTTAATCAACAAAAAGATGTTACATAGCTCTATGCTTACCTTGATTAAACCGATGGTTAAATTAGTTTTTGCCTCTTTTATGTCGGGTGCGATTATGTTTTTTTTATTAAAGATATTTGATAGAAGTGTTTGGATTAAGAGATTGTCTTTTTTGGGTAAAATTGAGGCCACAAAAACACTTGCTTTCGAACGATTTGTACTTGATACCCGCTATACTATTAACCTTCTCATACTTACAATCTTCGTTTCAGTGATCGGCGCCTCTGTATATTTGGGGATTGCATATTTAATGAAATCGGAAGAGCTAAATGTATTTGTTAATTTAATTAAAAGAACCCTCGTGAAGCACAAAATTTCCCCCATACCGGAACAAGAACCCGAACCAATTTCTCCAACTCCGGGGGATACAACTTGATATGAAAATAGTTTCCTGGAATGTTAATGGGCTTAGGGCGGTAGTCAAAAAAGGTTTTTTAGAATGGATTAGAAAAGAAAACCCAGAGATACTCTGTCTTCAGGAAATTAAAATTCAGGAGAGTGAAATTCCTTTTGATCTGATTTATTTAGATAGCTACAATGGTTATTTTAACTCTTCATCCAAAAGAGGTTATAGCGGAGTCGCGGTTTATTCTAAGAAGAAGGGAGTTTTGATTAGTAATAAGATAGGGAACTCCAGATTTGATACGGAAGGCAGGTTTATTCATTTGGAATTTCCGGACTTCAACCTCTTAAATATTTACGTTCCACACGGAAGTCGGGATAAGCACAATTTAGACTATAAATTAGTTGTCTATCACCAGCTTTTAAACTATCTTAAAAGTCTAGAAAGCAAAAAAATAATATTATTGGGGGATTTTAACGTTGCTCATGAAGAAATTGATTTGGCAAGACCGAATGAAAATAGGGATAATATCATGTTTACTCCCTCCGAACGATTCCAAATTGACAGGGTTATACATCTCGGATTTGTCGATACATATCGTAGATTTAATAAGGATTCTGGCCACTATACATGGTGGTCGTATATGCGTAATGCCAGAGAAAGAAATTTAGGGTGGAGGATCGATTATACTTTTGTCTCAGAGATTTTAAGCTTCAAAGTAAAGGAAGCATTTATATTGAAAGATGTCAGTTTGGGTTCCGATCACTCGCCAATTGGAATTGAATTTTAAGGTATTGACATCGATTAGCACTCGTGCTAATGTACTGCTAAAGCAGTAGAATATAGAATTTACAACAAACTACATAGTTGATTTATTTAGTCTTTGTACTTTGTTCTATATTCTGCTTCTTAGAGAAGCTATGAGCGACGGACTTTCAGCAAGACAAATCCACATCCTAAAGAGTTTAATTGATGAGTATATAGATATTGCGGGTCCGGTTGGATCTGAAGCACTGGATAAGAAATATAATTTGGGAATTTCCCCTGCAACCATAAGAAACGAGATGGTTGAACTCACGCATGCCGGGTTTTTAAGGCAACCCCATACCTCTTCCGGACGTGTTCCTACTCCTAAAGCTATGAAGCTTTATATTGATCAACTGATGGAAGAAAAGAAGATGAGTATTGCTGAAGAGGTAAAAGCGAAAGAAGATGTTTGGGATGCAAGAAAGGATATGGATCGCCTTCTTGATGACGCGACACACGCTTTAGCCGAACAGACTAAGAGTTTGGCTGTAGCTGCAGTTGATAGCTACGACAAAGTCTGGTCTGCCGGTTATTCGAATGTATTTTTGAATCCGGAATTTACAGAGGACATGCTTGTTTGTGAATCGTTGTTTTCGTTGATTGACGAAGTTGAGCGCCTCAACGATCTTTTTTTCAGGAGAATCAGTCCGGTATCGCCCCTTGACGTTTTATTTGGAGAGGATCTTGGATGGCCTAATCTGAGTCCAATTGGAGTTGTGGCAACGCACTTCAGTATTAATGGGAAAAACGGTGCACTGGGGATTATCGGCCCGACAAGATTGAGTTATCCGAGAATAATACCTGTGCTTAAGTATTTTGGAAATTTAATTTCTGAAGTAGCACGTTAATATGCGATCACAGAGGACACAAAAAGAACAGAAGGCACAGAAAAATGCGATGCAGGAAGAAGTACTGATTTTAAGGAATCAACTTGTGAGAACACTTGCAGATTATGATAATCTAAGAAAAAGGGTTGGAATTGAGCGTGAAGGCTGGATAAAGTTTTCAACTGAAAGATTTATTGCTAAAATAGTTCCTGTTCTTGATGCACTAGAATCAGCACAAGTGCATCTTAAGGATTCGGGACTTGCTATAGTTATTTCTGAGTTTAGAAAAGTATTAGATGAGGAAGGGATAGCCGAAATTAAGCCACAATCTGGTGACCAATTTAGCCATGATGAGCACGAGGCGGTAGAATCTCTGAAAGGCGGAGAGCGCGACCATATAGCTGAGCTTGTTTTAACTGGATGGAGATATAAAGAAGGAAAGGTTATAAGGCATGCTAAGGTAAAGGTATATCTGGGATAGATACAAATTATTAAGTTAAGTATGAAAAAACAACAAATAATAAATTTAGCTAAGGATTTAGGACGGGGACACCCGGGTTGGGAATCACGTGTGGAGGAGATGGCAGATTTAGCCAACTTGAGTGTTACTATAAATCCCGAAATTTCCATAAAAGCATCTGATTCGTTATTAAAGGCTGCACGAATGGAGAAAATAGCACAGGATCTGGGTTTACATGAAAGGAGAAGGTTATGAGCAAAATTGTTGGTATAGATTTAGGGACAACTAATAGTGTTGTTGCAGTTATGGAAGGGGGACATCCTAAGGTCATCCCCGCGGCAGATACTGGCCGAAATGTTACACCTTCTGTGGTTGAACCGACAAAAAATTTAGTCGGAGATGTTGCCAAAAGGCAAGTTATTCTAAACCCTAAAAATACAATTTATTCGATAAAACGGTTAATGGGAAGACGTGTTGATGATGCCGAGACTGAGAGGACTAAAAAGATGGTCCCCTACGAAATCGTAGCTGGTAAAGACAGAATGGTTGAGGTGGAAGTTGAAGCCTCCGGCTCCGGAGGAGGGAAGAAATATACTCCCCAAGAGATCTCGGCAAGAATATTAATGAAACTTAAAAAAGATGCAGAAGCTTACTTAGGTGAAAAGGTGGAATCTGCCGTTATTACGGTTCCGGCTTATTTTGATGATGCCCAGAGGCAAGCGACAAAACAGGCCGGAGAAATTGCCGGATTTAAAGTTGAGAGAATTATTAATGAGCCTACGGCAGCAGCCTTGGCATATGGACTTGATAAGAAAAAAACTGAAAAAATTGCAGTTTATGATCTTGGTGGTGGAACCTTTGATATTTCAGTTCTCGAGCTGGGTGAAGGAGTTTTCGAAGTTAAAGCAACAAACGGCGATACACATTTGGGCGGAGACGATTTTGACGAGAAACTAGTTGACTATATTTGTGACGAATTCAAAAAAGATAATGCACTTGATCTAAGAGTTGATAAGCAGGCACTTCAAAGGGTAAGAGATGCGGCCGAGAAAGCAAAAATTGAGCTCTCTGCAGCAGACGAGGTTGAAATAAATCAGCCATATATTACTCAAAAAGACGGTAATCCACTTCATTTGACAATGAAATTGACTCGGGCAAAGTTAGAAAGCTTGGTGGGCGATCTGATTGATAAAACAATGAAACCCGTTGAGGCGTGTTTGAAGGATGCGAAACTTGATCCCCATGATATTGATGAGATTATATTGGTCGGTGGCATGACCAGGATGCCGAAGGTAGTCGAGACTGTAAAGAACTTTTTTGGTAAAGAACCTAACAAATCCGTAAATCCCGATGAGGTTGTTGCAGTAGGTGCAGCTATTCAAGCTGGGGTATTGGGAGGAGAGGTTAAGGATATCTTACTCTTGGACGTAACACCTCTTACTTTGGCGATTGAGACGTTGGGTTCTGTCGCAACGCCTATGATTCCGAGAAATACGACAATTCCAACGAGTAAAACCGAAATATTCTCAACCGCAGCTGATAACCAAACTCAGGTAGAAATTAATGTAACTCAGGGGGAAAGACCTCTAGCAACGGATAATAAATCCTTGGGTAGATTTGTACTTGATGGCATTCCGCCCGCTCCACGCGGAGTTCCGCAGATTGAGGTAACTTTTGACATGGACGCAAGCGGAATATTGACCGTTACGGCTAAAGATAAAGCTACAGGAAAGACCCAGAATATAAAAATTACCGGAGCAGTCGGATTAAGTGATGACGAAGTTAAGAGGATGCAGGAGGAGGCTGAAAAGCATAAAGAGGAAGATACTAAGAAAGCTGAGGTCATACAGGCAAAAAATCACGCTGACACAATGGTCGCAATGGCTGAGAAAGCGCTTAAAGACGCCGGCGACAAAGCACCTGCTGATGTTAAGACGAAAGTTGAAGAAAAAATTAAATCAGTCAAGGATATTTTAGCAAAAGAGGGATCAGGAAAAGACGAAATCGAGGCTGCTGTTAAGGATTTGTCAGAAACTCTTTCACAAGTAGGTCAAGCAATGTATGGTTCGACAGGCTCACCACAAAGTGCCGCAGGTCCCGAGCAGAGTCGAAGGAGTGAGCAGAAGAGTGAGGAATCCGATAAGGAAGAAAAGAAAGAGGATAAGGACAAGAAAAAGAAAGACGACAACAGCGAAGTCGAAGAAGGGGAAGTTGTAGAATAAAAAAGCAAATGCTAAAAAGAGAAATGATAAATGACAAAAGAAAAAAGAGAAATTCACGAAAGAATTTATAAGTTTGTACTTCAGGTTTTTACTAGTGTAAAACAAATTCCCAAAACGACTGAGAATATTGTTCTTATAAAGCAAGTTGCAAGGTCTGCTGGTTCAATTGGCGCGAATGCGCTCGAGGCTGACGGGTCAGAGAGCAAGAAGGAATTTATTCATAGACTTACCATCTCCAAAAAGGAAGCCAAGGAAACATATTATTGGTTGTCTTTAATTTCCGATCACAATACGTTTTTAAGAGATAAATTGTATTCTCTATTAGATGAAAACAAACAGCTAATTCTGATTATTAGTAAAATAATAATAAATTCTAAGAAAAAGATTTAGCATTTATTTTTTTATCATTTATAATTTAAACCTATGGCTGCTAAAAGCGATTACTACGACATTTTGGGAATAAGCAAGGGCGCTTCGGCTGATGAGATTAAAAAAGCCTACAGAAAGCAGGCTCTTGAGTGGCATCCCGATCGCCACAGAGACGATAAAGAAGCTGCCGAGAAACGTTTTAAAGAGATTAATGAAGCCTATCAAATCCTCTCCGATTCCCAGAAGAAAGCCGCCTACGATCAATTTGGGCATGATGCTTTTGCGCCGGGCGGTGGGTTTCGCGGCGCGGGGGGATTTTCTGGTGGCAGTCCTTTTGGTCAAGCTCAGCAAGGCCGTTGGGGGCCTTTTACCTATAGCTACACTACTTCTGGAGGTGATGGATCGCCTTTTGCTGGGTATGATTTTAGCGATCCCTTTGATATATTTGAAAGCTTTTTCGGAGGATCGGCTTTCGGTAACCGTCAAAGAAAAAGTGTTCCCCGCTACGGGATAGTCATTGATTTTATGGAAGCGGTGAAGGGTGTTGAAAAAGAGGTAGAGATAGAGGGCAAGAGGAGAAAAATTAAAATTCCGCCGGGAGTTGACGAAGGATCGAGAATCAATTTCGGAGATTTTATGCTATCAATCAATATTCGCCCTGACCCGCTATTTGAAAGAGACGGAGCGGATATTTATGTAAAGGTGGCGATACCCTATTCTTTAGCAATATTGGGTGGGGAAATTAAGGTGCCGACAATTGACGGTGAAAGTAAAATTCGAATACGTCCCGGAACACAAAGTGGAACAATGCTTCGACTTCGGGGTAAAGGGATAACACATTTAAGAAGCCATACTCGGGGTGATGAATATGTCCGTCTTCTTATTTCCGTCCCCGACAAGCTCTCGAGAAATCAAAGAGGAATTGTTGAGGAGATGAAAGAAGAAGGATTATAATAGTGTTATGACATGGTCTGAGGTTTTAAGAAATATAAAAGGACGATTGGGTGGAACCGAAGTCTGGACTCATGTGGCTTCTCCAATAATTATTGTAGAAGATCCATATGGGAGTGAAGAAACAAGAGATAACTTCAGAAGAACTGCCGTTAAAAGAATTCCTGGTGTTGTATTAACTGGCCTGAGATCATGGGAAGCCGAAATGAGAACTTCTGAGTCTGACGTTCGAGATAATTAAATTACGTTACTAGACTACTACGTAGTAGTGTAGTAAATATGAATTACTATATTTTATTTACCGAATTCTTGTCGATGTTTTTCTCTTATTTCCTTATCGGTTGCTTCCTTATCTTTGATGCCACCGAGAAATTTTTCTAGTTTTACATTTTGATTCTTTGCTATTGAGTATTGAGCTATAGTTAAAAGTACCCGCGGAAGTTGGAATTCAATTGGTATTGGTGGAAGGTTAGGTGGTATAGCATATTTCGTAGGTAATCTTGATATTACTTTTTTAAAACCCTCCCCGCCTTGCGATAACCAAATGCTAACTTTGGCTACAGTGGCGAAGCTACAATGAAGTTCTCTAACTATTTCTTCATGTGTTTTACTTGAGAGTAATAACTTTGCAATTCTTAATCTAATGGAGAGATTTTTTATTTCTTTTGCCGTCAGTAGATCTTGCAGGAAATCAGCAGTCTCAACTGGACTTTTGACTATCCTAAAGGAGTTAATGAGATCAAACATTAGCTCAAGTCTTTTTTCTTTTGAAAACTTTTCTTCTCTTCTTAGTTTGCCGTAATAAGTGGTCCTCGCCATGATTGGTATTTCCTACACTACATCACTACGTAGTAATGTAGTGAGATGATATTAGGTTATGGTAAATATAAATGCAAGACGTAGGTTTGGGATTTAGAACTAGGTTCGGAATTACTAGTCCTTTCTTTGCTGAAATACAAAATGTTTAGGACGCGATACATTTCGGACTATAGACACAATTGTAAATTTAAATTGGTGGAGTATATACTAATTTATAGAACATGGACGAGTTAGGTAAGGATGGGATTTTGAATATTGTTTCTTCGGAGAAAGATGATGGTTTAGATTCTTCGTCAAATGCCCAAAATGGTAAATTAAACTTTTTAAGAAAAATTTTTAAACGTAAATCTGTTAAAGCCATTTTTGTTTTGGCATTCTTTTTATTCAGTATTGTATCTCTTTGGTCAGCCAGAAAAACACTTGCTAAAGTTGCTAATGAACTTGGTATTTACCGTGCTATCCGAGCGACAGGAATCGCAGGAAAAAGTGTTCCTGGATATTTCGAAGCTCTGACCAGCCAGAATCTTTTGTATGATTATAATAGTGATGGCGTGGTCAGCGGGGAGGATTATTCTTCCGTTGTTGCTGCAAGCCAAAGGGCGAAAATTACTCCCACCCCAACTCTCTCGGTTACACCGATACCTACTATGGCACCTCCGGGAGAAGAGCAAATTCTTGTCGGGGATAACCCCGCTACTGCTCAAGATTTAGTCCTTCCCTCGACCAGATCCTTCGGGACAGACACTTTCAATGGTGCGGCGACGGTATCCTATCCGATCGAAATACCACCTTATAAAGCAAACCTTTCACCCGGTCTTGCTTTGTCATATTCTTCTGCCACAGTTGATGGTCTTTATACGGGAACGAAAACCAAGTGGAGAAACGATGCTAATCATCCCTACCAAAGGCAAGCCGGAATTTTCGGTTTGGGGTGGAATATGGCTTTTGGGGGAGAGATTGTCAGAGATACTAACGGTACATTTGATGATACAGCTGACGATAAATTTATCCTCGCTTTTTCCGGAGGGTCGGCTAATTTACTCAAAGAAAGCGGGGATGATATATATAGTGTTTGGAGAACGGTTCCGAATCTGAATCTCAAAATTGAACGTTATGGGCGCTGTTATGTTCATGCATATAGCGGCGGCTCAATGAATATTTGCAGGTATTTATGGATTATTACCGATGGAGTTGGAACTAAATCTTATTTCGGCTATCCAAGTACGGTTGATAATTGGCATAGGACTAATGATCCCGATAACAGTTATTTTGGCGAGGGATCCGGGAAAGACTGGTATCCTTTGCTTTCTGCCGATGGAACTGAAGGTTATACGTCGTGGTTAATCTATGGTTCGACGAAAAAAGGTTATCATGCCCTAACTACCAGGTGGCTCCTTTATCAGTCTGAGAGTATTTACGATCAAGGCGAACCTCCCTGCGGAGGCTGCGAAGTAGAAGTAAATTACCGCTACCTGTTTGAGTTGGGAGACAGCCATAACGGCACGAAATATGTTAAAGCAGAGTACCCATTGAATCTTACTTACGGTAACCAAAAAGTTACTTTTGAAAGAGAAACACGGTTTGATACCCAAACGCACGTTGGTGATAATACCGGCGGAGAACAAAAGGAGGTAAGTAATGACAGGATAAAGAAAATAGTTGTCAGATCGCTGGATAAAACACTCAGGGTTTATAAGTTCGAGTATATTTACGGTTGGGATCCAGGGAAGCACCATGATAATAATGGAAACGGCATTCCGGAATCTGGCGAGATTGTCGGAGGCCAGGTGGTTCATTCTCTTCTAAATAAAATTACAGTTTACACAGATGAGACTGAAAATTCCCTTAGACGCTTACCCTCCTATGTGTTCTCGTACGGGAACGACTGCTCGACTTTTAAGGGTGGTTGTCCATTGACAGCATATACTTCAGATCAGGTTGATACACAAGCTCGAACAGCAAATGACTTCTTTCTTGTTACAGCCGACAATGGTTTCAAAGGTAAGGTAACTTATGAGTACTACGAGAGTGGTGGAAGTAACGCATTGGAGGTTAAATACTGCGATCCGGATAAGGCGGATCGTAATGGTAATACCGATTGCAGACAAAACCACGCTTTTAATACTCAGAGACACCGAATTCAGGCAGTAATTACGGACGATGGGATAGGAAATACTGTTAGGACTGAATATAACTATACCGGAGCCGGAGCTACGCTCGGACTGGCTTATGTCAAGGGTTATGGCGAGGAATGGTATGACGGCCAAAACTGCTGCGTTGTTAAAGATGCAATCTGCCAGTCGGGAAATCCTTCCGGTTGCAAATGTCCTGGAAGCTCAAATACTTGCTATCAGGGTGGGGAATGGGATTGCGCGGGAGGAACGCAGTGTGGTTGGGATGATGTGACAGGAGGTTTATGCTGTCCCACCGATCTTCCTAATGCTTATTCCTACCGATGTCTGGACGGAAGGGATGGTAATAGATATCGATGCTCGACAGCTAATCCAAATGTAACCTGCTATTCAAACTGTAAGTACCGATCGAGCCCCTTTACTGGTTATGAGTTCTTGGGTTACCCTGAAGTTGAGACAATTGTCTATGAGAAAGGATCGGATAGTGAAGTTGCTGCAAAGAGTTGGACGCAGTATTATCAAGCGCTCGATACCGCCTCCTGCTTCAAGCCCAGCCCCCTTAAGGGTACGCTAAAGGCGAGTAAAAATTACGATGCAGGTAACACATCGAAGTATGCTCTGGTGGAGGAAGGGTATACTGTAAGATTTGGAACTGAGGGGGGTTATACCTATGTAGCGGATTCAGACCTGAACACTAATTGCAGCACATATGATCCCGAGGTAAGTGTAGCTTTAGTCCAACAAACCAGAACCTATGCAAGAAGTTATTATCCCTCTCCCTCACTTTGTACTTTGAAAACTACCTCATATAACACCGATAAATATGCCCTGCCTTATGAGGTCAAGGATTGGGGAGAAGTTGACTGCAGCACTTGGACGATAGATATAGCAGATGGTACAAGGATAGCGCGGACAGATTATACAAGTGCAAATGAAGACAGGGGTATGCAACCAAAACCCAAAGAAACATGGACGAGTGATGCGGCGAATACGGTCAAATACAACCACACAAAGACTTATTATGACGGTGGGAATGGAGAGATTGGAGATTATGGCAATGTCGTAAAGACCGGTATTGAGTCCGTTGTCGATGGTGTTGAAGCATTCCGCGAGACTACTTATGAATACAGTACAACTTATCCGTGGCAATTATCTGCAACAACCGACCCTCTGGGAAGGCGTACTACGACTCAGTATGATTCAACACACCGAAGTTATCCGACTTCGGTTACGAATGCAAAGAATCAAACTGTAACTACCGAATATGATTTTAATACTGGCGATGCTAACCATCCAAACAAAGGAGACGTATTTGGAGTTCCGGTTAAAGTAACTGACGCAAATGGGAATAAAACGTATTTTGAATACGATGACTTCGGCCGTCTAACTAAGACCTTCCTTCCGGGAAAAACCCCGTGGGATAATGCTAACTACCCTGATACGGCTTTATCCTATTTTTACTTTAATAAGGACGATATCCCTGATCCAAACTGCATACCAAGTAACAGTTGTATGCTCGGTTTGGGAGTACAGGGAGACGGTTATAACCGACCAAAAATGCTTACTGTTTCGGCAACTCGGTATGCCGATGACGGGGATTCAGGAAAACTTAATGAAACCCATTCCTATTACGACGGGGAGGGAAAGACGGTTCAGACAAGACAAATATGGCATGAAAATAACTATACAAGTACTGGAATTCCAGTTGACGGAGTGTTAAAAGATATTGTCTCTGCGAAAACTTACACCTCTCTGGGACAGACCGAATATCAGAGTTTGTCCTATCTAGCTGATCCTTGGGATTCATGGGATAATGGCCGCTTGCGTGTAACTTATGATGACAGGAATTTTGTAACTGACCCGAATATCAAAAAAATTAGTTATGCCTACGATGATTTTGGACGTTTGTCTACGACCACCTATCCGGACGGATCAAAAGAAGAATCGCAGTATGAAGTTGACGGAAATCCGTTAAAGACTAAATTTTCGGACAAGAATTGCAAAGCCGGCGACGGCAGTACGCCATGTGCGGAAAAATATACAACCAGCGATGCTTTCGGACAGACAGTTGAGGTCAAGGAGGTAGACGGAGGAACCAATTATATAAACACTTTCGAGTATGATCCAGTTTTAGGAATTCAGACTAAAATTAAAGACACGCAGGGTAACGTCACCTCGCAGATTGAGTACGATAAGTTGGGAAGAAAGACCAAGATTTGGGATATTGATATGAGTCCGGAGATGACCGGGGATACTAATTCCTGGCGCTACGAGTATGATGCACTCGGAAACCTGAAGAAACAAACTAATCCCAAGGGGGTTGTAGCAGAATTAGTCTACGACAGTCTTAACCGCCTGGATACGAAAACAGTGAGCGGGGTAAAGATCTTGGATAATAACTACGATACTTGCACAAACGGGAAGGGTAGGATTTGTAGTGTACTTTCCTTTGATCTGCACTCTGAGGATCAGATTGAACAGGTTGATTATACATACGACGCAAAAGGGCTTGTTAGTCAGGAAACTGTAAGTTACTCCAACTTGCCTAACGCTCAAGTTAATGGCCAGATTGCAACAACCTTAACTTATGACGGCGGAGGCAGGATTAAAACTGAGACCAGCGCTGAAAATTCTGCATTGGGTATTCCCGAAGAAACAATAAATTATTACTATAATCGTCCTTATCTTGATTCAGTTGTCGGAGAAAATGATGATAGCTCACTTGCAACTTATGCTTCGGCAACTTCATATAATAAAGACGGCCAGCTCCTGCACTTTACCTCCGGGAACGGAGTGACCAACGACTATGTTTATGATCTAAATAATCTAAGACTATTCGCTCTGGAAATAGCCGGAGGGAGCATTCCGACAAATAAAACCTTAAGTCTAAGTTACGACTATGATCCCTTGGGAAATATTAAAGCAATAGCCGATGTTAACCATGTTTCAGGAGATCCTTTCAACTTGACATCCAGTTATACTTACGACGCTTTAGGGAGACTAACTACGGCAGAAGCAGATTCTACTCAGTATGATTCTTCCTATGTCTACGATAATATCGGAAATATAACAAGCAGGATTGAAGGACCTGAATCGGTTTTGCTGTCATATAATGTCTATAACAGCGATTTTTATCACCGGCCGGAAACGGTGAACATCTCGAACACCGATTATACCTACAGGTATGATGAACTGGGAAATACACTGTCTGATGGTAAACGTGATTACACTTACGATAATGACAATAGGTTAACATATGTAGCGGGCGATAAAGGAACTTCATTTATTTACGATGCAGGAGGGCAGAGAATTGCAAAATTGGTTGCTGGGGGAGAAGCAATCTATTATCTGTCGCCGAGTCTTGAGGTAACGATTACAACAACAGGAGCGACCATTTGGCGAAAGAATTATTTCTTTAGCGGAAAGCTAGCAGCCGTAAGGGTTTCAGAATCGCTTGAACCTACTCCAACCCCCACACCGATTCCTACACCAACGCCGATTGTTATAACTCAACTTCTATCCGCTTCTGGTTCAACGTGCTCAACAGTATGTTCAAACATTGGTGAACAACAGGGTATTCCGGGTCTTCACTGTATAGATATAGGTACGGACATAAATGTGGGGACCAATGACAAATATTGGGATGATGTGGCTGATGCGTGTCAGGAGCAAACCGGAAACTGCTCTACTTCCATGGCCGCAGTTACACCGCCGCCGTCAGGTTGTGGTCCACTCCAACTTCCAATTCCAGCACGCTGGACCTTTTGCAGATGCTCACAGGAAGTAATTCCAACACCAACTCTTACTCCGATTCCCACTGCTACACCAATACCTACTCCGACACCGACACCTTTCTATGCAACGTATAAAGTATTTGTAACTTCCCAGACGTATAATGCTAATCTTGGAGGTATTTTGGGAGCCGATGCTAAATGCCAAACACTCGCTTCCGCCGCTGGTCTTCAGGGCGAGTATAGGTCATGGGTATCAACAAACACAATAAATGCGAAAGACAGGATACCTGACGCAAAGTTTGTTTTAGTTGACGGAGCAACAATTGTGGCAGACAACAAAGCAGATTTAATAGATGGCGCAATTGATAATAGTATTAATAAGGATGAAGGGGGAGTAGTAAGGTCAGGTAGAGTGTTTACAGGAACCCGGGAAGACGGAACCAAACACACAAATACCTGCAACAATTGGACTGATGGAAGCTCTGGTTATACGTATCGCTTCGGAAATACGACCTATACTAATACCTACTGGACGTCGGGAGGAAATGTTTCCTGCAACCAGACAGGTCGGCTTTACTGTTTCCAAACGACTCAGTATATTGTTCCCTCCCCACCACCGCCTACACCGACTTCTCTTCCAACGCCAACACCTAATTATACTGTGGTAGGGAATTACCAATCAGGCAGCAATTGCAATACTTTATGTTCTAATAATGGAAAATCATGCACTTCGGTAGGAACCGATACCTATGGCACGAACTTACTCTATGCCTATTGGTCCGGAACGTATTGTAGCTACCCTTCGGCAAGTTGCTCGACAGTCATGACAAATGAGGCGGTGGTGGACTGCGGCGGTCACTCTCCACTGTGGACTAACTGCCGGTGTATTAACCCCAGCCCGACGCCAACGCCTACGAAAATACCAATATAAATATGAAAAATTATTTTAATTTCAGAAAGATAATAAAATATATCTTGCCGGTAATATTAATAATAGGATTAGTTGCGGGGGTTATCCTCGTTCAGCAAAAACAACTCTTCAGAAAAAGAGCTGCAAACTTTCCTGCAACTTCACTCTATTATATTCATTCAGATAACCTGGGTAGTACAAGTATGGTAACTGACGACACAGGTACTGTAGTTTCAAGACAAACATATTATCCGTATGGAACTACCAGATCGGAAGAAGGAGATTCCCCAACTGAGAGACAATATACAGGCCAAATCTCAGATTCTGATCAAACAGGCCTCTATTACTACAATGCCAGGTACTATAATCCTCAAATCGCCAAATTCACTCAAGCAGATTCAAGCAATGACCAACTTAATAGATATGCTTATGTCAACAATAATCCCATTAACTCAACTGACCCAACAGGTCGTCAGGATTGCAACCCCAACACTGCAGGTGGAAATGCTTACCCGCCTTGGCACCCCTGTGCTTGGGTCTTAATTGGCGAGGAACTAAAAGGATATTGGAACAAAGCTCAGGAGATGGCAGTGGCGTGGGTAAATAACCCAATAGAGTTTAACAAAAACTTAGGCAAAGCGATTGTTCAGACAGCACCTCAAGTGATTGTGTATGCTATTGTGGCAAATTCACAACTCGGACCTCAAGCAGCTGAAGCCCTAGATACAACACTGTGTGCTTTAGCAGCGGACCCAGGGCTGTGTATGATATCAGCCCAGGCATCAGGACCAAATGTAGCTACAAAATTTGACGTAGAT
Organism: Candidatus Woesebacteria bacterium RIFCSPLOWO2_01_FULL_39_23; assembly: GCA_001793095.1. GTDB lineage: Bacteria > Patescibacteriota > Microgenomatia > UBA8517 > UBA8517 > HO2-FULL-38-9. Next base: position 73,204 of record MGHG01000012.1, read on the forward strand.
GATGTTCCTGGCCGTGCGGGTTTCTTGCAGTCCTCTCAATTAGTAGAAAAGGAGATGGATCCTACTGGAAAGCTGATGATGGTGGGAAGAGAAGAATTATTTGATCAATACGGATTAAGATATGCAAACGGTTTACACGATCCAAATGGTATAACCCTTCGTGCAACAGGCGATTTTTCGCAAATGAACGTAACTTTGCACCACGAATATTTACATGAAATATACGGTAGGGGAGTAGGCCAGTATCAGTCTCTTAACGAGATGGTAGAAAACGAAATTTGGGTTAGGGAAACAATGCTTGGTTACAAAGGGTATGGAAGTGGTTGGGATAGAAAGCTATGGAGTGCCGAGATATCAACCTTTAGACAAATGCTGGACTCAGAAGGAGCTGCCAGAACATGGCTAAACTATACTGGCGGATCTTGGTGGTCAAATGTTTACCAAAATATGGGTTGGACACACCAGACAGTTAATAGAGTGAAAAAATGGCTTATGGAGTAAATAAGAGACATTCACACGCCGGGAGATATATATTGATTTTGAGGGAGAAACTGTGAGACTGGCAAAGAAATATCTACAATAAAGTAAGGACCTGTAATTCCATCTGTCGGGTGGAAAAACTTTGCATCTGGGTTTTTCTTCAAGTTGCATCAATGCTCCAAAATAGAAATTGTGCTAGGCGTAGAAGGCTTGGAGTGGTAAAATATAAATATGAAAAAGCTGCCGAAATTATTGAAGAAATATTTTTGGGATATTGATTTTGAAAAACTTGATGCAAACAAAAATTCCTTTCTTCTTATTAAGCGTGTTCTAGATAGAGGCAAAACTACCGATATTAAGTGGCTTATTTCTCACTACGGGACAGAGAAAATAAAAGATGTAGTAACGACAACGCGCGATTTATCAAGACCTACAGGAAACTTTTGGAGATTAATATTTGGTTTATCTCCTGACCAAGTTCCATGCTTACAAAAGCCTTACTCACCGATACACTTCGGGCAATCAAGCTAGTATCAAAGTTACCAACAGTCAAAGAGGCTTATCTTGCTGGAGGTACAGCGCTTGCGCTTCATCTTGGTCACAGAATATCGGAGGATTTAGATTTTTTTACAAATCACAATTTTGATGAGCAAGTTCTTTCTTTAGAGCTTTCAAAATTTAAGGAATTCAGAGAAGAAGGTAAGTCTTGGAAAACTATTTGGGGATGGCTAAGTAAAACAAAATTCAGTATTTTTTATTACAAATATCCTCTTATCGAAAAAGCTATCGAATTTGAGGGGATTCGTATTGCAAACAAAGAGGATATTGCAGCCATGAAGATACACGCTATCGAAGAAAGAGGAACACGAAGAGATTTTGTGGATGTTTATATCCTAGCTAAGGAGTTCTCATTAGAACAAATGTTTTTGTTCTATGATAAAAAATATGCTGTATTGGAGGATCACTTGTATGGAATAATCCGCTCATTAAGTTATTTTGAAGACGCAGAAAAAGAACATCAAATGCCAAAAATGATTGAGTCTGTCTCCTGGGATGAAGTTAAAAGGTTTTTCGAAAAGGAAGCCGTGCGATTGGGGAGAAAATATTTACATTAGAACTTAAATGTTTAAAGTATGGATAACCTTCTTTCACTAACACTACTACGTAGTGGTGTAGTAAGGAAAACATTGTAAATAACGAGTTGTTGTGGTTTAATATTGACTAATATGGCATTTGGGGAGGAGTTACAAAAAGAAGCGGGGGGTGTTGCTCGAAGGGAATTTCTTCAGCAAAAGCAAGGTTTTCAGTCCCAGTTAAGGGAATTGGTAATTAACAATCCCAATGCGGGAACTATTGCTGGTCTTAATAATTTGGCTCACACGCTACAATACGAGCTTTATCAGACAAGTGGTATAACTCGGGGAGATTTTGGGAGAGGGATTTCAGGAGCCGGAACCGAATTCTTAGCACGGGTGCCTGCGACAATGCTAGACAGAGGCTCTATATCTTTAAGTTACGAACGAGGAAATTTAGCCGCTTGGTTTAGAGGAAAAGGTTTAGATGTCGAAGTGGTGGGAAAAGATAGAGAAGTTCATTGGTCGGGAGGTAGCGGAAAACCAGAATCGAATTATTATTTTAAGAGTGAAGAGCTCAGCCCTGGAGCCTTAGTGGCAATTTCGGAGCATTTAGCTGTGAGTATAAATAGAAAGGCCGCAGAGTATAAAGATAATCCAGATGACGTAAGAGTCATGTCCATAGCGGCAGCTATTGCAGGTGTCCTTGGAGAAGAAATAAGGAGTATTGCCGAGACGGGTAGACCGCTAGATGGGGAAACGGCAAAAGCACTTTTAGATAAACCGCTTACTGACATTGGCCTTCAAATTACTGAAAGAAAGTAAATACATCTCCTCCTGCCGTTGACTTATAGGGAGCTTCAGAGTAAAATTCAGGAAGAAATATGGAAGGTTGAGTTTAACTATTTAATTGGATTTTTGAAATTAAGAATAATAGGTATGTAGGTGGGAGAAATACCCACCTATTTTTTTAAAAGCGATAATTATTAAAAAAATGAATGCTAAATTTATTATTTATATTTTTGAAATTTAATATATTTTAGCGAAGCATATATGCAAACACCAAGAACAGAATTTGCGCAAGCACTCAGGGCAATCGCCACCGAGAGAGGCTTAGACCCTGACGTTATTATCGATGCCGTTAAGCAGGCAATTATTGCCGCGTATAAAAGAGACGCTAAAGATAAAGGCGAAGACGTAGACACATTTGGCTTTGATGTCGATATTAATCCGGCTAACGGTGAAGCTCGGGTTTTCTCCTGGCCAGTTGAGATCGATGAAGAAGGCAATATAACTGAAGCGAGCCTTACTCCTCCGGCGGATAAGAAAGATGTTACTCCCCCCGGATTTGGCCGAATAGCGGCCCAAATTGCAAAGCAGGTAATTCATCAAAAAATCAGAGAGGCGGAAAAAGGTGCCTTGATGGATGAATTTTCGACAAGAGTCGGCGGGTTAATATCGGGGATGATCTTAAGATTTGAGGGACCTGATATCCGTGTTGATTTGGGTAGAACCGAGGGCATAATGCCCTCCAACGATCGTATTTCCAGTGAACGCCTGAACCCGAATCAAAGATTAACATTCCTTCTCAAAGACATAATTGAAACCCTGCGTGGGAAGCAAATCATTCTCTCTCGAGCAGACCCGAACTTTGTCCAGAAACTCTTTGAACGAGAGGTTCCTGAAATAGCTTCTAAATCAGTAATAATAAATGCGATTGCCAGAGAAGCCGGAGTCAGAACTAAAATTGCAGTTTCTTCGAATCAGTCGGGGGTCGATCCGGTTGGGTCGTGTGTTGGCCAAAAGGGCGTCCGAGTTCAAGCTGTAACCAATGAACTCGGCGGTGAACGTGTTGATATTGTTCCTTATAACGAAAATTTATCGGATTTTATAAAAGCAGCACTGCTTCCTGCTGAAAGCTTGACCGTTAAACTAGATAAGAAAAATAACATAGCTGAGGTCGGCGCACCCGAGGATCAGCTTTCCCTTGCCATCGGTCGTGACGGTCAAAATGTTAAGTTGGCATCAAAGTTGACTGGTTGGAAAATAGATATAAAAGGGGAATCACAGAAGGCACAGAAGAGAACTGAGGACACTGAGAAAAATTCTGGGGTGGAGAAGATTGTAACAGAGGGAGCAACTGCTCCTAAGTCTGCACCTGCAAAGAAAAAAACAACTAAGAAAACGACTAAAAAAAGCAAAACTGATAAATGAGAAGTTTGCTGATTGTGACAACTAATTATTATGCTAAAGATGCGAGCACCAATTGTTACCGTTTTGGGACACGTAGATCACGGCAAAACTAGCCTCCTGGATGCCTTAAGGAAATCTAATGTGGCCGAGAAAGAAATCGGTGGGATTACTCAAAGTATTGGAGCTTCGCAAATTACTACAAAGGCCACCGGCCCAGTCACCGACTCGGAAGAGTCTCTGACTCGGAGAGATGGCCTCAGGCCCGGCGGGAAGAAAATAACTTTTATTGACACCCCCGGACATGCTGCTTTCAGTAAAATGCGTTCTCGCGGTGCAAAAGTTGCGGATATAGCGATTCTTGTTGTTTCGGCGGATGACGGCGTTAAACCCCAAACAAAAGAAGCACTATCCTTTATTCTTGAAGAAAAAATTCCTTATATTGTTGCAATTACAAAAATCGATCTTCAATCAGCGGATATCGAAGGAGCAAAGAGAAGTTTGGCAGATATTGGAGTGCTTTTTGAGGGAGGAGGAGGAAATATTCCGGTTGTACCTCTCTCTGCTAGAACTAAAAAAGGCCTCGATGAGCTTCTCGAGGTAATTATTTTAGTATCTGAGGTCGAAGATATTAAAGGAGATTCTGCGGGAGAACTTGAAGCTTTTGTTGTTGAAACTAAGAAAGACAAAAGAGGGACCCTTGTATCGGTAATAGTAAGAAACGGTAGTATTAAGGTCGGCGATCAAATACTCGTTGACGGAGTCTTATCTAAAGTGCGCGGTATATTTGACAGTCAAAATAAATCTTTAAGAGAAGTCGGTCCGGGTGAACCTGCGTTGATTCTCGGTTTTGAAAAGATGCCTCCTGTCGGTTCGCCGATTAAACATTGGAAGGGAGAAGTCATTAGTGTCAAGAATCCTGCAAGATTGCACATTAAAGACGAAGGAACTAAAGAAATGCCAAATATTATTATCAAAGCTCAATCTTCGGGAGTCTTGGAAGCAATAAGTGAAAACCTACCTGTTGGAGTTAATATTGTCGGAACAGGTATTGGGGATGTAAATGAAAGCGATATATTTAGTGCAAAAGCCGGAAACGCTAAAATATTTGTTTTTGAGGCTAAGGTTCCTGTAGGTGTTGCAAGACTTGCAGAAATGGAGGGGGTAAAAATCGAAACTTTTAATATAATCTATAGACTTTTCGAAAGAATAGAGGAACTTAATTCCAAAAAAGAAAAAGTAGTAGGAAAGGCTGAAATTATTGCCGTCTTTCCGTATGAAAATAAGAAAGTCGCTGGAGGAAAAGTAATCTTGGGAAAGCTTAACCGTCAGGATCAAATAAAAATATTAAGAGGTGAAAAAGAGATAGGGGAGGTAAAAATAATTTCAATGAAAAAAGAGAAAAAGGATATTTCGCAAGCTTCAGCCGGTGAAGAATTTGGAGTAATTTTTGAACCCCAGCTTGCTTTTACTATAGGAGATGTGCTAGTATCGGTTGCAAAATAGAACATATGCTCTTTGTACTTTGTCGTTTGCACTAATAACAATGGAAGAATCTTTTAAATCACTACTCGATTCGGCAAGATCGATATTAATACTTCTCCCGACAAATTCCAATCTTGATACGACTGCTTCGGGTCTCTCGTTATATATGGCTCTCAAAGAAGGTAGAAGTGTCGCTATTTCTGCCTCCTCCCCCATAACCGTCGAGTTTAATCGCCTGATTGGTATAAATAAAATCGCAACTGAGTTGGGAAATAAGAATTTAGTCATAAGTTTTTATGATTATGAAGCGTCTGATATTGAGAGAGTTAGCTATGATATCGAAGACGGCCGTTTCAGACTAACGGTAATCCCCAAACAGGGTATTACTGCCCCCACTAAAGAACAGATAAAGCTTGCTTATTCCGGAGTTTCGGCAGATACAGTGATTTTAATCGGAGGAGCTAGCGATAAACATTTTCCTTCTATTTTTTCAAAAGATTTATCCGGAGCTAAACTTATCCATATCGGTAACCGTGAATTAATAAGCGATCCGTCACGAGGTATTATTTCTTTCTCCGGAATGGCAGCTTCTCTTAGCGAAGTAGTATTAAGTTTAATAACGGAGATGAATTTGTCAGTTAATCCCGATATTGCAACAAACCTCCTCATGGGAATTGAGTCGGCTACTGATAATTATAAGTCCCCTGAGGTTACGCCTGGTACTTTTGAAATAACGGCATCTCTTATGCGGGCAGGGGGCAGGAGATTTGCGGCCGCGGGGTTAAACTATGAAAATTTCCCTCCGGGTGCTATTCCGGGACAAATTCCTCTTCCCCAAACTCAACAAAGCCAACACAAAGTAGTAAAACCACAAACCCCTATTATGCAGGAAGAAGTCGAAGAGTCTGAAAAGCTGGAAACTATGGAAGAACCGCCTTCCGATTGGCTCCAGCCTAAAATCTATAAAGGGACTTCAATTAGTTAGTTTAAAACACATTGTAATTTGATGATTGGAAATTTTTTAAAGGTATGATAATATACCGAGGATGACTTCAATGTTATTCGCATAGACGAATTACTTTGATACTCATGACAAGAAATGGCATTACATAAAGACGAAAAGCAGGATATTATTAAGAAATTTGCCCGCGAGAAAGGTGATACAGGTTCTCCAGAAGTTCAAATTGCGCTTCTGACTGTGAAGATTGATAAACTTGCAACCCACCTTAGAGAACATAAAAAAGATATTCATTCAAGACGCGGACTTTTATCAATGGTTGCTAAAAGACGAAGACTATTAAATTATTTGAAGAAGAGAAGTGAGGAAAGATACTTAAGCCTCATTAAAGAAGTTAAATTAGAAAAATAATAAATGGCTACAAATACGTCGTCCAAAGGACGATCGACCTCTGGTCAAAAGAAGATAGAGAAATCGGTTGACATCGGGGGAAGAAAACTAACTATTTCCACAGGAAATTTAGCCGGTCAGGCAAACGCAGCGGTTCTGGCTTCGTATGGTGAAACGGTAGTACTTGCTACAGTCGTATCATCTCCTCTAAAGGTTGATCTGGGTTATTTTCCTTTGACTGTTGAATATCAGGAGAGACTTTATGCGGGAGGAAGAATTAAGGGAAGCCGTTGGGTAAAAAGAGAAGGCAGGCCAACAGACGAGGAAATTTTAATCGGAAGATTAATCGACAGATCCGTTCGTCCACTTTTCCCTAAAGGTTATAAAGAAGATGTACAACTAATTATAACTTTACTGTCTGTAGATACAGAAAATGCACCTGAGACGGTTGCTGGGGTTGCCGCTTCGTCTGCATTGGCAATTTCCGATATTCCTTGGGCTGGCCCTATAGGTATCGTCAAGGTGGGATTGATCGAAGACAAATTTATAGCAAATCCAGCTACCGAGGACATGTCAAAGTCGCAGTTGAACTTGACAGTTTCTTCAACCAATGAAGCAATCGTAATGATCGAGGCAGGTGGCAATGAAGTAACCGAGGAAACAATGTTAAAAGGGATTGAATATGGACAAAAAGAGAGCCAGACGGTAATAGGTTTAATTAATGATTTAGTAAGTGCCGTCGGTAAGGAAAAAAAGGCAGTAAGGTATGAGATATTAAATGCTGATGGACAAAAGAAAGTTAAGGAGCTTGCTAAGGAAGCAATAAAGTCTTTAGTTGCCCAAATGGCTACAAAGGAAGCTGACTATGTAGCTTTTGACGCAGCTCGGGGTAGTGTTGTAGCAAACTTTGATGATAAAGAAAAATCACTGGTTGGAGGGTATTTTGATGATTTGTTTAAAGAGGAAGTACGAGATGTTATTTTGTCGGGTAAAAGACCGGATGGAAGAAAACCCGATGAAATAAGGTCACTTTCGGCTGAGGTAAGTGTATTACCTCGAACTCACGGCTCGGCAATATTCAATCGAGGACAGACACAAGCACTTACGATTGCAACATTAGGAGCGCCATCTCTGGAGCAAACAATTGAATCCGCTGAGGGAGACGTTAATAAAAGATATATCCATCACTATTCAATGCCGCCTTTTTCGACAGGTGAAACCGGAAGAATAGGATCTCCTAATAGGCGTGAAATAGGGCACGGAGCACTGGCCGAAAGGGCTCTTTTACCGGTAATTCCGGCTGAGGAAGATTTTCCTTATACCATAAGAATGGTAACGGAAATATTATCCTCGAATGGTTCTACTAGCATGGCTTCTACTTGCGGGTCCACTCTTGCTTTGATGGATGCCGGTGTCCCGATTAAAAAACCCGTTGCCGGAATAGCAGTGGGACTGATAATCGAGGATGATAAAAAGTTTGCTATTTTGACAGATATTGTCGGTATAGAAGACGGTAATGGTGATATGGACTTTAAAGTTGCCGGAACAGAGACTGGCATCACCGCGCTACAGCTCGACGTTAAAACTCTCAGCTTAACATCAGCAATATTGGGTAAAGCTCTAGAGCAATCTAAAAAAGCAAGAATCGAGATTTTGAGTGTTATGAATAAAGCTTTAGGTACACCTCGAGCTCACGTATCAGCCCATGCTCCAAAAATCAAAATAATTAAGATTGATGTTGAAAAAATAGGTGATGTGATAGGTTCGGGAGGAAGAACAATCAAAGGCATAATAGCTACGAGCGGAGCCCAAGTTGACGTTAATGATGACGGGAGGGTATTTATTTCCTCACAAACTGAAGAGGCAACGGCTAAGGCAATCGCACAAATAGAAGGTTTAACAAAAGATCCACTACCCGGAGAAGTTTATGACGGTGTAGTCAAGCGAGTTCAACCTTTTGGTGCTTTTGTAGAAATACTGCCTGGAAGAGAAGGATTAGTACATGTATCAGATATGCGTGAGGATTTTGTCAGTAATCCCTACGATGTAGTTAGAGTTGGAGAGAGCGTTAAAGTTCGGGTTAAAGAAATTGATGAGCTGGGGAGACTTAATCTGTCAATGCTTCTTTCGGGGGATAAAAAGACTGAAAATGGAGGAAGAAGACGCACTGAATTTAATAATTTCGGAAAATACGCACGGCCTCAAAGGGACGATCAAAGAAGGGGCGGCATGAGGCGTAATGACAGACGAGGTAATTATTCAAATTTCTCAGGACCTCACTTTCCTACAAGCAGACTAATAGATGAATCCCGCAAGAAATTTGACCGTTAAGATTAGCTTCTTATACCAACTGACACTTTTTGCTGTGATTGAAGTTGTATGTTAAAGTGGAAGAAGAAAAGAAATTATGCCAGTAAATGCCGCTGAAGAACAGCTGAAAGTACTCGCTCAAAAAATTAGTTCAGCAAAATTACCCAAAGATTTGCAGGAAACTGTGAACGTTAGACTTGACCAGTTAGGAAGATTGACTGCATCGGCTTCATTTTTACCTGAACTTGATAGAATCAGCCGCTATATTGAATGGGTTATAAACCTCCCGTGGTTTAACCGAACTCAGGATAATCTTGATCTGACTCATGCAAAATCTATATTAGATAAAAATCATTTTGGCTTGTCTGAAATTAAAGACAGAATTTTGGAATATATGTCGGTAATGAAGCTTAAACAAGAAACGGGTGAAAAAGAAGGCATGATGCGGGCACCACTACTATGTTTCGTCGGCTTGGTCGGAACCGGTAAAACAACGATAGCTGCCTCAATTGCCGAAGCACTGGGAAGAGAATTTGTGCGTATACCTTTTGGAGGAATGGAGAGCCCCTTGGATCTCAGAGGCCAGTCAAGGGTTCAACCGGAAGCCGAGCCCGGTAAGATAATAAAAGGCTTAAGAGTGGCTAAAGCAAAAAACCCGGTGATTCTACTTGATGAAATCGATAGGGTTACTGAAGCCGGACGTGCTTCCATTATGGGAGTTCTTGTCGAACTTCTCGATCCGGAGCAAAATTATGCGTATGTGGATTATTATGTTGATTACCCATTTGATTTATCTGAAGTTTTATTTGTAGCAACTGCCAATAATACTCACCATATTGCAACAGCCGTACTCGATAGGTTGGAGCCGATAGCTATGCCCTCGTATTCCGACTTTGAGAAGATTACAGTAGGACGAGACTATATGTTCCCTAAAATATTAAAGAATTCCGGAATTCCGAAGGATGCCCTCCAGATTACAGAAGAAGTTTGGCCGCAAATTGTAAGACCGTTAGGGTTTGATGCAGGGACCAGAACTCTCGAACGCACAATTACCGGCATGACCAGAAAAGTTGCTAGATTAATAGTTGAAGGGAAAGGAGATAAGTACATCATTACTCCCCAGAATGTTAAAGAATTCCTCCCAAGATGAGCTAGAATATAAGAGTGAAAGAGTTGAAGAGTGTAAGTATTAATATTTTTTTAAATTCAAAATTCTAAATTAACTTTTACTCTCACGCTCTCCTGCTCTTTTACTCTACTAAAATTATGGATAAAAAGCAAAAACTTGAGGAATTAAGAAATAAAATGAAAAGTGATCAGTCATTACCCCTTCGACAGGGTGCAACAAATCTTGCGTTTGGTGATGGGGATCCAGAATCAGAATTATTATTTATCGGTGAGGGGCCGGGGTATTGGGAAGATATGAAAGGCATTCCGTTTGTCGGAAATGCCGGAGCTTTATTAAATCAACTTTTATCTTTAATTGGTATACCGAGAAATAAGATCTATATTACAAACGTGATTCATTATAGAGCCCCCGAAAACCGCGATCCTGATCCGTCAGAAATAAATGCCTTTAAGCCGTATTTGGATGGAATAATAAAAATTATTGACCCTAAAGTAATTATAACCCTAGGGCGTTTTTCAATGGCGAAATTTTTACCTGGGGTTATGATTAGTAATGTCCATGGAAAACCAAGTATGGTTGATGTAAACGGAAAAGAGATAACTATTGTTCCGATGTATCACCCCGCCGCGGCTTTAAGAAACGGTGAGGTAAAACTTAAACTGAAAAATGATTTTTTAAAACTTCCTGAAATATTAACATCGACTAACAATGATAAAAAAAATGATAAGATTACTAAAAAGGAAGAACAAATGAACTTGATATAATAGCTCAAAGCTATTTATTATTTTATTAGTTTTACCATTTAAGTTATAAGTTATTAGTCAAATTATGTTGAAGTTTATCGCACTTTCAGGAACAACAGACGTTACACAAAATCTCTATATTTATGAGAATGAAAATGACCTTATTGTTGTGGATTGCGGAGTTGGTTTTCCTGAGCCTGAGATGTATGGGGTCGATCTTATAATTCCTGATTTTACCTATGTTAAAGAAAATAAAAATAAACTACGGGGAATTTTAGTAACCCATGGGCATGAGGACCATTTGGGAGCATTGCCATTTCTGATTCCTGAGGTAAATGCACCGATTTACGCGACGAAATTAACAGCCGGTTTTATTGAGGACAAATTTAAAGATTACGGAATAAAAAATATTAAAGTCAATGTGATTGATCCCGTCAAGGACTCCATAACTTTGGGCTCTTTTACGGCAACTCCTTTTAGGGTTTCACATTCTGTTCCTGATGCAGTTGGATATGCAATTGATACTCCCGAAGGCAAGATTTTCCATGTTCCTGATTATAAGTTTGATTGGACACCGGTTGACGGAAATCCATTTGACATTTCTCGGGCAACTCTCCTCGCTTCCGGAGGGGTATTGGCACTTGCATCGGATTCGCTCGGTTCAACAACGCCGGGTTACACCGAAAGTGAAGCATCGATCGAACGAAGACTCGAAGTCTTATCAGAGAAGGCAAAAGGCCAGATATTTTTTACAACTATATCTTCAAATATTTCAAGAATCCAGCAGGCTTTAAGTGTTGCTCAAAAATTAGGAAGAAATGTCTCAATTATTGGAAGATCGATTGACAAAAAAGCGGATATTGCTGAAAATTTTGGTTACCTGCATTTTCCAGACAATCTGGTCATACCCTCCAAACAATTAAACCAGATGCCAAAAAGTAAAAGAATGTACATTATCTCCGGGTCCTATGGCCAGCCGGGAAGCGCTTTATATAGACTCTCACTAAATGAGCACGATTTATTGAAAATTGAGGAAGGAGATACGGTAATATTTTCTTCAGATCCTGCGCCACCCGGATCGAAAACAAACGTCGATTTTGTGGTTGATAGATTAATTGAATTAGGTGTCGATGTACATTATTACGATTTACAAGAAGACTTGCATGTTTCAGGACACGGTTCCCAAGAAGATATAAAGATGCTTTTTGCCCTTACCCGTCCGAAATTTTTTATACCGATTGGTGGAACTACCCGCCACAACAGAGCCTATAGAGATATTGCGGTTTCTTTAGGATCGGTTAAAGAGCATGTATTTGAACTTAAAGCTGGAGATGTTCTCGAATTCAGAGATAAATCTGCGAGGATTGCCGGTAATGTTCCTACAAAAGAGGTGTTGGTTGACGGTTTAGGTATTGGAGATGTAGGCAATGTTGTACTGAGAGATAGAAAGCTATTGGCGACTGATGGTATTGCAATCGCTCTTATCCAAATAGACAGAAAGGGCGGGATGTTAATAACCGAACCGGTTATCTTTTCCCGAGGATTTGTGTATGAAGCCAAGACTAAAGACTTATTGAAAGAAGCTGCTCATGATTTGGAAAGACAAATTAGACAGAAAGATAAAATTGATAAAAATGAGGCAAGAATTATTGCAATCGATTTTCTGGAGAAGTTTTTCTACAAAAAAACCGGCCGCAGGCCAATGATTTTACCTCTAATTGTTGAAGCGTAAATCGAACGCTTGAAATGAGCTAGACTAAACGTTTTATAATATAATTAAGCTACGAAATATGAGTGAAATTTCAGATGTTCCGCAACACCTGCGCAAAGATATTGGTTTGAATCCAGGTTTTACTTCTTCCATCCCCAGTGAACAGTGGAGTAGTGAGAATCTTAAAAAAAAGCAGGAGTGGGAGAAGCGAGAAAATGAAAAGTTGGTTTCTGATAAGAGAATCAGAGAAGATGATGGTCTTAACGTTGCCCTAATGGATAAGTATGGCCAGGGATTTTGGAATAGTTACATGAACTCGACAGCATATTTAAGAGACAAAATTGGTGAAATGGGCGCTGTTCCTTACTCTGATGGTGTTAAAAACCTTATGAAACATGCGACAGCTGTTACTTATGTAGAGTGGTTTGATAAAAGCGGGAAACCTGAATGGAGGTATTTGTTATATGGTAGACGCGATGGGAATAATCTTATAGATGATAGAACCCATGTAAGAGCAGTTAAATGGGAAAATGGAAATTGGGTAGAAGACTTTAAGTTTTCACCTGAGACAAAAATACCTGTAGCGTCTGATCTGGAACCAGCTCCTGTCAAGGAAAGCCGTCAGGATAATAAAGATGGATATAGTAAGATAGTTGGATCTGAGAAAGCTGATGTGCCCCCCGGGAATGTAAGTGAAAGCATAGATGCGGTATTTGAGATAATTAACCAGAAATTAAACGAAGGCAAGAATGCATATGCCGAGCTTGATACTCAAAGAGTTGCTAAATTAACCCAGTTGTCATTAATACCTATTGATAACCAGGATGGAATACGCCTCAATATTTTCAGGGTTAATGAAACCGAAAAATTGACCGGGCAGCAAGGTACTTTAGATCTATCATTTAATGCAGCTGCAAGTAGGCCACTTGGACTCTTTAGAAGACGGATGAGGATGAGAGGTCCGGAAATCGGTTTTAGCGGCAATTTTACATTAGAGAATACACACGATGATAGAGGTATCCGCATAGCAGTAATTGAAACGAATCCAAAAGTAATGTTTGGTGAAGATCTATCAAATCTGGTAAATAGTCTTTTGGGAACAAACGAACGGAGTGAAAGCATACTTGAGGAAGTATACAGAGGATTTTTGAAAACCAAGTTTGGCGAGAAATTAAACAGGGTAACTTTCTATAAAACTGACGAAGGTTTATTGCGTATTGATCTTGAATGTGCCAAGACGCAGCAAGAAAAGCTAGTAGAAGAAGCTTCTTTAAAAGTGGGGACGCCACAGACTGCGAGTGTATAAATAACTTACGCTTCTTTCATTAATTATGTACTCTTAGGTATAATGGATAAACAATGTCGAAGAAAAAAATCAGGAAAGCGAAATCAAAAAAGGCTTATAAAGTTAGGCTTAAACCCTCTACAGTACTTTCAATAGTCCAAATTGTTTTTTATTCTTTAGCCGGACTCATAATAGTTTCTTTTTCAAGAAGAGGATTGATTCTTGTCAGATTAAACGATTTTCTTCTTCTGCTTTTTTCTTGGACTACTATATTTGTTCCATTTATTTTTGTTAGTTTAGGACTTCTCGTTTCAAAGCTCAGAGTGCCGATAGCCCAACCGAATGTCATTGTCGGCGCGCTTTTGTTTTTCATTTCCATCATGAGCTTGACCAAGGCAGGATCTTTAGGCTTAGCTGCTTGGGATGGGATAGCAACATTGATTACAGGAGCCGGAGCAGCGATTGTTCTTTTTGGTTCAACTGTCGTAGGGCTCATCATCCTTTTTAATACGTCAATTGATCAGATAATTTTATTTTTCCTGCAATTTATGAAGACCTATACACTTCGGGGCGTATCTAATAAACAGCGTGGTTTCAAGACGTCGGGAAGAGGAGAAATGAAAGTATTGGGCGGGACTCAAAATCCTTCACAGCAAGCCAATACTTCCCGAATGGAAGAAAGAAAGGCAGTTTCCAATGAGCCCTTAGAGCAGAAACTAGTTAGTAATGTTGCAGGTGAAGATAAAATTTGGAAATACCCGCCCCTCTCCCTACTTACTGAAATTAGCCACGGCAAGGCCGATCGGGGTGATATTAAAGGCAATGCAGCGACAATTGAACAGACACTTGAATCTTTCGGGATTGCAGCAAGAGTTGTTGAAGTAAATTTAGGACCAGCTGTCACCCAGTACGCAATTGAGGTGGCGCTTGGTACAAAGCTTTCTAAAATAACAGCTCTTGAGAGAGATCTTGCACTGTCACTTGCTGCACCAACTGGAACTATTAGAATTGAAGCTCCGATTCCGGGACGCTCTCTCGTTGGAATAGAACTTCCTAATCGGGCACCGGAATTTGTTGATATCAGAAAAATGATGGAGTCGCATGAAATTAAAGAAGCGAAGAGTAAACTGGCAGTTTCTCTCGGACTCGATGTCTCCGGTAAACCGGTTGTTGCAGATCTCGCAAAAATGCCGCACGTTCTCGTAGCCGGTCAAACGGGTTCAGGTAAATCGGTTTGTATTAATACCTTTTTAGCAACCCTACTTTTTAGAGCTTCACCTTCTGAGGTTAAATTAATTTTGGTTGACCCCAAAAGAGTTGAATTAACATCTTACAATAATGTTCCACATCTTCTTACACCCGTTATTGTCGATACGGAGAAAGTAATTTCTGCACTCAAGTGGATCATGAGCGAGATGGATAGACGTTACAAACTTTTTGCTCAGGCGGGTTCAAGGAATATTGATTCCTATAATGAAATGTCGGGTTTTCAGGCCCTTCCATATATTGTGTTAATAATTGACGAACTGGCTGACGTCATGCTCTTTTCTCCGGTTGAGGTAGAGGATGCTATTACTAGGATTGCGCAAATGAGTAGAGCAACGGGAATTCATATGGTACTTTCGACACAAAGACCAAGTGTTGATATCATAACCGGTCTTATTAAGGCAAATATACCCTGCAGAATCGCATTTGCTGTAGCTTCTCAGGTAGATTCGCGGGTAATTCTCGACGGTCAGGGAGCAGAAAAATTGTTGGGTCGCGGAGATATGCTTTATCTTCCTCCTGAGCAGGCAAAACCAATTAGAATTCAGGGGGCTTTTGTGTCTGATAAAGACATAAATGCGCTGGTAGCTTACCTAAAAAATCAGGGAATATCTCCCCAATATACGGAAGAGGTTACAACAATGGCAAAGTCAGCTGGTGCAGTTCCCGGTATAGACGGTGACGTTGACGATTTTTTCAAAGAAGCAGTTGCTGTTGTTTGTCAGTATGACAGGGCTTCAGCCTCTCTTCTTCAAAGGAGATTGTCGGTTGGCTATGCCAGGGCAGCCAGAATTATAGATCAACTGGAATCAGCTGGTGTGGTCGGTCCGGCAGAAGGATCCAAATCCAGAGATGTTTTAATCAGAAGCGCTGAAGAATTTTTTGCTTCTTCCCAAAATAGCGAAACCTCCCAATAAAGCAGATACATTAGATCATGAAAACAATCGGAAACTATCTTAAGGAAGCCAGAGTACGGAAAAAATATTCCAGGGAGAAACTTGAACAGGAAACAAAAATTAAAAAAGAATTTATCGAGGCGATAGAAAAAGAGGACTGGATCAAGCTTCCCGATTATACGGTCGTGGTAGGCTTTATAAAAAGTTTGGCGCAGGCCGTTGGCATACTTCCGAGCCAAGCCGTTGCTTTTCTGAGGCGTGACTATCCGCCGAAAAAAGTTGATGTTAATCCGAAACCTGATTTGAAGTCGAAATTCAGTTGGAGTCCCAAACTCACCTTTATTGCTTCGATTTTTATAATTTTACTTTTGGTAATAGGTTATCTCACTTTTCAGTATGTAAAATTCATGAGTCCACCGAAACTTTTTATTGATTCTCCAACCCAAGGACAAGTGATAACAAGTTATGAGGTGAAAATTTCGGGAGAAACAGACAAAGATGCAAGTATAAAAGTCAATAATCAGCCAATTTTAGTTAGTGAAGAAGGGACTTTTAGTGGCACTGTTGAGATATTCGAGGGAACTATGGAAATTGATGTCAGGGCAATATCCAGATCTGGAAAAGAAACACAAATCGTGCGTAAAATACAAGTGGAGCTGAAATAAATTTAAGGCTCATATATTAAAATTTAAAACTATACTCATATAAATTTTTTGTATTATACTTTTAGTTCTAAGTTATTAGTCATAAGTTAATACCTATGGACGGTGTACAAAAATTACTAATTATTGTTGTTGTAACTTTGACTATATTGCTTTCTTTTGCGGGAATTCAGGTCATTCTCATAATGCTTGATCTGCGGCGGGGAATAAAACGGTTGAACTCAATTTTAGAAGATGCTCTACTAGGCGGAGGGTTAATCCGCCCTGAAAAGCTAACGGGAATAATTGAGATGTTTAAAAGGGGGAAAAAAGTTAAAGAGAGAGGAACACAGTAAGCTTGCTTTAACTAAATAACTCATTTAGAAAATTCCAAGTATAATTTTTCCCTGTCTTCATTTACTTTGGCAAGTTGTTTTTCGATATTCTTCATAGCAACTTTTAAATGGGGCTTTAAGCGGAAATCGAGCATGTTATTTATTTCGGCCCATTGACGCAGGAGCTGATAGTTTCTATTTTCGAGAGCTTTCCGTATCAGTTCAAATTGCATATGGCGGCTAAGTGTGTGCCATTCAGGAAAAGTGGCCAGATATTCAGGGTCATATTCACCCATATCGATCGCCTTTTGCAATGTAATTTTTGTAGAGGATGTAGGTTTACTTCCAGATATTTTTTCTTTCGTCCCTTCAGTCTCAAAAGCCATGTTGCTAACCTTAATCTAATTTTATACAAATATCATAATCCGTCTATGTCGACTCTCCTGATTCTTCGTCCGTTGCTGTAATCGTAAACTACATTTTTACAATCTGCCAGAGTCATTGGTTGGCTCCTTGCGCTCATAGCTTTTAAACCGTCAGAACTAACACTCCTATTATCTCTTGTTAATTTTGGTTCCAACTGTCTGGCAATTACTTTTAGCTTATGTGCAAGGGCGGCATCATCAATTTCGGCAAATGGATTTCCTGAATTAAATGCTTTCAGTTCAACAAGAAAAGCTTTGAACTGTAAGTTGCTGGCTAATTTTTCTAAACTTTCTCTATCAAGATTCATATATTATTTGGATATTATAGTCGTCAGGTTTTGTAAGATCAATTTTACATGTATAATTGAGCTCATGACGGGAAAAGAAGTAAGAGAAAAATTCCTAAAGTTTTTTAAGGGTGCTCCCCGTAGTCATGTCGAGATTTCACCCGCTCCTTTGGTTTTGGAGAACGATCCCACAACGCTTTTTACATCATCCGGTATGCAACCACTTGTCCTGTTTTTGATGGGTGAGTCTCATCCTAACGGAAAAAGACTTGTAGATTCTCAACCGAGTTTACGGACGACAGATATTGACGAAGTTGGTGATAACCGGCATTTAACTTTTTTGGAAATGCTGGGGAATTGGTCGCTTGGGGATTATTTCAAAAAGGAACAGTTGCCTTGGTTTTATGAATTCTTAACTAAAGAGCTTGAACTTGATAAAGAAAAAATCTGGGTATCTGTATTTGAGGGAAACGAACAAGTTCCGAGAGATGAAGAATCAGCCGAGATTTGGAGAAGTCTTGGTATTACAGAAGAAAGAATTCATTACTACGGCGTTGAAAAGAACTGGTGGTCAAGATCAGGCACACCTGAACAAATGCCAGTCGGTGAGATTGGCGGACCCGATTCAGAAGTTTTTTATGACTTTGGGAAAGAACTTGGTTTACACGATGTGTTTCTTGACAGGGGTAACCCCTGTCACCCGAATTGTGAATGCGGGAGATTCTTAGAAATAGGTAACTCCGTGTTTATGCAATATAAAAAGGTAGGCGACGGAAAATTGGAAGAATTACCCCAGAGGAATGTTGACTTTGGAGGCGGACTAGAGAGATTAACTGCAGCAACAATCAATAATCCTGACGTTTTTGCTACTGATCTTTTTAAAGGGTTGATTGAGTTGGTAGGTAAAAATACCCACAAGGACTACGATAGTAATATGTCTGATTTTAGAGTGATTGCAGATCACGTCAGGGCAGCAGTCTTCCTTGCAGATTTGGGAATTACCCCTTCTAATAAAGAGCATGGTTATGTACTAAGAAGATTAATCCGCAGAGCCTGCGTAAAATTGAGACAGCTGAAAGGTAATTTGAATAATAATGACTTTAGCGACTTAGTCGGAGAAACGTATAAAATTTTTTCCGGAGTCTATCTTAATAGTGGTGTAAAAAATACATTAACAATTATCGAAGAAGAAGTTGATAAATTTATAAAAACTTTAGACCGGGGATTAAAAGAATTGGGGAAGTTGGAACAAATCGACGCAAGAGTGGCATTTAATTTATACCAATCTTACGGATTTCCCTTAGAAATAACTAAAGAATTAGCTGAAGAAAAAGGTCAAAAGTTAGATTTGGAGAAATTTAAGAAAGAGTTTGATAAACACAAAGATTTATCAAGAACAACTTCGGCTGGAGTTTTTAAAGGCGGGCTTGCGGATCATTCACCGGAGGTTGTAAAGCTGCATACCGCAACGCATTTACTTTTAACGTCGCTCAGAGAGGTTTTAGGAGAACACGTTGTCCAAAAAGGCCAGAATATAACTAAAGAGCGATCAAGGTTTGATTTTCCGAATCCTGAAAAATTAACAGATGATCAATTGCAGAAAGTCGAAAATTTTATCAACGGAATTATTAATAAAGACTTGCCGATTAAATTTGAAGTTATGCCTAAGGACCAAGCGCTGGCAACAGGTGCTATTCATGCTTTTAATGAAAAATATACTGATACGGTAAAGATATATTATGTTGGAGAAGAATTAGATGATGCAATAAGTCGAGAATTTTGCGGTGGTCCGCACGTGACTCACACAGGTGAGATTGGAAGTGTTAAAATAAAAAAGCAGGAGAAAATAGGAAGTGGAATAATTAGACTATATATTATTTTGAATAACTCAGAATTCATAAGTTAAAGCTCAAAACTGCTGAGGCGAACAAAATTTGACATTTGAGTTTTTAGTTTTAAGTTAATTCAATGGATTTGAAAAATTTTCTGCCCAATCGTGAGAAGGCTCATGATGAGTACTTCTGGTCGTTAATAATTGAACCCGGATGGGTCCAATCGGGCGTTTGGAGGATTAAGGAAAATAAGGTACAAATTATTAATATCGGCCCTTCAACAGCATGGGGACTAGACGAAGAGCTAGTGGGCGCGGTTGATGCCTGTCTTTCCTCAGCAATTCAAGATTTTCCTGAGGATATAGGAGAGCCACAAAAAACTGTTTTCGGAGTTAATTCGTCGTGGGTGACGGAGGGACAAATTAAGGAGGAATACTTGGTAAAAATTAAAAAAATTTGTTCTGAACTTTCTTTAACTCCTGTCGGTTTTGTTGTACTTCCTGAAGCGATCGCAAATTATTTTAAGTCCGAAGACGGCGTACCCTTAAACGCAATAGTTTTGGGGATTTCGAAAGATACTTTAGAGCTATCGCTTTTCCGTTTAGGAAATCTTGTTGGTATTTCTCAAATTTCAAGAAGTGTGTCTGTTGTTGATGATGTAAGCGAAGGACTTACGCGGTTTGCGTCAAACGAAGCTTTCCCGTCGAGGGTAATAATTTATGATGGCAAAGAAGGCGAGTTGGAGGAAGTCAGGCAAGACCTAATCCGGGCGAGTTGGGAAGACTACGGTAAGATAAAATTTTTACATACTCCAAAGGTTGAAATATTAGACCCCGAAAGGAAATTGTATGCAGTGTGCTTAGCCGGAGGAGCTGAGTTAGGCCATGTTGAAGCTGTTGTGCCTTTGGCGAGACCTGAAGAACCTGAAACGGTACCTCCAAGTTTAGCTACTGAAGAAATCGACAATGTTGCAGAAACCGCCGAGGAATTTGAACCCACGGATTTTGGCTTCGCACTTAATGAAGATGTAACAGAGCAGCAAAAAGTTGCTCCAGTATCTGAAGAAATTACCTCCGATAGGCAGCAACCGCAGGAATTACCACCCAACTCTCCTCCGACTACACATCGTCCCAAGAAAAGGTTTATTCCAACCTTTTCATTTGCAGGGTTACGGACAAGAATCTCGGGAGAATTTGGTGGTTTAAAAAGGCCACGACTAAATTTCACCGGAGCTGGGAAACCGCTATTTTTGGGATTGTTTTTTTTCGTAGTAATCTTAATTGCCGGGTTTGCTTTTTGGTGGTTTTATCCTAAAGCAACGGTATCTATATTTATTTCAACGAAAAGGTTGGACGATAAAATAGCTATTTATATCGATCCTTCAGTCACAAGTCCGGATTTTGAAAAAAGTACACTTCCCGGTGAGGTTTTAAAAGTAACGGTTGACGGAGAAAAAACCGGAAGTGTAACCGGAACAAAAGTTGTTGGTGATAAAGCAACCGGTGAAATAACAATCTACAGGTCAGGTTCTGAAGTAAATTTGGCCGCCGGGACTGCAATTCATGGACCGGGAGGATTGGATTTTACTCTTGATAACGATGTAAAGGTGGCAAGCGGTTCGGTTATCACGCGGGGTGTTACCAAAACAAAAGTCTCAGCAAAGGATATTGGGGCTCAGTACAATTTGGCGTCGGGTGCAACATTTACTGTAGGAACTTACTCAAGTGCAGACATGGAGGGTACTAATGAAACTGCGTTTTCCGGAGGTTCTAGTCGGGAAATTAACGCAGTCGCGGAGGATGATCAAAGCGAACTTTTGGATAATCTGACTAATGAACTGGAAGAAAAGGCAACCGGGGAACTTGAACAGCAACTTGGAGAAGATAAAATTCTCATAAAAGATTCGTTAAAGACCGAAATAACCGATAAAACTTTCAATTACAAGGTGGGTGACGAAGCAAGTTCGTTAAAACTTAATTTAACTATCGATGTAACAGCAATATCTATTAATAAAAGTTCGTTGACAGAGATGGCTAAAAAGACGTTAACTGGCCGGGTTCCTCAAGGATTTTCATTAAAAGATGACCAGATAACAACTGAGTTTGAAGTTAAAGAGGAAAAAGACGGAATTTATGAAGTATCGGTCGTTGTATCTGCGGATCTTTTGCCTCAGGTTGATCCCGATGAAGTAACCAAAAATATATTGGGAAAGTATCCAACCCTGGCAGAGGATTACTTTACCCAAAATATTCCCGGTTTTGTCAGAGCAGAAATTAAATTCAATAAACCCCGATTACCAGGGCGGCTAGGAACACTTCCCCGAGTTTCTAAAAACATAGATGTTATAGTAAGTGCAGAAAAGTAATGAATGTTAAGCCCAGAAAGTTATTAGCAGTTTTTTTGGGTCTGACGGGCATAGGGCTTATTGTATTTGTAACTGCACCTATTCTTTCCTACGAGATTGCTTCTAGGCAGAAGTACCCCACAATTATCAGTCCTTTAACTAAGAACGAAAGCTTAAAGGGAACTTTAGAAAAAGATTATAAGGATCCGGAAACCTGGTTTGATAAAAATATTAATGACGAAGACTCCGGTTCTCACGAGGTCGAATTCTACACATTATCTATACCTAAGTTGAAAATTAAGGATGCCAGAGTATATTTTGGTGGGGAAGATTTATCGAAAAATTTAATACAGATTCCCGGGACCGCGGTTCCCGGCAGAGTTGGAAATACAGTAATTTTCGGACATTCTGTATTACCTATTTTTTTCAATCCTGAAAATTACTTGACTATCTTTTCAACACTTCCCAGACTTGAGGTGGGAGATGAGTTTAGTGTCAAATACGACGGAATTACTTACAGTTATATTGTAAAAGATATGTTTGAGGTTATGCCAAGCGATATTCAAATACTTGAACAAAATACAGACAGTTCATACATTAGTCTCGTTACGTGCGTACCGCCCGGACATCCATTGAAACCCAGAAGACTTGTTGTTCGCGCTAAAATACAACCAGTATGATAATTTTAGGTATTGATTACGGAAAGAGTAAGATCGGTTTTGCGATTTCGGAATCGAAAATTGCAGAACCTTATCGTGTGGTAAAGATAAAGTCAATGGAAGATGCAATCGAGAAAGTAAAAGAGGTAGTATCCTCTTTCGCCAAGGCTTCAGAGGACAAGCAAGTAGAACAGGTAGAGCAGGTAGTAATTGGGGATTCGGAGGGGAGAATGGCGGAAGAAACAAAAGAATTCGGAAGAAAATTAGGAGAAAAACTCAATATCCCGGTTATTTTTCAGGATGAAACATTAACAACCCAGGAAGCTCAAAGATTGTCAATAGAAGCAGGTATTAAAAGAAAAAAGCGCAAAGCACTCGAAGACGCCTATTCCGCAGCATTAATTCTCCAGGCATATTTAGACAACCTTTAAAGGTGGCACCTCGCCGAGCCGGGTCTCTCTGAGCAGGAGGCTTACAAGGTAGTTGAAGAATGTGATTTAAATTACAGAGCACCTTCAGATTGTTTTTTTAGAATGGTTTGATATTTACTTCTTAAAATTGTGTTATACTAAAATATATGCTCAAGGATGTAATTGCCCCGATTCAAGCTTGGCTACTCTCGCAAGGAAGATGTGTTGGTTGTGGAAAACCTCTTTTAAATAAAAAGAGCGTAAAGCGCGATGGAACCGAGAAAGTAACCTGCGAGTGCGGACGAATCTATATTCACGATACCAAAACTAATAAATACCGTCGAGCTCTCCTGGAAGAAGTATAGGTTCAGAGAACCTGAAAACTCAGATTACTCAGACTGTCAGATGATCGGCTAATACGAAAATCAGAATTTGCTGGATTTCCAGACTTTATGTAATCTATTTAATCGTTTGGATAAGACTATATATTTGTCTTCAATTATTTTACCATCGTCATTTAATCGGGGTACAGCAATAACGACGGTTCTTATATGGGTTACTACTTCATCCGATGAGCCAATACATATTTTTAAATGATGTTTAAAGGTTGCTTCAGAATTTCTTTTAGCTCAGCCTTCAGCTAGATTTGTTGGTACAGATTTTCCAGCCCTCTTCGAATTACGTACTGAATCCATTTCACTTAGAGGTACTTTTTGTAGAAATTCATATAAATCTTTAAGATTTTCCAGAGATAAATTATATACATGTAAATCAGTAACATCTTTTAACATACATAAATTCTACCAAAAATCCAGACTTTCTGATTATCAGATATTCCGGATTTCTGGTTGGCTGAGTTTTCAGAGTGATCTGATAATCTGTTATACTCAATTTCATGAAGTTCAGAAAAGTGTTTCTTGTCCCTATTCTACTGATTTTTTTAGTAATTATTGCGGCGACTGGATCTTTCTTTTGGTGGAAAAACAATTCACAGCCGGTGTCAACTGATAAAGAAACAAAGGATTTTGTAGTCGCAAAAGGCAGAGGAGCAACACAGATTGCCCAAGAACTTTACAAGCAAGGTTTGATCAGAAGTCCATTGGCTTTCAAGTTCTACATTCAATTTAAAGGCAAAGCGGAGGATATTCAAGCCGGGCGTTATAGCCTTACGGAGTCGGCCGCTATTCCCGAGATTGTAACCCTCCTGACTAAAGGCCCAAAAGATTTATGGGTGACTGTTCCTGAAGGATTGAGACATGAAGAAATTGCCGAGCGATTTATACAAGGTTTGGGAAAAGAGGGGGAGGAGGCGGAAGAATTTCGTCAGGAATTTATTTCTGCTTCTAAAAGTTCCGAAGGCTATTTATTTCCTGATACTTATCTTTTTCCTCGCGAGGCTAATGCTTCGATGGTTATCTCCTCTATGAGAGACACTTTTGACAAGAAAACAAAAGATATAAAAAGTACTGCTACATCAAAGTTAAACTGGAATCAGATTGTAACTCTTGCTTCAATTATAGAGAGGGAAACTAAAATCGGAGAAGAAAGATCGATTGTAGCGGGTATTTTAATGAATAGGCTCAATATTGGAATGGCACTTCAAGCTGACGCAGCAGTTCAATACGCAGTATCAAATGCTAAATGCCAAATTCTAAATGCTAAATGTAATGATTGGTGGCCAATACTTACTTTGGAAGATTTGCAGATTGATTCGCCTTTCAATACATATAAATATCAGGGGTTACCGCCTTCTCCTATTTCCAATCCAGGCCTGTCGTCTATTGAAGCTGCTGTAAAACCGGCAGATACAGAATACATTTATTATATACATGATCCCGAAGGAAATATTCACTATGCAAAGACGCTTGCGGAACATAACGAAAATGTCAGAAAATATCTGGGAAAGTAAGCACTTCGGGACTTGACCCCACACAATCTCGCTCTCAATTGTGACTTGACTAATTGACTTGGTATTATATAATGCCTCCTAGGCGTACTTAGTTACGCTCGTATTATTATCCCAAGAATACTCTTGGGTTTTTTCGGTGAAAAAAATTAAAAATTCAAAATAATGCCTAAAAATTCCACCCGCCGAAACTTTGGTAAGATTGAATCTAACTTACCTGAACTAGATTTAATATCAATACAAAAGGAGTCGTGGAATTGGTTTATAGAAAAAGGCATAGAAGAAGAGCTATCAGACTTATCTCCAATAGATGATTTCACCGGTAAAAATTGGAGAATTACACTCGGTAATCCTGTAATGGGAACACCAAAAGTAACTTCCCGCGTATGTCAGGAAAAAGGCATTACCTTCTCAGCACCTCTTAAAATAACTGCAACATTAATAAATAAAAGAACCGGCAAAGAAGTTTCTCAGGAGGTTTTTCTGGGGGATTTACCTCAAATGACTTCGCGTGGAACCTTTGTTATAAATGGAATTGAGCGCACTGTTATAAACCAAATAGTAAGAAGCCCCGGAATATATTTCTCGGGTGAGCTTGATGTCTCAACTGGTCGAATGCTTTACAAAGCTGAAGTAAGACCACTCAGGGGTTCGTGGTTAGAGTTTGAGGTGGGTAGAAACGACGTTCTGGCTGCTAGAATTGATAGACGAAGAAAGGTAATTGCTACAGCGTTTCTGCGAGCAATCGGTGTTGAGAGTGATGAGGAAATTGTAAATCTTTTTAAAGGTGAAGATACGGATAATCTCCATAGATATATAGCCGCTACAGTTGCGAAAGATCCTTCCAAAAATCGCGACGAAGCGCTACTGGAAATTTATCGAAAAATGCGACCTGGTGAGCCGGTTTTGTTGGATAATGCAGAAAACCTCTTCACAGGACTCTTCTTTGATCACAAAAGGTATGATTTGGGTAGTGTCGGAAGATTTAAAATAAATAAAAGATTCGGACTTTCGGTTCCTAACTTTAAAGATAACTGGATTCTTACACGTCACGATGTGGTTGGTACACTAAAATACCTTGTTAATTTACAGAACGGAAAAGGAAGAGCCGATGATATTGACCACCTTTCAAACAGAAGATTGAGAAGAGTTGGCGAACTCGTAGCTACAAACGCTTTCAGAATAGGACTTTTAAGACTGGAGCGCTCTGTTAAGGAGAAAATGAGCTTGATATCTCCTGATGATAAGCCGGTTCCCTCAAACCTTATTAATGCAAGGCCGCTTATAGCTTCCCTTAATGAGTTCTTCCGTTCCAATCAGCTATCAACGATACTTGATGATACGAATCCCCTTTCTGAACTGGATAATCTGAGAAGAATTTCGGTTCTTGGTCCGGGAGGCATTAATAGAGAGAGGGCTTCTTTTTCGATTCGTGACGTAAATTCTTCACAATACGGGAGAATCGATCCGGTCAGAACTCCCGAGGGTCCAAATATTGGGCTCGTAACTTATCTTGCTCTTTATGCCAAAGTAAACGAATACGGTTTTATTGAAACCCCTTATAGGAAAGTGGAAAAAATTAAGAAAAATGGGAAAACAAAAGTCAAAGTATCAGACGAAGTAGTTTATCTGACTGCTGATGATGAGGAACAATATCACATAACCCACTCCGGAATTGAAATAGATAACTGGGGTTATATTAACGAAGAGAGATTGCCTTTCCGGTTTCAAGGTACTGTTTCCGAGGGTCCTGTTGATTTGGTTGACTTGATTGATTTAACGCCAAGACAAGTTGTCGGAACATCGGCTTCCCTTATCCCTTTTTTGTCACATGACGAGGGTAACCGTGCACTTATGGGTAGCAATATGCAGTGCCAGGCGGTTCCATTGGTATTACCGGAGTCACCGATTGTAGGAACTGGCATGGAGGAGGATATAGCTAAAGGGATGAGTAGAAGCGTATATGCCCGCCGTAGCGGTAAAGTGAGTTACGTCGACGCAGAAAAAATTATTTTGGATCTCGATAAAAAAGCTGATGAGCTTGAGATAAGCGAGGACATAGAATTAATTGACGGCGGGAAAAGAGAAGTTTATCTGCTTTCCAAATTTAAAAAGACAGCTCATTCGACTTGCTATAACCAGAGGGCAAGAGTAATGGTTGGAGCAAAGGTTAAAAAAGGAGATCTTTTGGCAGACGGACCGGCTATTGATAGTGGAGAGCTTGCGTTGGGTAGAAACCTTGTGGTTGCATACACGTCATTGGAGGGTTATGGATTTGAAGATGCCATTTTGATTTCGGACAGGGTGGTTAAAGAAGATTTATTGACATCAATCCATATTGAAGAATACGAAGCAGATGTTGTAGATACAAAACTTGGTCCGGAAGAAATCACGCGCGATATTCCGAATGTATCCGAGGGAGACCTAGCCAACCTGGCGGAAGACGGGATAATTGTTGTCGGAGCTGAGGTGGGACCGAATGATATATTGGTCGGAAAAATTGCACCCAAAGGAGAAACCGAACTCACCTCAGAAGAGCGTCTTTTGAGGGCAATTTTTGGAGAAAAGGCACGTGAGGTCAGAGATACATCTTTGAGAGTTCCCCATGGAGAGAAAGGCATAATAATCGGAGTTTCAATTTTAGACCGTGATAAGGGCGACGAACTGGGCCCGGGTGTTATTAAAAGGGTGTTGGTTAAAGTTGCACAGATTAGAAAAATTATGGTAGGGGATAAAGTCGCCGGTAGGCATGGAAATAAAGGTGTCATTGCAAAGATTATGCCAATATCGGATATGCCGTATTTGGCGGATGGAACACCTGTAGATATAATTATTTCTCCGCTATCAGTTCTTGCAAGAATGAACCTTGGTCAGCTTCTGGAAACGCACTTAGGTTGGGCATTATTGAAGTTGGAAGAAAAGGCAAAACTGCCTGTATTTGATAAAGTAACTGAAGACCAAATTCTTAAAGAGCTTGAAAAAGCGCACCTTCCGCTCACGGGGAAAACTCGCCTTTACGATGGTAAAACCGGAGAAGCATTTAAAGAGGATACTGTTGTTGGAATCGGCTACATTCTTAAACTCACGCACATGGTTGAGGATAAAACTCACGCACGATCAACTGGTCCGTATTCTTTGGTAACGCAACAGCCTCTTGGAGGAAAGGCTCAAATGGGAGGTCAGAGGCTTGGAGAAATGGAAGTTTGGGGATTAGAAGCTCATAGAGCTGCATATGTGCTTCAGGAGATGTTAACAATAAAAAGCGATGATATTTCGGGCAGGGCACGTGCATTTGAGGCAATTGTTAAGGGTGTAGATATTCCCGAGGCTACAATTCCCGAAAGCTTCAGGGTTTTAGTTCGTGAGCTTAATTCCCTCGGTCTTTCGATAGAAGCACTGGGCGGGGTATATCGGGAAGAAACACAAACCTTGGATCAGGGTGGCCTTGAACTGGCGCAAGCAGCCGGTGCGGAGGTAGTTGTAACTAAAGAACTATTGGCTCCAAGTGGGCCCATGGAGATAGAGGAGGCAAATTAATATGGAAATATTTGAAGGATTAAGAGACCTTACAGATTTTAAAGCACTTATAATCAGACTAGCTTCGCCTGATGACATTAGAAGGTGGAGTCGGGGTGAAGTTACAAAGCCTGAAACTATTAATTACAGGACTTTGAAGCCGGAAAAAGATGGTCTTTTTGACGAGCGGATTTTTGGTCCAACCAAGGACTGGGAGTGCTATTGCGGAAAGTATAAAAGAATCAGATATAAAGGTGTTGTTTGCGATAAATGCGGGGTCGAGGTAACTCAATCAAGGGTAAGGAGAGAAAGAATGGGTCATATTGCCCTTGCGTCATCTGTCGTGCATGTATGGTTTTTCAAAGGTGCACCTTCAAGACTTTCTTTGATACTTGATGTTCCACCCCGAGCAATTGAGCAGGTAATCTACTTTGCCAGATATCTTGTTTTGGAAATTGAAGAGAAAAAGAAAAAAGATTCGATAGAAGCAGTTGATAAGGCGAGAATAGAGAGACAAAAAGAGCTTAAAGAAACTTATGATGCCAGAATCGAAGAGTTGAAGTCTAAAAGTGATCAAGAGAAAGTAAAAGCTGAAAAGAAAATAAAAAATAAAGAGCAATTGTCGCTGGCAGTTTCTGAGATCGAACTTGAAGAGCGCAAGAAAGAAACAACTCTTTTGGAAGAGAAGAAAACTACAACATTAAGAACAGACGAGTTATTTGAGGGTTTAATTTCTTTAATTAAGGGATTGAAGAGATTTTCAATATTGTCCGAGGAGGAATACGATCAACTTTCGGCATATGGTGCAGCCAATTTCTTTGAAACTAAAATGGGTGCCGACGCCGTCATGGCCGCAATTGAAAAAGTCAATCTTGAAGAACTGACAGCTAACTTAAGAACCGAAATTAATGACTCCAAAGGAGTTAGTGCAAAATATATAAAACTTGCAAAAAGGTTAAAGCTGGTTGACGGTATGAGAAGAGCAAAAGTGTCACCCGCTTGGATGATACTAAAAGTCTTACCGGTATTACCTCCTGACTTACGTCCGATGGTTCAACTTTCCGGCGGCCGTTTTGCTACAAGCGACCTGAACGATCTTTATAGAAGAGTTATAAATCGAAATAACCGCCTAAAGCATCTGATTGGCCTTGGAGCTCCTGAAATTATTCTTAGAAATGAGAAAAGAATGCTTCAGGAATCAGTGGATTCCTTGATTGATGCTTCGCAGCGAAAAGCAACAAGAAGAGGGAGAGGACGACAGCCTTTGAGGAGTCTTTCCGATATGCTCAAGGGTAAACAGGGTAGATTTAGACAGAATTTGCTTGGAAAACGTGTAGATTATTCTGGTAGATCCGTGATTATAGTAGGGCCTGAGCTGAAGCTTAATCAATGCGGTCTTCCTAAAGAGATGGCATTGGAGATGTTTAAACCGTTTGTTCTGAGAGAGATGATTTTAAGAGGTGTCGCTCCAAATGTGAAAAGCGCCAAAAATATGCTCGAGAGGAGACCTCCTGAGGTATTCGACATTTTGGAAGAGATAACTAAAAATCATCCCGTAATCTTAAATCGTGCACCGACGCTGCATAAACTTTCTATTCAGGCATTTTATCCCCTACTTATTGAAGGCTCTGCTATTAGGCTTCATCCGGCTATCTGTTCGGGTTTCAACGCCGACTTTGACGGAGACCAGATGGCGGTTCACATTCCTTTATCTAAAAAGGCGATAAACGAGGCGATTAATCTGATGCTTCCCGAGAAAAATTTGCTTAGACCGGCTGACGGAAGTCCGATAGCGACCCCCGCGAGTAAAGAAATGGCATTAGGTGTCTATTATTTAACAAGTATTGATCCTAGAATAAAAGCATTTGACTCGATTCTAAGTGACAAAGAAGAGTCTATTCTCGCCTACCAAAGCAAAAAAATAGAGCTTAGACAACTTGTTACAGTCCGACTAAACGGTGAGTTTATGGATACAACAGTCGGAAGGATTTTGTTCAACGAGAGTTTACCTAGTGATTTTGGGTTTATTAACGAAGCGGTAACTTCAGGCATTATTAAACAGCTTTTTTCCAGAGCTTATAAAACCAAAGAAACAGGCGAGGTTGTGGAAATGATCGATGCAGTCAAAGACTTAGGATTTATGGGAGGAACAGTTTCAGGGCTATCCTTCGGAATTTTTGATGCAAAAGTACTTCCGGAAAAAGAGAAAATCCTAAAAGAAGCAGATAAAAGAGTAGCTGAACATGAAAAGAATTTTGCACAGGGCCTTATTACACTTGCGGAAAAGAAAAGACTTATTCAAGAAGTTTGGATTGAAGTCACGGAGGAATTGGCAGATAAAACCTGGGAAATGTTGGATGAGACCTCTCCAATTAGGATAGTTATCGATGCAAAAGTTGGTCGTGCTTCGAGAGATCAAGTAAAACAGTTAGCAGCAATTAGAGGTTTAATTGTTGACCCACTCGGAAAGATTGTCGAACTTCCAATTAAATCTAATTTCCGTGAGGGATTGTCGGTATTCGAATATGTAACTTCCTCCAGAGGTTCAAGGAAAGGTTTGACAGACACGGCACTTAAGACTGCCGATGCTGGTTATCTGACAAGGAGGCTAGTTGATGTTGCCCACGATGTAATTATTAGATCTGTCGATTGTGGAACGAAGGATGGTCTTATTATATTGAGACAAGATAGGCCTAAAGTCTTCTTGAATAGGATTTCGGGAAGAATATTGGCTGAAGATATTAAGACCCGCAGAGGCAAGGTAATTCTCGCAAAAGGCGAACTTTTAGGTGAAGATGAGTTACGAAAAATAGAGGAAGAAAAGGTTAATGAGGTAGTTGTCAGATCACCCCTTCTTTGTCAATCAAGATATGGCATGTGTTCGACTTGTTACGGTCGAGATCTGTCTAATAAAGACATGGTCGAAATCGGAACCCCCGTCGGAGTTATTGCAGCCCAATCAATCGGTGAACCTGGAACTCAACTTACGTTAAAAACAAAGCATTCCGCTGGTATTGTCGGACTCGACGTAACACAAGGTTTACCCCGCGTTGAAGAACTTTTTGAAGCGAGAACACCAAAAGTTCTTTCTCCGTTATCTGAAATTGCCGGTAAAGTAAGAGTCAGTGAAGGTGATGAGGGTTGGAAAGTAACAGTTACATCAACAGGTTCAAGGCCAAAAGAGGAAAGACAATATATAATTCCTAAAACTATTAAACTTGCAGTCAGCGATAAAGATCTAATAGATTCCGGAACGCCTCTTGCACAAGGATACCTTGATATAAAAGAAATTCTTTCTATTAAGGGGCTTCATGCCGCACAGGAATATTTAGTTAATGAAATCCAGGAAGTATATGAGAGTCAGGGAATAGCAATCCACGATAAGCATTTTGAGGTCACGATTAGAAGGATGAGTGATGAGGTCAGAGTTGTGACGTCGGGTGATACCCCTCTTCTTCCGGGTGAGCTAGTCGGCAAAGCTTTCTTTGAAGAAGAAAATGAAAAAGTATTGGCAGCGGGCGGGGAACCAGCTTCTGCTCAACAAGTTATTCTTGGTATTACAAGAAGAGCTTTGTTTACCGAGTCCTGGCTATCAGCTGCATCATTCGAGCAAACAACTGATGTCTTGACAAACGCAGCAGCTTTAGGACGCGAAGATAAACTGATTGGGCTCAAAGAGAATGTAATTATAGGTCGACTTATTCCGGTGACTAAAGAGCGGGCTCAATTGCCTTCAGCTTAATTCTTTAGTACAATACTGGGGTCAACTAATAACTCAAAGCTCAAAACTGAATTTAGTTCTTAGTTTTAACATTTAAGTTGTTAGCTATTATCATGCCAACGATATCACAACTAGTAAGACGTGGGAGAAAAAGCATCGTCAAAAAGAGCAAAAAGGCGGCTCTGAGACGGTGGTTTAATGCCAAGGATCGACGTTTTGGAGAAAATTCATCTCCATTTAAAAGAGGGGTAGTCTTGCAAGTGCGAACGATGACGCCGAAAAAACCGAATTCTGCTTTACGTAAGGTATGCCGAGTACGCTTGTCAAATAAGCAAGAAGTAACTGCTTATATTCCGGGTGAAGGACATGAATTATCCGAGCACGCAATTGTCATGGTTCGCTACGGCCGTGTAAAAGATTTACCTGGTGTAAAGTATCAAGTAGTCCGTGGCAAGTATGATACAACAGGAGTTGTAGGCAGGAAAACATCAAGAAGCAGATATGGTTCCAAGAAGGAAGGTGCAGTTAGAACAACCATTGCTCCAGCTAGTAGTGTAGCTGGTGCGAGCGAAGCGTCGGCCTAATTCCCTTTCGGATTGTATTAACTCAAAACTTAGAACTCAAAACGCAAAACTGAATTTAGTTCTTAGTTTTAACATTTAAGTTGTTAGCTATTATCATGCCAAGAAGAGGATCAGTAAAAGTAAGACAAACAGAACCAGACCCTATATATAAAAATAGGCTAATTACCAAGTTTATTAATAGGGCGATGCGCGATGGGAAAAAAAGTACAGCTCAAAAAGAAATTTACAGAAGCTTCGAACTTATTAAAAGTGAGGGGGAGGATCCTGTTAAAATTTTTTCCCAGGCAATTGAAAATGTAAAACCTGGGATGGAAGTTCGTCCAAGAAGAATCGGAGGCGCAGCCTATCAAGTTCCAATCCCGGTACGGGGAACGAGGAAGGAATCTTTAGCAATAAGATGGATAATAGGAGCAGCCCAAGGAAGAAGCAATAGCGAATTTAGAACTTTTGCGGAGAAACTGGCAGCGGAGTTTAAAGATGCGGCTAAAAGTGAAGGTCTTGCAGTTAAAAAGAAGATTGATATGGAAAGAATGGCCGAAGCCAACCGCGCCTTCGCCCACTTCAGATGGTAAAAATATTACTTATATGGAAAATTTAGAACAGAGAATTCAGGGGTGTTATAGCGAAAATTTACAGCGCGTTTATAAATTATATGGAAATGATCCGGAAAAATGGGGATGGTTGGTAGATGCAACTTTTAAGTGTCGAGCTCCTCGAGGAGAAGGTTTTAAGTTAATGGAATTAAAAGCGGAATTAGGGTTGGGAAAAAAGAAATGTCCTATGAAGGGGCGGGAAGTATCATCTGTTAGGGTTCCACACCCGGCGGATAATGTTGCCGGTGCTATTATAGCCAGTAAATATCCCAAAGCATGTCCACTTTGCGGTTTGAAACCTACAGAGTACGATTTTGATATTAGATAAAATATGATTGTCTAAGGTGAACTGCTTCATTAGGAAGCAGTTTATTGTGTAAAGTATGGGGAATTCGAGAAGAGTTTGATCGGCTTAAGCTCTTCTACTCTTTCACTCTTTTACTCTATTAACTATGCCAGTACAAGCAGTCAAGAAAAAGTCAGCGATGATTATGGCGGTCACAAAAGACCGTGATGTCCCTATGGATAAAATCCGAAACATCGGGATTATTGCCCATATTGACGCCGGTAAAACGACGACTACCGAGCGTATTCTTTTCGAAACGGGTAAAACTTATAAGCAAGGTTCAGTTGATGAGGGAACTACCGTAACTGACTGGATGGCACAAGAAAGAGAGCGGGGAATTACGATTGTTTCGGCTGCAATTACGACATTTTGGGATCTGCAAACAGGTTCCAATATTCCCAACGGCCACTACAGAATTAATATTATTGACACTCCCGGTCATATTGACTTTACTGCCGAGGTTGAAAGATCTCTTAGGGTTTTGGACGGAGCTGTTATGGTTTTTGACGGAAGAACGGGGGTTGAGAGCCAATCTGAGACGGTTTGGAGACAGGCTGATAGGTACGGAGTTCCCAGAATTTGTATTTTGAATAAACTAAACCTAATTGGTGCCGACTTTGAAGGAAGTATCAGGTCGATTAAAGAACGTTTAGGTGCAAATGCTGCTCCAATCGAATATCCAATCGGGATCGAACACTCTCTTCGGGGTGTTATTGATTTGATTAAAATGAAAGCTTTTACTTATAAAGCAATCGAGGATAATAAGTTGGCGGAGGAAGAGATACCGGCAGATCTCATCGAAACTGCGAAAAAATATCGCCATGAACTGATTGAAGCCGTTTCTGAATTTGACGATGAAGCCCTTACAAAATATCTCGAAGGCCAAGAGCCCGATGAAGCGTCTTTGAAAAAGGCAATTAGAGCTGGTGTGGTAGCAGGTAAATTTTTCCCGATTCTGGGAGGAGACAATCGGATGGCTACGGTGCAGCTGCTTCTTGATGCAGTGGTTGAATATTTACCCTCTCCCGCGGATCTTCCACCCGTAGCAGGAGTCAATCCGAAAACCGGTGAAAAAGAAACCCGGGAAGCAAAAAACGATGCGCCTTTCAGCGCACTCTCTTTCAAGGTAGTAACCGATCCCCACGTTGGAAGACTAGTTTATATCAGGATTTATTCAGGCAAAATCAAGGCTGGTGAAGTTATTTACAACGTTAGTAAACAGAAACAAGAAAGAATCGGTAAATTGGTTCTTCTTCATGCCGACCAAAGAGAGCTAGTTGAGGAAGCGTTTACGGGAGAGATTGTTGCCGTTGTCGGTATTAGAGACACTTCAACCGGTGATTCATTAAGTATCCCTAACGCACCAATTATTCTTGAATCCATATCATTCCCCGAACCCGTGATATCACTTGCCATTGAACCTGCTACAAAAAGCGATCAGGAAAAGATGGGCATGGCTCTTCAAAAACTTTCGGATGAGGATCCGACTTTTAGAATCAAATCGAATATGGAAACAGCCCAAACAATTATTTCAGGCATGGGAGAGCTTCAACTTGAAATTTTAGTTGATCGTATGAAGAGGGAATTCGGAGTAAATGCAAATACGGGTTCACCTCAAGTTGCATATAAAGAGACGATCAAAAAAACGTCTCAAGGAGAGGGCAAATACATCAGGCAAACCGGAGGCCGGGGACAGTATGGCCACTGTTTCGTTAGAGTAGAACCAAAAGGTAGAGGAGAAGGTTACGAATTCAAATCAGAAATTAAAGGCGGATCGATCCCTGCCGAATTCATTTCACCAATTGAAAAAGGAGTAAAAGAAAAACTTGAAAAGGGTATTATGGCGGGATTTCCGATGACGGACATTTTTGTCGCAGTTTACGACGGAACTTATCACGATGTTGATTCTTCGGATATTGCATTTAAAATAGCCGGATCGATGGCAGTCGAAGATGCCGCAAGAAGAGCGGACATGATCCTACTCGAGCCTATTATGAAGGTCGAGGTTGCAACTCCTGAGGAATTTATGGGCGATGTAATAGGTGATTTATCGAGTAAACGTGCACAAATTCAGGGTACAGAGAAAAAAGGTGTGGAAACCTTTATTTACGCAGTTGCTCCTTTAGCTGAGCTTTCCGGCTATGCAACAAAACTGCGCTCAATTTCGCAAGGCCGAGCCCGCGCGTTTGTGGAACCATCCCATTATGAAGAGGTGCCGAAAAATATTGCTGAGCAAATTGTAGCCAAGAGTGGAAAAGTAGCGGTATAAGAGTATTTTAACTGCCTATTGACACTAAATAAGTGAGGCTAATATAATACGCTCACTACCACGCTAAGCGTGGTTTGTGTTTGGAGAGGCAAGTAGGTTAGATTCTTTTACCCTCTTGCTCTTTCACTCTTATACTCTAAAATATATTTATGGCTGGAGATACAAAACAAAAATTTGAAAGAAATAAGCCCCATGTCAATGTCGGAACCATTGGCCATGTCGACCATGGAAAAACAACTCTAACTTCCGCAATTACTACTGTTCTATCAAAACAACCAGGTAATAAAACTAAGGCTTATAAATTTGACGAAATTGATAATGCTCCCGAAGAGAAAGAACGAGGAGTTACGATTAATATTACCCACGTTGAGTACGAAACAGAGAAAAGGCACTATGCACACATTGATGCTCCTGGGCATGCAGATTACATTAAAAACATGATTACCGGTGCAGCCCAGATGGATGGCGCCATCTTGGTCGTTTCAGCTCCGGATGGTCCTATGCCCCAAACACGAGAGCACGTTATTTTAGCCCGACAGGTTAACGTTCCTGCGATTGTTGTTGCACTCAATAAGATTGATGCAGTTGACGATCCTGAAATAGTCGAGCTGGTCGAATCTGATATCCGTGATCTTCTTAAGAAATATCAATTCCCGGGTGATGAGGTTCCGATTGTAAAAGTTTCAGCTCTTAAAGCTTTGGAAGGCGACGCTGAAGCCGAAAAGCAAATTGTGGAGCTGATGAAAACTGTCGATGAATATATTCCTGAGCCAAAGCGCGAAGTTGATAAACCATTCCTGATGCCTGTTGAAGACGTTTTTTCGATTAAAGGTCGAGGAACCGTTGCGACCGGTAGAGTTGAGAGAGGTAAACTTAATCTTAATGAGGAAATTGAGATAGTCGGTCTTAAAGATACAAGAAAGAGCGTGGTTACGGGTCTTGAAATGTTTAGAAAAACCCTTGATTTTACCGAAGCAGGAGACAATGTCGGGGTACTGCTTCGAGGAATTGAAAAGGATGACGTTGAAAGAGGCCAGGTTTTAGCAAAATCAGGATCTGTCACTCCCCATACTGAGTTTGAAGCCGAAGTCTATATCCTCTCAAAGGAAGAAGGCGGACGCCACACCCCGTTCTTTACAGGTTATAAACCGCAGTTTTTTATCCGAACGGCTGACGTAACCGGTGAAGTTACGCTTCCGGAGGGTATTGAAATGGTTATGCCTGGAGATTCCGCCAAGATGAAAGTAAAATTAATTCAACCGGTTGCAGCTGAAGAAGGACTCCGATTTGCTATCCGTGAGGGCGGAAGTACGGTCGGAGCAGGAGTAATTTCTAAGATACTTGTTTAATTTAGTCGTTTATAGAAGCGACTACGCACTTTAACGGACTTATGGCAGCAGGAAGGCTTCGAGTCAAGCTTAAAAGTTATGATCACCGCGTAATTGACGAGGCGGCTGCTAAGATATTGGATGTTGCAATTGCAACAGGAGCCAAGATCATAGGTCCGATCCCCTTACCCACAAAAAGAACTTTAATATCGGTTGTTCCCTCGACTTCCCGTGGTATAAAAAATGCTCAGGAACATTTTGAGGTCTTGGTGCACAAAAGACTTATCGATATTATTGACCCTTCAAATAGAACAATTGATTCCCTCTCCAATCTCGACCTCCCGGCAGGCGTAAGTATAGAAATAAAAATGTAAATGAGTCGAGAGATTTTAACTGGTAGACCTCTTTATAGGAAGATTATAGAAAATATTGTTAACGGATCTGATTCTCCAGATATAGATATTGATGCATTTGAATATCACGTTCAACACACATTTAATAGTTTGATGTTTCATATAAGATTTCAACGTCAGGAGGGTGAAAAACCAAACGAGGAAGATGTAAATTTACTTAAAGGTTTATTGAGTGCTGTTCCGAAGGTGCTTGATTATTTTTCCGAAGATAGGCAAAAAGACTTAAAGAATTTTCTAATATCAGAAGGCATTATAAAAGATGAATAGATACGCATCTAGGGCGGGGGAAAAACTTCAATTCGCTTTAGATAAATTCAAGATATCAGTTAAAGATTTGATGTGTGCCGACTTCGGAAGTTCAACCGGCGGTTTTGTTGATTGTCTTCTCCAAAACGGCGCTAAGAAAGTTTATTCCGTAGATACTGCTTATGGCGAACTTGCCTGGAACCTTCGCAACGACCCCAGAGTTGTGGTAATAGAACGGACAAACGCCATGCATGTGGTGTTACCCGAAAAAGTTGATCTAATAACTATAGATGTCGGTTGGACAAAGCAGAAGGATATTTTACCCAATGCCTTCAATAATTTAACAGACGGTGGAACTATTGTGACACTTATCAAACCGCATTATGAATTAGGAAGAGGGAAATTAAAGGTAGGACAGGTAGAACAAGTATTGCAGGCAGTACAGGAAGACATTAGAAATGTGGGTGGAAAAGTTGACAAGCTTGTCGAATCACCGCTTTTAGGTGAAAAAGGCAAAAATCGTGAATTTCTTGCTTTGATAAAACCTGAGACGTGAGTAAATAGCTTTAGAGGGTTATTTATTTTTTTATAATTCTTCTTCGGAATCCAGTTACTTCTATCGAGCCATCCTTGTAAATGCTATTCGATGGTCTTAAAAACCTCGCTTTAGGGTAAATTTTTTGAGACAATGTTGGTTCGCGATCCTCATATTTAATTGTGGTTTCGACACCGAAAACTCCAAAGGTCGATAATTTTATAAAAGCATCTAAACAACCGCCACGAGTGGACTTTTCATGAGTAGTTTCAGCTGTCATATTTAGTACCCAGTATAATAGAGCAGACAATAACCAAAGTCAATTGTTGAAGGTTGCTAAGCTGGCTTTATTTTTGTATAATTGCTATCCAGTGGAGGTGGGCCGTCATACATAGCCACGATTAGAATTGCTAGAGAGCCGATTTAGTTAGGGCGCTTCTGGCGCCTTTTTTGTTGCACAAATTAATAGAAATAACGCAACAACTTATGTTGAATACAATTTTAGCTACCAAAGATAAAATGGGTGCGACCTTTGTCGAAAGTACACGGGTGGCCGTTACATGGGTTAAGGCCGGTCCATGTATTGTTACGCAAATTAAAAAGCCGGAGAGTGATGGTTATTGGGCAGTTCAAGTCGGGTACGGTGACAAAAAAACTAAAAATATTTCCAATTCACTTCGCGGACACTTCAGAAAAATAACTAATAACTCAGAACTAATAACAAAAAATAGAATGCCAAGATACTTAAGAGAAATTAAACTCAATTCTGATCCGGATGTAAAAGTAGGAGATGTCATAACGTTAACTGACGTGTTTAAAAAAGGGGACGTAATAACAGTGACGGGAACCTCAAAAGGAAAGGGTTTTGCAGGAGTTGTTAAAAGATGGAGATTTGCCGGCGGTCCCAAAACTCACGGTCAAAGTGACAGACAAAGAGCTCCTGGATCTATCGGCCAAGGAACGACTCCCGGGCGCGTTTATAAGGGTAAACATATGGCCGGTCGTATGGGTAGTGATACTGTCACAATTAAAAATTTAATTGTTGTCGAAGTCGATAAAGATGGAGGTAAAATGGCAATTTCGGGTTCCATACCGGGTTCAATCGGTGGTTTATTAAAAATAAAAAAGATTGCGTCAGGCAAATTGGATGAATTAGTTGAGGAAGTGCCGGAGGTTCAGATTCAAGAAGGAGTAGATACCGAGGGCGCTGAAGGATCTGCTGCAAAGGCTGAAACGAAAAGCGAAAGCGTTGAGGAGAAATAAATATGGCTAAAGTAACTTTATTTTCTGATACGGGAGTTAAAAAAGGTAACTTTGAATTACCGAAAGATTTTGATGAAAAGCTGAATTTGAAACTTCTTGCACAAGCGATTCATGTGTATGAAGACAGGAGTCACCCCGGTTTAGCCAGAGTTAAAAGTAGGGGGGAAGTTGCTTTATCCACCCGTAAAATTTATAGACAAAAAGGAACTGGAGGGGCGAGGCACGGAGCAAAAAGTGCCCCTATTTTTGTCGGAGGCGGTGTAACCCATGGCCCTAAGGGTGTAAAAAGGCAACTAAAATTATCAGATAAATTACGACTTAAAGCTTTAAAAATCGCCCTCAACCTAAAACTGAGTCAGGATAGTTTATTTGTCGTTGATGGATTCT
Organism: Candidatus Woesebacteria bacterium RIFCSPLOWO2_01_FULL_39_23; assembly: GCA_001793095.1. Classification (GTDB taxonomy): domain Bacteria; phylum Patescibacteriota; class Microgenomatia; order UBA8517; family UBA8517; genus HO2-FULL-38-9. The sequence goes on from MGHG01000012.1 coordinate 113,160, forward strand.
CGACACTCAAGAAAACAAAAGTTGCACAAGCTCTTATTGATAAAATATGCGGAGATAAAAAATCCAATACGACAGTTGTTTTAGCAGGAAATGATAAAAGTGTAATTTTAGTACTACGGAATATAAAAAACATTGAAACAGTAGACTATAAAGATCTTAATGCATATAAAGTTTATTTTGGCGGAACTATGATTTTGGATAAAAGAATATTTGATTCCAAATCTGCCGCTAAGCAAAGTATCAAAAAAGTAACTAAGGCTAAGGTAGTGGTAAATAGAAAAAAAACAGTAAAGCCAGTTAAAAAATCAGTGAAATAAGTAAAAAAGTCCGTATAAATCGACATATATGATAATACAACCCGTTTTGACAGAAAAAAGTTTAGAAGCTGCTAAAAAGGGAGATTATACCTTTTATGTGGAGCCAGGCTTAACTAAATATCAGGCGAGAGAATTAGTTGAACGCGTATTTTCAGTTCATGTAACGAACATACGCACAATGATATTTAAGCGTGAAGTAAAACGAATTTATACAGGTAGAAAGCGGGTAATTCATCCGAAAAAAAAGATTATTGTGACTTTACGGGCAAAAGAGCGCATAGATCTATTCGAAGTTAAAAAAGGAAAATAATATGGGAAAATTAAAAACAATACTGCGAAAACACTCCGGTCGTGACTCCAGCGGAAGTGTGAGCGTCAGGCATCAGGGAGGAAGACAAAAGAGGTATTATCGGGATGTTGATTTTAAACGCAGTAAGAGAGATGTTTGGGGTAAAGTTGTCTCAATTGAGGCTGATCCCAATAGAAACGCATATATAGCACTGATACATTATGATGACGGCGATAAAGCATATATTATCTCGCCCTTAGGAATGGAACTTGGGAGGAAAGTTATTGCTTCTGAAAATGCACCCATTGATCCCGGTAATGCCCTACCTTTAGTTAAAATTCCGGCTGGGACTCAAATTCATGCAATTGAAGTGACACCTGGAGCCGGAGGACAGTTGGTAAGAGGAGCGGGTTCGGTTGCAGTTGTTCAGGGAAAAGAGGAGAATTATATTCTGGTTAAGCTGCCATCCGGAGAAATCAGGAGATTTCCTCCGCAAAGTTGGGCAAGTGTCGGCCAGATCGGTAATTCTGAGGCGCGTTCAGAGCATGTTGGAAAAGCGGGAATAATGAGGAGGCGAGGAATTCGACCTTCTGTGAGAGGAACTGCCCAAAATCCTCATTCTCACCCTCATGGAGGCGGAGAAGGAAGAAGCGGTGTCGGTCTAAAATATCCTAAAACTCCCTGGGGGAAGCCGGCGGTCGGGAATACCAGAAGAAAAAGAAAATATTCTGATAAATTAATTGTCCAAAGGAGAAAGCTTGGTTCGCATCATTAATCAATTAGAAAACTAAAATGAGCAGAAGTACTAAAAAAGGACCATACGTAGATAAAAACCTTATTAAGAAAGTAACGGCAGGTATGGGTAATAAGGAGAATCCCATAAAAACATGGGCGAGAAATAGCCAGATACCGCCTGAATTTGTAAATAAATATTTCAATGTTCATAACGGTAAAACGTTCATCAACGTTTTTGTAACTGAAGACATGGTAGGTCACAGACTTGGCGAATTTTCTCCGACCAGAACATTCAGAGGACATGGGCAAGTGGTCAAGAGATTATTAGAAAAAACTTAACGTCGAAGAACTCTTGCCTCCTTCCGAGGATTACATCCTCGTGTCGGAGGGGCGAGTTAACGGGGTAAGATTATGGAAGTTAAAGCAGTACAAAAATTTGTTAAGATTTCGCCTAAAAAATTAAGGATAATTGCCGACGCGGCTAGAAAAATGAGTCCTGAGGCGGCTATTGAGAGACTACCTTTTCTTGGAAAAAGAGGGGCTGATCCTATTATCTCGGTTATAAAAACTGCCATTGCTAATGCGAAAGTAAAAGGGATCAGTAATAGTGAGTTAATTTTTAAGGAGTTGCAAATTAGCGAAGGTCCTCGTCTTAAAAGGGGGACGCCGGTTTCAAGGGGTCGTTGGCACCCTTATAAAAAACGAATGAGCCATATACGAGTTGTACTAACAACGAAAGATATTGGTGTGGACAAAGAGTCCCAAAAGCAGGTTCGCTCTTCACAAAGAGCGAAATCTGCACGGGATGACAAGGCCGGTATTAAGAGTTTACCAGCCTTGTCAAAATCAAAGAAAGGAGAGGCGACAGAGTAATATGGGACAGAAAGTTAATCCAGTAGCATTTAGAACGGGTACTTTTTTACCTTGGAAATCGCGTTGGTATGCCGACGATAAAACCTATAAAAAATATCTGATTGAGGATATCACTTTGAGACGCGCTTTGATGAATAAGCTTAAGCTAGCCGGTGTTACGAGTATCGAGATTGAAAGATTACCGAAAAGTATGGTTGTAACAATGACAGTATCCCGTCCGGGTGTGGTAATCGGAAGAGGCGGTTCGGGAATTGAAGAAATCAAAAAATTTATTATCGACATGTTAGGAAAAACCAAAACACTTAAGTCCGATAATATGAAAATTGATTTACGCGTAAACGAAGTCAAGGATCCCGAACTTTCATCCTATCTGGTTGCGACAAGAATTGTGTCAGATTTGGAAAGAAGAATGCCCCATCGTCGTGTAATTGCTAAGACTATAGAGAGAGTTATGCAATCAGGTGCACTGGGTGTAAAGATAGTTTTGGCGGGGAGAATTGGCGGGGCAGAAATTTCTAGGACTGAAAAGTACCATAAAGGCTCTATTCCATCACAGACTCTAAGAGAAATTATAGATTACGCTCAAGTTCCTGCGCTTTTGAAAAGGGGTTATGTTGGTATCAAAGTATATATACACAAGAAATCAGAGTAGAAATGTGTAAGGGTGTAAGAGCATGATTTTAAAATACTTATACTCTTAAACTCTTTTACTCTTTCACTCTAAGCAAGGACGTATGTTAGAACCAAAAAGACGCAAATTTAGAAAAGATTTTAGAGGCCGAAGGAAAGGCCAAGCTTTACGTGGTTATGAGCTTGCCTTTGGTGAATTTGGTTTAAAGGCATTAGAGGTTACGTGGCTTTCTGGGAAGCAAATTGAAGCCGGCAGGCGCGCGATAACACATTCTCTAAAACGTGGAGGGAGAGTTTGGATTAGAGTGTTTCCGGATAAGCCGGTTACAAGTAGACCTGCAGGGCAAAGAATGGGGAGCGGAAAAGGAGATATTGACCGTTACGTTGCTGTGGTCAGACCAGGTAAGATTATTTACGAAGTAGCTGGGGCTACAAAAGATGTGGTCGTTGCTGCACTTAAGAAAGCAGCGGATAAAATGCCTGTCAAAACAAAGATAATAATGAAGGCGGCCTAAATTTTAATGAAAAAGAAAGATTTAACTGCATTGAGTGAGAAGACGGAATCCGAATTATTGCGTCTTATTGATAAAAGACGATCCGAACTTTATAATTCTTTGGCTCAAATTAAAAGTGGCAATGAAAAAAATCTGAAAAAATCAAAGAACATAAGACACGAGATTTCTCAGTTATTGACTTTAATTCGACTGAAACAGCTTACTCACAAGGAGGAAAAATGAAGATATTTACAGGTAAAGTAGTATCAAAAAAAATGGCTAAAACGGCAACAGTATTGCTCAGTCGACCTGTTATCCATAAGCTCTATATGAAAAGATTCGTAAGGGCAAAAAAATATCATGTCCACGATGAGCTGGGAGCTGAGGTTGGACAGATGGTTAATTTTGTCTCAAGTAAACCTTATAGTAAGTCAAAAAAGTGGAAAATAGTTAAAATAATCGGAAAAACAACTGCTGAAAAATCCGCAAAGGAGAAAGCAATTAAAGAAAGGGGGAGTACACAGTCTAAATCTGCGAGATCAGATAAGTAGCCTGTGTAACAAGAGAATGTGATTCAATTAAGAACAATGCTGGTTCCGGCCGATAATTCAGGAGCAAAAAGACTAATGGTTATTGGGATGTCTTCCAAAATCGGTAAGGTAGCAACTCTTGGAGACGTAATTAATTGCGTCGTCGAGAAAGCTGACCCCAATGGCGCGGTAGCAGATAAAGAGAAAGTTAAAGTGTTGGTTGTAAGGACCAAAAAAGAGGTGAGAAGGCGTGACGGAACCTATATCCGTTTTGACGATAATGCCGGAGTAGTTATCGATAAGACGGGTTTGCCAAGAGGTACGCGTATATTAGGTCCGGTAGCTAGGGAAATAAAAGAGAAGGGTTATACGAAGATCAGTTCACTTGCGCGGGAGGTAGTATAAATATGCTCAAATTTAAAGTCGGAGATACAGTAAAAATAACAGCAGGAAAAGATAAGGGTAGAGAAGGAAAGATTGAAAAACTGAGCCCTACTAGTTTTACCGCTATAATACCCGGAATTAATGAGTATAAGAAACACATAAAAGGGAGAGATGGCCAAAAGGGTGGGATATTTAGTATCCCGAGATCTATGCCTTTTTCTAAAATAGCCATTATATGCCCAAAGTGTAAAAAGGTAACAAGGATAGGTTTTAAATTTGTTGGAGATGAAAAGGTCAGGTTTTGCAGGAAGTGTAAAAAAGAAATATCACCAAAATGAATATTAATTCAAGATTAAAAGATAAATACGAAAACGAGATAATTCCAACACTTGTTGGGGAATTCGATATTAAAAATAGAATGGAAGTTCCGAAAATCGTCAAGATTGTTGTAAATAGCGGAACAGGTGATGCTCTTAAAAATAAGGAATTACTGGAAAAAATAAAGACCGATATGGCTCTCATAACCGGTCAAGCGCCATCAGTTAGGGCGGCCAGAGTTTCCGTGGCCAGTTTCGGTATCCGAGCCGGAATGCCCGTTGGGGTAAAAGTAACTTTACGGGGAGCGAGAATGTATAGTTTTTTCGATAAGCTAGTCTCAGTAATTCTTCCCCGTTTAAGAGATTTTAGAGGAGTTCCGAGGAAGAGTTTCGATAAACATGGTAATTATACATTAGGAGTAGTTGAACACAGTGTTTTTCCTGAGATAGATATATCAAAAACTAGTGCAAGAGGCATGGAAATAACGGTAGTTACAAACACGGACGACTCGAAGAAAGCAGCAAGATTACTCGAACTATTGGGCATGCCGTTTGAAAAATCATAATTATTTAATATTGTAATATTCTCTACAAAATTTTGTAGAAATTTTGAAAGGAGTTGTCGACAATTAGCCGAGTGTTACGTTCAAATAGGTAAACGTAACGAAGGCATTGGTCGAACAACGACGTATGTCGACTAAAACAAAAGAAGTAAGAGAAACAAAAAAGCTAAAATATAAGACTAGGTATACAAATAGATGCCGCCTTTGTGGAAGGGCTAGAGGTTATATGAGAAAATATGGACTATGTAGGTTATGTTTTAGAGAGTATGCAAATAAGGGTGAAATACCGGGTGTAAGAAAAGCGAGTTGGTAAAACACTTTTCAAACTTTCTTTAGGAGTGAAAATTAGGCAAAGAAAGATGAATTTTGAGAGAAAATAATAAAGAGAAAAATAGGGAGATTTAAAAAATGCCAAATAAAACAATCAAAATAGAACAAAAAGAAATGAATAAAGGACTCAAACAAGCAAAACGAGTTGGGATGACCAATTATCCGGTTGGAGATTTTCTAATAAGACTCAAAAATACGGCTATGGCGAAGGGCCATAAAGTGACTGTCCCACGGACGCGTCTTATCGAGGAAACAGCAGAACTTTTGAAAAAAGAAGGTTATATTGCTCAAGTGAAAATAGATGGCAATCTTTTAATTGTCGATCTTGCCTATGTTAAAAAAGAACCTGTATTGATAACTATAAGGTTAGTCTCTAAACCCGGATTAAGAATTTATAATAGTGCTGTCGAATTGGGAGCAAATAGGGGTCCTCAAATACTAATTGTGTCTACGTCGAAAGGATTAATGAGTAATCGTACTGCAATTAAGAATAATTTGGGTGGTGAGGTTATAGCTGAAGTACTTTAAATCTATGAGCAGAATTGGAAAAAAACCTATTAAAATCCCGGAGGGGGTTAATGTCACAATCGGGGGAGAAGCGATAAAAGTTAGCGGTCCCTTAGGTAACTTGGAGAGGCGACTCCCCGGTAAAATCGATGTCAAAACAGAAGACGGTTTTCTCAAAGTATCTTCTAAAGGTGACAGTTCAATGGACCCAATATTCGGTACAACAAGATCACACGTTCAAAATATGCTGATAGGCGTTTCTACGGGATGGAGTAAGACAATGGAGTTGGTGGGTGTTGGTTATAGGGGTGAATTGGTAGGTAAGAATTTATCGTTAGCTCTTGGATTTTCGCATCCTGTTATTTTTGAAGCACCCAATGGCATAACTTTTAAAATTGAAAAAAGTCTAATTATAGTTAGTGGTATTGATAAAGATTTAGTTGGACTTGTTGCCGATAAAATAAGAGCCAAAAAGCCGCCGGAGCCGTATAAGGGAAAAGGAATAAAATATCAAAATGAGAAAATAAGGAGAAAGGCTGGTAAGGCTGCCAAAGCTCAAGCGGGTGCAGCTTAAGAAGAAATTATGGTAAAAAATCGTAAAGAAAACTGTATTAAAAAAGCAAGAAGGGTTAGGGCTAAGATATTGACTCTCAAAACTTATCCCCGACTTAGTGTCTATCGGTCAAATAAACATATTTATGCACAGGTGATAGATGATAAAAAAGGGATAACTCTAGCTGCGTCAAGTGATCTGACGAAAGAATTGTCAAAAACCAAAACGTCTAAGACGGAAAGGGCAAGTTCGGTTGGAGAGTCACTCGCAAAAATCGCCGTGAAAAAAAAGGTGTCCAAAGTTGTTTTTGATAAAGGTGGTTACAAATACGGGGGTAGAGTGAGAGCATTAGCCGATGGGGCAAGAAAGGGAGGGTTAAAATTTTAATATGAATATGTACGAACAAAAGAAGGAATACGAAGAAACGGTTATAGAGATTAAAAGAGTCTCGAAAAAGACACGGGGAGGTAATACTGTGAGATTTACTGCTTTAGTTGTAGTCGGGGATAGAAAAGGGAAAGTTGGAGTTGGGTTGTCTCGAGCCTCAGATGTTACAGGGGCAATTTATAAGGCAATTGAAGCAGCCAAAAGAAAAATGATTCTAGTTCCGATGCGCGGACAAACAATCCCCTATTCCGTTACCGAGAAATTCTCAGCAGCCAGGGTTTTAATTAAACCTGCTCCCCCGGGATCCGGAATAATTGCAGGCGGACCAATCAGAGTAGTTCTTGAGGCGGCCGGTATTAGAAATGCGGTCGGGAAAATTTTAGGAACCAACAATAAAGCCCCGAATGTTTATGCAACTTTGAATGCACTGCAAACCGTAGCAAAATATAGTGATAGGAAGATATTGAGAAAATAACATGGAAATGAAATTACCTAAGGTTATCGATAAAAGAAAAAAGAGGTTGGGACGTGGTTATGGAAGTGGCAAGGGTGGTCACACTTCAAGTCGTGGACAGAAAGGTCAGAAATCACGGGGAAAGGTTGGAGTAATTTTTGAAGGATATAAAGTTAAGAAATCTCTAATCAAAAGATTACCTCTAAGACGCGGAAAGGATAAATTTAAAGCTAAAGCAAAAGCTATTATAGTTGATATTAACCTTCTTAATATTTTCAAGGATGGATCTATCGTTGATTTGGATAGTTTGATTGAAAAGAAATTGGTTAACCCGGAAGATGCAAAAACATTCGGTGTTAAAGTATTGGGTAATGGAAAATTGGAAAAGAAGTTGACAATCAGTCTTCCGATTTCCAAATCAGGAGCTTTGCAAGTCGAAAAGTTGGGAGGAAAAGTTATTGTTTCAGCGAGGAGCTCAAAGCTTAAAACTCAAAGTTGAAGAGTTTTTATTTTTTAGTTTTGAGTTATTAGTTGTAAGTTTTGAGTTAAAATCATGTTCTCTTCAATATTACAATTTTTTTCGAGAGCCTATAAATCTAAAGATATTAGGCGAAAACTTTTAATTACAGCGGCAATTTTGGTTGTATACCGGCTATTAGCACATATTCCTGCATCAGGTGTCGACAGGAGCTCTCTTCAGGCTCTTTTTACATCTAGCCCGCTCTTATCTCTCTTAGATGTTTTTTCCGGAGGAACACTTGCAAACTTTTCCATTTTAGCTTTGGGTTTAACGCCTTACATCAATGCGTCTATTATTATGCAGCTTCTGACGTACGTAATTCCGAGCTTTGAGGAGCTTTCGAAAGAGGGAGAGTACGGCCAGGAGAGGATAAATCAGTATACGAGATTTTTGACTGTTCCACTTTCAATTATGCAAGCATTCGGTATGTTTATGCTTCTGAAAAATCAGGGTATTATTCCTGCAATCGCACCAAATATGCTTATTGCACTAATTTTAACAATGAGTGCGGGAGCTATGATTGCAGTTTGGTTGGGTGAACTAATAACAGAGTATGGGTTGGGTAATGGTGTATCCTTTTTGATTTTCGCCGGAATTGTAGCCAGACTGCCAGTGACTTTAGGTCAATCAGTCTCAGTTGTTCAAACTGCCGATTTATTAAAAATTGCGATATTTATAGTACTATCTATTGTTATTGTCGGTTTAATAGTTTTTATGAATGAAGCGACAAGGCAAATTCCGATAAGTTATGCCAGGCGTGCTGGCAAAAGTGCGATTGGTTCATCTTACCTGCCTCTTAGATTGAATCAAGCAGGAGTTATCCCGATTATTTTTGCAGTTTCACTCGTTCTCCTTCCGTCGTTGATCGGGCAATTCCTCTCGGGTGTGCAAAACGCTCGTGTTGCTGAGTTTGCCTCAAGAATAACAAGCTCTTTTAATCCGCAGTCTTTTATCTATAATTTAGTTTATTTTCTTTTAGTATTTGGATTCACATATTTTTATACTTCAGTTGTCTTTAACCCGGAGAAAATTTCGGAAAGTTTACAGAAAAACGGTGGTTTTATTCCGGGAATAAGACCGGGTACTAATACCACAGACTATCTATCAAGGGTTCTGAACAGAATTACGCTCGTTGGTGCAACTTTCTTGGGATTAGTTGCAATTTTGCCGTCATTTTTTCAGAGTTTTATAGGAGTTTCCAATCTGGCAATAGGGGGAACCGGTATTTTGATTGTTGTGTCGGTTGTTTTGGAAATTACCCGTGACCTTGAAGCACAGCTCGTTATGAAAAGATATGAAACATATCTTAGGTAATAATTATGAATATTGTAATCTTGGGAGCACCAGGGTCGGGTAAGGGAACTCAATCTGAGCTTCTTGCAAATAAATTGAACCTGTTTTATTTCCAGACTGGTGAGTTGGCAAGAGAGCTTGCAAAAAAAGATAAAAGAATTAGAGAGATTGTAGATTCCGGTAGGCTGATTCCAAAAGAGGAGATGACAATGTACGCATTAGATAATCTAAAGGAAAGCAAATCCAATTATAAAGACATTCTTTTTGAAGGGTTTCCAAGGTTTATTTCTCAATATGAAGCACTTGAGAAATTTTTACTGTTAAAGGGTGATGATATAGATGCGGTTATTTCATTAGACATAAGCCAGGAAGGAGCAGTAAGAAGATTATCCTCGAGAAGAGTGTGTGAAGAATGTGGTGAGGTTTATAACCTACTTACAAATCCACCGAAGGAGCCAGACAAATGTGATAAATGCGGAGGTAGACTGTTCCATCGAGAAGATGATAAGCCAGAATCAATACGAGTTAGGTTTATTGATTTTCAGGAGAATACAAAGAAACTTATAGATTATTTGGAAAAACAAGGAAAATTGATAAGAGTTAATGCGGAAAGGCCGATCGACGAGATTTTTCAGGAAATTTTACAGAAGTTGGGGATTAATAATGAATAAGAAAAATATATTAACTAAATCAGAAAAAGAAATTGCAATAATGATTGAGGGAGGTAGAAAGCTTGCTGAGGTAAAAAAAAGGTTGGCTGAATCCGTCGAGATCGGTGGAAACGCGAAGAATATCGAGGATGTAGCAACTGATCTTATAGAAAAAAACGGTGGAAAGCCGTCCTTCAGGATGGTTCCAAATTATAGTTGGGCTACATGCGTTAATATAAATGAGGGAGTTGTCCACGGGATTCCAAGACCGGAGATAGTTTTCAAAAAGGGGGATGTTGTTAGTGTTGACGTGGGATTATTTTATAAAGGATTTCATACAGACACGTCTTTTACGGTTGGGTTGGGTGTTAGTGCTGAGATGGAAAAATTTTTAGAAACTGGTAAAAAAGCTCTCAGCATGGCAATATCAGCGACAAAGGCGGGAGGGCGAATTTATGATATCTCACAAGCCATCGAGACAACGCTTGTTTCCCAAGGTTATCATGCGGTATCGGCTTTAATCGGACACGGTGTAGGAAGAGAATTACATGAGGAACCGCAAATACCCGGTTTTACTCAGGGAGAGAGGGGCGATAGTCCAATAATTCCGATAGGTGCAACATTGGCAATTGAGGTAATTTATACGATGGGCAGTCCAAATATCATGGTGGGAAGAGACGGATGGACAATTTATATGCGTGATGGTAAAATATCAGCACTTTACGAAGATACTGTAGCGGTAACAAAAGAAGGTACGATTTTATTAACGTAGTTGAGAAACCAGGTTTGAAATCTCCTGGTTTTTATTTTGTTGAGATATGACAAATGCAGGCGATAAAACTTTTGTAAACGGAAAGGTTATGCAGGCATTGCCGAATACAATGTTTAGCGTTGAATTGGATGATGGCAGAAGTATTTTGACGACATTAACCGGAAAAATGAGAAGGAATTATATCAGAATTTTTCCAGGAGATAGAGTAAAAGTAGAAATGACAAAATATGATACGGATAGAGGAAGAATAGTATTTAAGTTTTAAAATTAAATTATTAAATTAATTACAATCCTGAGTTTACCGAAGGATTGAGAGGAGTTGCTGGTGATAGCTGAAAGTCACGTTTGTGTAAACCAAATGTGACGAAAGCGAAAGCCAAGCAAGGACGTATGAAAGTTGGTTCATCAGTAAAAAAAAGATGCAGGGATTGCAAAATAGTCAGACGCCGAGGGGTTATCTATGTTATATGTAAAAACCCCCGACACAAACAGCGTCAGGGATAACCTTATTCTGACTTTCTTTAAAAAAGAAAGTCAGGCAAAGAAGAAGTAAATAACTAATTTGCGAAGCAAATTTGGGAGGAGTTGGCGACTGAAAGCTGAAATCCCGATTTTAATCGGGAGAAAGCATAAGTCGAACAAGGACGAATGGCACGAATCGCTGGAATAGAATTACAAGATAAAGACAGAGTTGTCTATGCTCTAACTAAAATTAAGGGTATAGGTATGTCGTTGTCAAAAAAGATTCTTAGCGCATTAAAAATAGATGAAACCCTGAGAGTTAAGGATCTCAGGGGTGAGGATCAGGCTAAGATTACAGCAACAATAGAAACATACCTGACCGAAGGAGACTTAATCCGACAGGTCAGGTCAAACATTGCTAGACTCCAAAGAACAGGATCTTATAGGGGGGTCAGGCATTCGAGAAATTTACCGTCGCGAGGACAAAGAACAAGACATAATGCCAGAACTAAAAGAGGTAAAAGAAAGACAGTGGGAGCGTTTAAAAAAGAAGCTTTAGCAAAAGTCCAAACAGTGAAAACTGAAACCAAATAATCATGGCAAAAACGAAAGAGATCACAACAGGTAAAATATATATTTCGGCGAGTTTCAATAATACCCTTGTTACAATAACGGATAATAAGGGTGATGTCATCGGATGGAGTTCTTCCGGGAACTCTGGTTTTAAAGGAACCAGAAAATCGACTCCTTATGCAGCTACGACAGCTGTTGATAAGATAGTAAAAAAAGTAAAAGAAGATTACGGCTTAAGAGAGGTTGAGATATATGTTAAAGGCCCCGGCTCTGGGCGCGATGCGGCACTTCGTGCAATTAGAGCGGCTGATCTTAAAATTTCAATGATTGCTGACGTGACGCCGATTCCGCATAACGGACCGAGGCCGAAGAAAAAAAGGAGAGCATAGAGGAGTTAACGGCGATAGCTGTAAGTTACGTTCAGTTTCATGAACGTAACGGAAGCGTAAGCTTATTAATGACGAATGAGATATACAGGACCAAAAGATAGATTATCGAGAAGAGAGGGATTTGACCTTTTTGGTAAGGGAGCAAAACTTACCAGATTGAGCGTTCCCCCGGGTGTGCATGGCCCGAGAGGTTCAAGAAATAAGTCTCAATATGGTAGACAGCTTCGGGAAAAGCAGAAGGTAAAAAGGTTATATGGTTTAATGGAAAGACAATTCAGAAAGTATGCAGATATTGCACTTAAGACAAAAGGTAATACGGGAGAAAAATTAATAGCTCTTCTTGAAAGAAGATTGGATAATGTTGTTTTTAGACTTGGTTTTGCTCCTACCCGTCCATCGGCAAGGCAGGTTGTAGCACATCGCCATGTTCTGGTTAATTCTAAGAAAGTAAATATACCTTCATATCAGGTTCGAAGTGGTGATATAATATCGCTCACGCCCAAGGGATCTGAGATTCCTGCAGTGAAAAAAATGCTGACAAATAAGGATGTAAATATGCCGACATGGCTTAAGAGAAAGGCAATTATTGGCCAGGTAGTACGTGACCCTAAAAGGGAAGATATAGTAGAACCAATTAGCGAACAAGATATCGTAGAGTTTTACTCCAGATAGTTCTGGAGCTAAGCTTTGCTATTTCTAAATAGGTGGAGGCTTGCCGCTCCGTAGCCAAACTAAAGGGGAAACCCTACTCCGCTAAAGCTACGGAAGGGTTCGCCATTATTTGTTAATTTTTAAAGCGGAGGCGAAGGGCGGTGAAAGAAAATTGAACGAACCAATTTTTGAAACACAAGAAGAGCAACAAAAAGGAAATTATGGACGATTTGTTATAAGTCCTTTACAAGAAGGATTTGGTAATACTTTGGGTAATTCTTTAAGACGAGTCTTATTAATGTCTTTACCTGGCGCTGCAATTACCTCCGTCAAAATAGGCGGAGTTAAGCATCAGTTTTCTACTCTCAAGGGCATGAAAGAGGACATTGTTGAATTTGTTTTAAATCTCAAAAAGGTAAGAGTAAATTATGTCGGAGACAAGCCTGCCAGAGCAAGTCTTACGATTAAAGGACCGAAAGAGGTAAAAGCAGGAGATATTGAAACAGACGCAAATGTCACAATTGCTAATCCCGATTTGGTTTTGGCCAACCTCAATAAAGACGCAAATATTTCTGCCAAGATGGACGTCGAAATGGGGTCAGGTTATTCACCGGCTGAGGATAGAAAAACAGGTGAGATTGGTGTAATTCCACTCGATGCATCTTTTTCTCCGGTAATAAGAGTAAATTATAAAATTGAAGAGACGCGTGTCGGAAGGTTTACAAATTACGATAAACTTATACTGGAAATTTGGACGGATGGTACAATTTCTCCGAAAGAAGCACTGCTTTCGGCGGCAAAGACACTAGTCACATATTACAACCAATTGGTAAATCCAAAAAAGGTTGAGAAAAAAGAAATAACAGATGGCAATGAACTCGGACTTGTCGGAAAACTTTCTGTTGAAGAGATCAACTTACCAACAAGAGTTGCCAATGCTTTGGTTAAAGCAGGTTATGATACTGTTGAAGATTTAGTAAAAACCAAAAGATCGGAACTCGTTAAGGTGAGAAATCTCGGAGAAAAATCAGTCAAGATTGTTGAAGCAGCACTTGGAGAAAAAGGATTACAGTTGACAGATTAATAATTTTCCGTATGAGAAAAAGAGTATTTGGAAGAAATCTTGGTAGATCTTATACTGCGAAAAAAGCTCTGACTAGGTCTTTAGTTAAAGCTATTGTTGGCAGTGGTGATATTGTAACAACAAAGGCTAAAGCGAAGTTTTTCTTACCCGAGCTGGAAAGAATGATTAACTTGGCAGGAAAGGGTGGTGTGGCGGAGCGAAGAGCAATTTATGCAAAATTAGCTAATGATAGAGATACGACAGATCGATTATTTGAGATTGCTAAAACCCTGAAAGCTGTCAGGGGTGGGTATTTTAAGGTTGTAAATTTACCAAGCCGTCGTGGAGATAGGGCCAGTACAGTCAAAATCAGTTGGAGTCAAAAGTTTGAAAAAACTGAAAAATCTAAAAAGGCGGCGTCTAAATCCGGCAAAAAAAGTGAAACAAAGGAAACAAAAGATAAAAGCACAAGCGCTAAAAGTTTGAAAGGCAGATTAGCTAAATTAAGGAAGAGAACTGCGAAATCTAAAAAATAAATCAGCGATAATAAGTAATTATGAAAACCTATAAAACATATCAACCTAGACAGAAAGATGTAATACGGGAATGGCATTTAATCGATGCTAAAGGTGCTGTTTTGGGTCGGTTGGCAACTGAGGTTGCTACTTATTTGACAGGAAAGAATAAAGCGACATATTCAAATCATATGGATGTTGGTGGCTGGGTTATTGTGACAAATGCGAGGGATGTTATTCTTACAGGAAAGAAGTCTATCCAAAAATTATATAGAAGCCATTCCGGATTTCCGGGAGGTTTTAAGGAAATAAAATTTGAGAAAATGTTTGCAGAACGACCGACAAAGGTTATAGAATTAGCGGTTTCAGGCATGTTGCCCGACAATAGATTAAAAAGTAAAAGGCTGGCCAGACTTAAAGTGTATGCAGATGAAAAGCATCCGTATGGAAACAGATTTCAGAATAAACAACAAAGTGCATAGAGAAAGCTAAAGTATGAAAAAGAAAAAAACTGATTATATTTTCGCAAAAGGTAGACGTAAATCTGCATCTTCTCGTGTAAGACTTTATAAAGGTAAAGGGGAAAGTACAGTCAACGGTAAGACTGTTGATGAGTATTTTCCGGGCGTAGTAGGAAAAAATGCTTGGACTAATCCATTTAAACTTGTTGACGTAGAGGATAAATATTACGTCAGCGTAAAGGTCAAAGGCGGAGGCAAGAACGGGCAATTAGATGCAGTTGTCCATGGAATTGCAAGAGCCCTATCTCTAGCGGATAGAGAAAACTTTAGACCGGCTCTTAAAAAAGCTAAAATTTTAACCCGTGATCCGCGAGTCCGCGAACGCCGAAAAATCGGCACCGGCGGTAAAGCGAGGAGGAAAAAGCAGAGTCCAAAACGATGATTTTTCCTTTGCAGTCCCGCGCTTTCGCTCCTCGAGTCGTATTCGAATAGAATCTAAAGACGAGAAGTAAAAAAGTGCTGGGGCGAGACGCAAAAAACAAAGTCCAAAGAGATAAGTTATTTCTTGTTAATTGCCTTTTGTAGTTCCTTATAAAAACTGATTAAATTAAATTCTGCGTTTTTCCAATATGTTCCAACATTCTTAGGGGGAGTAAGCGGATCTTCAGCCAAATCGTGTTGCCTGGTAGCTTCTGCTTTGTATTTACCAGCATTAGTTAACAAAGAGGGATCAATATTTAAAACAACAGAATAAAGATTTACAAACGCATCTGCCAATTTAGATTTGTCAGATTTTTTTCCAGCTCGTCGTGCAATTTCCACCAGCCAACCTCCAATTTAGCTGCTTTGGTATTATCAAAATTCATGCCTGTGGCATCTTTTATTTTCCGATAATATTCAGAGGCTGAATTTGTTGCCCTACCCCATTCTCTTATATCGTGGTATTTAGTGGCCTCAATTAAAGGTTCCAAAGATTCTCTTGCTTCACCTTCGCTCAAGCCGAATAATTCAAGGTGTTCCTGAATCAAAAATGTTAATAGAAGTTTATGGTTTTTCTCATTGTGGGCTTTCCACGAACTAACTTCAAATTTTCCGACTTTTTCAGGATCAAATCTGACCATATAAATCCGTAATAAAGATTTACCTAACTTCGTTATGATATAATTCTTTTCATGCCTAGTAAAGATGAAATTATCCTTCCTAAGGGAACTATACTTCCAAATCATATTGCAATAATTCTAGACGGTAATCGAAGATGGGCGAGAGCAAGAGGCCTTCATACTCTGGAGGGTCACAGGGCTGGTTTTGAAGCTGCACGAAAAACCGCCAAGGCCGCAAGAAAAATGGGAGTTCATACTTTGACGGTTTGGGGTTTTTCAACCGAAAATTGGGACAGATCTAAGAAAGAAATTGATTATTTAATGACACTTTATTGGAAATTTGTAAAAGAAGTCAGGTCTGACGCAAAAAAAGAGGGCGTAAGATTTATTCATTTAGGTAGAAAAGATCGCTTTCCTGGAGATTTGGTTAATTTTATGAGTCAGGTTGAAGAAGAAACAAAAAATAATACAAGACACGTATTTAATGCGGCACTCGATTATGGAGGACACGATGAGATCCTCAGAGCAGTAAAGAAAATCGTTGATGGAAAAATTCCTTCAGGAAGAATCAATGAAGAGTTATTTGCCTCTTATTTAGACACACATGATCAACCGTATCCCTACGTTGATTTACTTATTCGTACATCTGGTGAACAAAGAACGAGCGGTCTTCTGCCTTGGCAGATGGCTTATTCAGAATATTATTGGGAACTGGATCATTTACCGGATTTTACTCAGGAAAAGCTAAGAAAGATATTAATTGATTATAGTAGGAGAAGAAGAAGATTTGGTGGGAATGATGTTGTTGAGCATTTAAAATTTACACCTGAGCTCACAGCTAAACTTGAACTTAATTGGTGGAGACTGCGAAAAATTCCAGAAGGGGTGAAGTTTAGGGACTATGCGAT
Source organism: Candidatus Woesebacteria bacterium RIFCSPLOWO2_01_FULL_39_23 (assembly GCA_001793095.1). Lineage (GTDB taxonomy): Bacteria > Patescibacteriota > Microgenomatia > UBA8517 > UBA8517 > HO2-FULL-38-9. The sequence goes on from MGHG01000012.1 coordinate 129,880, forward strand.
TATGCACCTTAAGGAACAGTTTGGACTTTCTAAGGAATTGGCCAAAGAAGCTGCAAAATATATGATTGAAGCTGTTGTTGACGGTGAAAATAAAAAATGGGATAAATCGGTGGTTTCGATGAAGAAGTTCTACCGCTTAATAAAAAGTGAAATTAAACTTGCATTTGAACCGTCCTTAGCGGCCTCGCTGGAAGTAAAACTAATGAAAGATGTTGATGATAAGGATTCCATTGGAGAAGCTACTGAAGTTGAAGACACAGCTCGAGAACTATATGCCGAGGTTTACAGAATTTCACTATTTCAAGCTGCTAAAGCAGCACACTTAAGGGTTTTAGCAGCTGTCGAGCGGAATTTAGCCGAGAGAGGCTACGGGGATGAACATTGGGACAAAGCCGAAGATTATCTCCAAAAATTCTACAGTGCTTTGAAAGAACGCGTAGCGTAATTGAAAAGCAATGCTAAGGTTTCCTTATTCGGCTCTGAAGGAAAGAGTTGCCTAAGGAGACGAAGCTTCGCTTACCGAGTCAAACTCGGCCAAGCTAATGCTTACAGTGCTCTCAAAGAAAGAGTTGCTTGAGAGCAATGCCAAGCTATGCTTATACAGCGACTTAAGGAAAGAAAAGAAGTTTTACTCCAAGTAAAAAGAGGAATAGTGCGATTAGATTTCTGAATGTCTTTTGGGGAATTTTTCCAACCAACTTTTTAGCGATTTCAGCTCCCAGAAATGATGCTGGAATAAAAAGAAACAGCCCGAAGAAAAGAAGTTGTGGTATTTTTGTCCCTGAAATAAGATAGATAGATATTCTGGATGCGTCAATTAAAGCTCCTAGTACACCTGATGTAAAAATATAAGTTGATTTTGGTATATTAAATGCGGTTAAAACAACAGCTCTTAGCGCTCCGCCCCCGACGCCGGTTAATCCTCCAAGCAGTCCTGATAAACCTCCTCCGACTCCGGCAACTTTTGGATTAGGTTCAATTCTGAAGTTAGGTTTTATTAATAGATACAATACGTAAGTTATTAATATTACCCCGACGATTTGTGAAGCAATAATTTCGGGAATGTTAACTACCAACGCCGCTCCGACTCCCGCTCCTATCATACCGGGAATGCCAAAATAAATGAGAATCTTTTTATCAATACCGTGTTTGAATAGAAGTATTTTCCAAAGATCACCAAACCAGTGAATTACACCGACCAAAAGAAGAGTCTCGGGAAGTGGTAGGAAAAGAAGAACTATCGGAACCATAATTGTTGATATTCCGAATCCGCTTACCGTCCCGATAATTGAAGCAACAAGTGTTAAAAGTGAAATTGCTAAAATAGTCATGTTAACCCGTTAGTCTGAATGAGGCAAAGATTATAAGTATAAGAAAGACAAAATTGACTATTATCAGATATCTGGCCGGTTTTAAAGCACTCTTAAAATAAGATATTAGACTTGTGATAAGCCCAAGTAGTGGAAGTCCCAGAAAAGTTAAAAATTGGTATTTAGGCGGAAGACTTAAAATATATTTTCCTATGATGTTCACCCAGGTGTAAGAAAGAACCGCCGATATCCAGAAGTAAATAGAAGGAAGTGTAAAGATAATTCCCAATAATAGTAATTTGTTGTTCTTGTATTTTTTCACCCAATTTTTGACAAGTGTTTTGCCGGACATACAACTTAAGTTTACTACGATTTCAAGAATACAGTCGAGTCGAACTCGACGGTTTCTTGAAACGCTGCTATGATACTATTTAGGTATAATTGATAACAAGTACGTATGGAAGAAAATATTCTCAAAGTAACAAATCTAAACGTTACATTAAATACTCATAAAATTCTCGAAAATATCTCTTTTGAGGTTAAAAGAGATGATACTCTGGCAATTATCGGTCCGAACGGTGCAGGAAAAACAGTGCTTTTTAAAGCGCTTTTGGGTTTATTGCCCTATGATGGTCAAGTTGAGTGGGCAAAAGATGTAAAGATAGGTTACGTTCCTCAAAGGTTGAATATTGAAAAAGACGTTCCCCTGACTGTCGAAGAATTTTTAAAATTCAAAGAAAAAGATTTGGAAATTATAGAGAGAGTTTTATTGCAGGTAGGTTTTAAAACTGAAGGCGACCACCTTATACATAGAGGTAAGCGGTTACTAAAGACAAGATTAGGAGTCCTTTCGGGAGGGGAATTTCAAAGGGTGTTAATCGCTTTTGCGCTTCTGGGTGCTCCAAATGTCTTACTTTTTGATGAACCGACGAGTGGGGTCGACGTTTCAGCTGAGGAAACTGTATATATGTTGATAGACAGGTTAAAAAAGGAAGTAGATTTGACTATTATATTTATTTCGCACGAACTCGAAGTAGTTTATAGATATGCTGAACATGTCCTCTGTTTAAATAAAGAAAAAGTTTGCTATGGTCCGCCGCGAGAAGCCATTGATAAGGCATCTCTTGCGAAATTATACGGAGAAGATGTTCACTTTTATAAACATGAACATCATCATGTGCATTAATCATGGGAATTAATCTTTTTTTTATATTATTTGTTGGAGTTCTTGTCGGTGCTTCTTCTGGATATCTGGGGTCGTTTATGGTTTTAAAAAGGATGTCGCTAGTCGGCGATGCTCTTAGTCATGTCGCATTGCCGGGTTTGGCAGTCGCGCTGACATTCGGTTTTAATCCTATGTTGGGAGCTCTACTGGCTCTCATGATAGCTATTCTGGGAATTTGGTATTTGAGTGAAAAAACTGAAATTTATTCAGAAGCTCTTGTGGGAGTGTTTTTTACGGCAAGTTTGGCTTTAGGAATTTTAATAACACCTGAGCCGGAGCTTTTAGAAGCACTCTTCGGAAATTTTGAAAAAATAGGTTTCCTTGATGGTGTTGTGACAGTAATTGCTTCCGGAGTAATTTTTCTTGTGATAAAAAAGATTTCAGACAGACTCATGCTCGGAGTGGTGTCTGAGGACTTAGCCAAATCCGCCGATATTGATATTCCTAAAATAAACCTGTTATACCTCCTGATGGTTGGTTTAGCCGTAGCAATAGGAGTTAAATTTGTCGGCACGCTATTAACCGGTGCTTTAGTTATTGTTCCGGCTGCAGCAGCAAAAAATTTGGCCAGAAGTATTAAAAGTTTTCAGACAATAGCAGTGGTTAACGGGGTAATATCGACTATAGTTGGTATTTTGCTAGCTAAGACATTGACAATTGAATCCGGCCCGTCGGTGGTATTAGTTTCGATAATCATTTTTATAATGAGTTTGCTCTTCAAAGGAAAAAGAGTTTAGTGCACCTCGGGTTTATGTATGATATATCATTACCCACCAGCCAAGCTTAGCCGCCTTGCTTTGCGGGCAGGCATGTAACATGAATAAGAATAAATTAGAGAGATCGTTCAGCAGGTATGAATGTCGAAGTTTCTCAGAACTTCCGTTAGAGGTTTAACTTGTTCTTCAGTAATATCCTCCGACCTTATTTTGCAATGATCAAAAATTTGTTTTTCGATGGCTCGTGCGCCATTGGAAAGATTTTCAAAAAAATCTTCTGTTACGCCTTTGTTTTTAATATATCTATCCTTAACTTCTGACAACCTATTTTCAAGCGTTGTTGCCTGTTCCGGTGCAATTCTTGCGTCGGAATAGAGGCAAATTTTTTGTTCATAATTATTACCTGATGCTACGAGAGACATTTTGGCAAACTCGATTGATTTAATTAGATTGAATATATTTTCCTCAACCCCGATTTCGTTCAAGATTTTATAAGTTGCAATGTAATCGTCCTTTCCGTAATTCCTTATGAATTCTTCTCTAATTTTTCTCCATTCCTTCTCGACTTCTTTATTAAAATAATTAGGATGTAATTTATAGTTCAGTTCAGCACGTTCTTTGACAATATTTCCAATATCGTGTAGTAAACATGCAGAAAATATTAACTCCTCATTTACCGATTTATTTAAATTGTTACATATCATAGATGCAACACCTGCAACCCGCAGCATGTGTTCTTGTAAATAGGGCATGATATTGTATTTTTCGTAAATTTCGGAAATTTTCATAAACTTAGCTTCAATTTAACCACGACGGATGATAAGCTCCACTGACTCACGGTGTACGTTCGTCAGTATTCTTGGCGCCCAAATGTTATCTATTATGCAGAATAAGGTATTTGGTTGTAAAATACAATGACGGAGCGTGGCGTAGTTGGTAGCGCACTCGGATGGGGTCCGAGAGGTCGCCGGTTCGAGCCCGGCCGCTCCGACTATAGGATTATTTAGATTAATTCAATTTACCAATTGACTTCGTATATTCTTCGGTATTTAATGAATGTATGAGTGACTTATTGGTTCATTGCTCGCATTGTGGGAAGAAGATTCTTCGAAGAAAAGGGTGGGTAAAAGAAAACATAAAGCTGAAACAAAGGAACTATTGTTCACTTAAATGTCTTGCAGAAGGTAGAAGATTGAGAGTAACTATAAGGTGTGAGAACCCTTTATGCGGGAAAAATATTGAAAGGGTGTTAACTCAATTATCCCCGCATAATTATTGTTCACATTCTTGTGCAATGATTGTAAACAATAAAAAATTTCCAAAACGCATAGCGCTTGTAAAACAATGTAAATATTGTAGAAAAAATTTTAAAGGTGGTGCAATTAAATATTGCTCGACAAAATGCCAGTATTTAGCAGCGAAAATAAGTAAAGACAAGTTATTAAAACTTATTAGAACATTTTATAAAAAGAACGGCAGGATTCCATTTAAGAGTGAATTTTCTCATTATCATGCGATAAGAGGAAGATTCGGAACGTGGAATCATGCGATAAAATCTGCAGGATTTGAACCCAATCCAGTTATGTTTGCCAAAAAGTTTATAGCTAACGATGGTCATAAATGCGATTCCTTGTCTGAGAAGATAATTGATGATTGGCTTTATGCAAGGGGTGTAAAGCACGAAATTAATTTTCCTTATCCGGGGAATGGTGGATTTTCAACAGACTTCAAGGTGGGAAACTTTTGGATAGAATTTTTTGGACTTTCAGGGCAACATAAAAAATACGACGAATTGAAGTTTAAGAAAATGAACTTAGCGAAAATAAATAAACTTAAAATTGTAGAAATATATCCTAAAGACCTGTATCCAAAAAGTAAACTTAGAAATATACTCGGAATGTTGACCGGCAGATGATTTAATCACTGTGGTAATATGACTCCGTCTACTGACTTAGTTCTTACTAAAGACTTCTTCAGTTGACTGTAGCTTTCAACGCATTAGAATCAGACTTATATGAACACGTTCGATGTCAAAGTCCATTATTACCAGTTGGAACTCGTAAAGCGTTTATCTTTAAATCATGCCATGCGGTTTAATGATCTGTTAATTGAAGGCTTGGAAAGTGAGCATATGAATTACCACTTAAAGAGGTTAATTGATGTTAACTATGTAGTTAAAGAGGGAAGTTTGTATAAATTAACTGATATTGGGAAAGATTACAGTAATTTGCTGGATGAAAAAACCGATCTTGTAGAGCGGCAACCGAAGACTTCTGTTGTTTTGCATATCAAAAGAAAAAATAAAAACGGAGAAATTGAGCATTTACTTTTGAAAAGGCTTCGGCATCCATATTTCGGAAAAGTGGGGCATTTAACGGGAAAAGTTAAATTTGGTGAAACATTTCTCGATGCTGCTAAAAGAGAGCTTTATGAGGAAACGGGACTAAGTGCTAAAACTTTTATCCTAGAAAAGATATATCGGAAGATGAGAAAAAGATCAAAAGAATTTATACAGGATGTCGTATTCTATCAATTTCTGATAACTGGTATCAACGGTACATTGATTGGAAAAACTGAATTTCAAGAGAATTTCTGGGTGACTAAAAAAGAAGCCAAAACAAGACCCGATCTTGACTTTTTTGATGATTTTTTGATTGAAACAAGTTTAAGCGATAGTTTGAAACCGAAAAAACTGGTATTTGTTGAAAGTTTAGGAGAAGCAGAAGGTTATTAGGTTTGTTTTGTATTACTGTACTAGTACAGTAATACAAAAGATATTGCCGCTACCGTGTAACAGTACACTGTAACAATTTAATTATTTATAATTAAATTTAGTGAGTGTTATAAGTTGTAAAAGCTGGAATCAAGTTTTCGATAAGATTGTATTTCTTAAAATCTTTCGGATCGATCCAAACAAATTTATTATGATCTTTGCTTAAAATAACTTTGTCCGAATCGGAAAAACATTCAAAAAAAGTTCCGACAATCTGCCATTGCTCTCCTCGAACTATTGGTCTCCACTCCCCAACATAAAAAGGTTTTCCTAGCTTTACAGAAAGACCAGTCTCTTCTTTAACTTCTCTTACTAGACTCTCATCAAATCTCTGTCCGGGTTCAACTCTGCCACCTACAACATCATATTTACCTCTATTTGCACCTTCCAAATATTCAGAAGACTCTCGAATTATAAGTATCTTCCCTTTATAGTTGATAAACGCTTTAGTGGCTACAAATATTTTTATTGACATCTAGCCTGTATAATAGCATTTATATGGATTCGAAAAAATATTGGGAAGGTAAACACCTGGAATGGATAACTAAAGATTGGATTGATAAGCCAACCATATTTGCGCAATTCGCTTTAAAATATTTTCCTAAAAAAGGGAAACTTCTTGAATTGGGTGCCGGGCAAGGACAAGATTCGAGATTTTTTGCTAGGAAGGGATACGGTGTTACTGCAACGGATTTTTCTGATAATGCGTTACGATTGTTAGAAGAAAAAATTATTAAAGAAAAAGTTAATATTAAAATTGAGAAAGTCGATTTATCAAATAATTTACCTCATAAGGGTAATAGTTTTGACGTTGTTTATTCGCATTTAGCTCTACACTATTTTGATAGTAAGATTACCAGACATATATTTGAGGAAATAAATAGAATTTTAAAGAAAGGTGGTGTACTTGCTGCATTATTTAATTCGATGGACGATCCGGAGGTAAAAGAATTTGAAAAGCTGGAGGAAGGTTTTTATATGTCTTCATCTGGGATAACTAAAAGATACTTTACGGTTGATTCGGCTAAAACATTTATTCAAGGAATATTCGATCCGATAGTTTTAGACAGCCATGGTGAAACTTATAAAGATAAAATAAATACATTAATTCGTTTTATTGGCAAGAAAGTTTAGAACCATATTTTAGCAAAATAGATAGAGGAAATTAGTGAGACTACTGCGATGCATTCCCAATAAATCTGGTAAATAAAATATGTTGCTTCTCCTTTAAAAATGTAAATAAACCAGAATTTTTCCGGTGAGTCTTTCTTCTTTTCGGAAAATTGTTGTGTTATCCAATAAATAACTTCTCCTAAACTTCTAATGACCCAAAATAAAGAAATGGTCAGCAAGAAAAGAATCCAATCGTCGAGTAGTAAGGCAATTATTGACGCTGCAATCCAAAATATTCCGAAAACTACCGCATCGCCCCAGACAAATGCTCCGATTAAATTGAATATTCCCGCTTTACCATAGGAGTTACTTTTTGATTTACATTCCCGATATCCTTTCATGAATCCCAGGAGTGCAATAAAAACATATAGAAGGATTATTATGTGTTGCCAAATCAACATGAATAAAATTACCCCATTATACAATGTATTTGTAGCCAGAACTCGTTGTTAATTGTATAATAGTTTAATGTTGGCATTTATCTGGCAACTTGCACAAATTAATCCGATAGGCAACCCCATTCTCCGTCCGGACTTACGAGCACTCAATGCTCCTTGGGATTATTTTAATGACATATTACCCACCCTCATCGGAATTGGATTTATCATCGGAGCGATAGTATTTATCTTTATTTTTGCACTTGGTGCGTTCCAATGGTTAACAGCGGGAGGAGACAGAGGAAAATTAGAAGACGCACGAAGGAGGATTACCCATTCAATAGTAGGACTCGTTATCCTACTTCTTATTTACTTCATTATCCAACTCGTTAATCAAATACTTGGTCTTAATATCGGTCTTATTGGTATAATTCCTCCACCCGTTACACAACCGCCACCAATTGAGATACCTTGCGACGATACATGTAATTGTTATTGCCCCGAAGGATATCACCCGGCGGACAATTCGTGTGTACAGTACCCAACGTGTACAGGTGAGATGTGCACCTGCTTACCCGGTGATCCGACTGCGACTCCTCTTCCGACAGAGCGGCCTCTCTGCGTAGGAAATATTTGTCTAAATTCGGCAACGGATTTAAACTGCACGGATTTATGTACGAGTTTAGGTTTTCCTGGGTGTAATACCATTGGAACGGATCCTGACGATAACGCAGATAACGGCTTGGTAGAGATAGGTAGCGATAGGGGCTGTGGTGTAATCGGGGGTGGTCTAAATTGTAATAATATTACAATGAATAATACTGGCTATCAATGCAGTGGGATATCTGCAGATTGGACATATTGTAACTGTGCTCCTCCACCTACGCCGTTACCAACAATTATTATTACACCTGCTTATGGAAGCGATTGTGCCGCTGGGTGTGATACCGCCGGAGGTTACACCTGTGTATCTGTTGGTACTGATGATGCAGCATCTAATAGTCGTTATTGGACAACTGGCCTAGCTTATGGAGATTGTAGTCAGCTTGGTGCTTCGTGCGACACACAAATGGTTAACTGGGGTTGGACTTGCCCTCCAAATCCTACCCCGGGCGGACGCAATGTTGATTGGACAAATTGCGCCTGTGAACCGCCCGCCGGTTTCGGTTATAACTATAGTTGTATCGGCCACCCTTCGTGTTATGCTTGGGACATCAGCCCTTATCCTTTCGACTTGACTACGGTTGGTCGGTACAGCCAAGCCGGCGGTCCTTGTAACGGTAAAGCTCCCGGAACTTGCGATTTTGATATCAGGACCGCTTGGTATAGACCTACCTTCAATGTTTATAGAGATTCCGTAATTGCTAGTGGTATGTTATACGACTACAGCTGTGCAGGGGGCAGTTGTTCTAACTTAAATCAAGGAGTTGACTTAGACAATGTATCTCGATATGACCAACCGAATGGACCTTGTGTAGGGCAAGCCGACTGTAGATTTGACACTCGAGCAGTTCAGATTGACGAGGCTGGCGACACGAGGCCGATTGAGTCAATTTCGGTTGGGTCTACAGGTTATATCTGTACGCTTGATGGTAACGTTCTTCCATCAGATGGCTGTACTACTTGGGGTATATTCGATTTAAATGATGTAGACCGTTATAACTGTGCTTGGACAATTAATTCTGAGGATCCGGGAGTTACACCTCCCCCTCCCATACCGAGAAATGAATGTTCAAACTATGTTGGTAATCCTGACGTTAGAATGGGTCCTTGTTACAATAAAAGCGATGGACAATGTATTTTTAACAACCGGGTGGTCTATTTCGATCCAAGACTGGGTGCCGATGGACTTCCGAAAAATGAAATAGTCGAATCAATCACTGTGGGAGGTACTCAATATAATTATCTTAGGCGCACCAACCCTACAAGATGGTTAGCTTGGGATGCAAATCCGATCAGTCAATTAGAAGTTGAACATTATAAGTGCGCCAGAACATACGATGATGCTTATCCGACTTCGGCTCCGCCTCCATTGACCGAGGAAGAAATTAACAGTTGTTATATGTGGCAAAACCTAGAGGCAGGTCCTTGCTTTGGGGAAACAGGAGCGTGTTATTTTGATACAAGAGCAACTTACGTCGAAAGGACAAACCCGATGAAATTATTGGATGCAATTACTTCTCAACAGAAGTAACTTCCCATTGGCTTCTGTGAAGGCAATATATTTTTGATATATAATGTTTATATGCTAGTTTCTTTTTCAGGATTACTGTCTCAACGTATTTATAATCCCCAAATAATTGAGCCTCTTAGGAATTTTACCGGTTGGGAGTATTTACAAAGACTTTATCCAATCTTTATTGCGCTAGGTATTATTATCACCACTGTCGTTTTTGTGCTTCTTATTATTATCGGGGGGATTGCTTGGGTGACAGCCGGAGGGGACAGAGAAAAACTTGATACTGCTAGAAGAAGGGTAATTAATGGCGTTATCGGTATATTTCTTGTACTCCTTGTATTTTTTGTGTTGATTTGGATAGGCAGAATTTTTAAGATAAATTTTCTGGGGCAGTTTAACATTGGGACAACAGAGGTTTTGCCAATTGTAACTCCGACAGGTGGAGTTACTCCAATTCCTTCGGACGAGGAGTTTCTTTGTATAAGTAACGGAGGTACGTGGAGAGAATTTGGTAATGCTTGTGTGGACCTTTGTAACCCTCCGGGAAATTGCAGCGACGTCATTACTTGGGGATGCGATTGCGGAGACGGTAGTTGTTGGGATCCTGCTTTAGAAGCATGTGTTTTAAATCCGAATATTATAACCCCGACTCAAGCACCGTTTCCGACTGTCTCGCTGCCCACAAATACACCCACACCCGGAATTGGAGGACCACCCACCTCAACTCCGACCCCTCTCCCTACAGTTACTCCTCAACCAACAAATACACCTATTCCGACCGCGACGCCACGGCCGACAAATACTCCTACTCCCAGACCAACCAATACGCCGATACCGACATCGACTCCCACGTCTATCCCTACGGCCACGCCAACACCGCGACCTACTAATACTCCTACCCCGAGACCAACAAATACACCGGTTCCGACGAATACACCCATACCGACACCAACTCCAATTCCATTTTTCTGCTCAGATACTGATGGTGGACAAAGCTACTTTCAACAAGGCACGGTAACGGATAATACTTACCTACCTGGGGGTCAGATTGAATCAGTAACAGATTATTGCACTACAGGAAACGCTTTAGGTGAATTTTATTGTAATGGTACAATACGCTCAACAGAGCTTTATCAATGCGGGACTTCAGCTCAGTCAACTTGTTTCAACGGCGAATGCTGTAGTTGGGTCGGGCAGGCGTGTAATGTAGATTCCGATTGCTGTACGAATTATGCATGCCAAGGAGGAAGTTGTGTAAGCCCGAGTATTCTTCTCAATGAGGCGCTTGGATTGAGTTGTTACACGTATTGTCAGGCAAGCGGTTTCTCAACATGTGCTTCAGTAGGAACTGATACTTTTGCATCAAATGGCATGATGTATGTTTATCAAAATAATTCGTGTATTCTTACCAACGCTTATGATTGTAATAGAGTTATTTATGATAATCTCTCTGTTTGTGGGGGCCGTGAGGCTGATTGGACAAGGTGCAGATGTATTTAGCAAATTAAAGAATGTTCCTAATAACTTTTTTTGCGCAGCGAATTGTTAATCCTCAAATTATTGAACCTTTACGGAATTATACCGGATGGGAGTATGTGCAGAGATTATATCCGATACTTATCCTTCTGGTGTTTATAGTTACGGCAATCGTTTTTATAGTAATTATCGCTGTCGGCGGGATCCGCTGGATGGCTTCGGGAGGAAATAAGGAAACTATTGCTTCTGCGAAAGATACAGTAACAAACGGAGTGGTTGGTTTCAGTTTGCTTCTATCATTATTTGTAGTACTTCAATTTATCGTTTATGTTTTCCATATATCACTGCCCGGATTAAAATCACCCACGTTAACAAAAATTGAGATCAAACCTCCTGGTCAATTCAGTAATTTAGAAACTTTTGAACCTACCAGTTTAATCACGCGGATAATATATTTTGTGATTTTGGTAGCTACCTTAGTCTTTTTCTTTATGCTGATTTCGGGTGGTATTAGCTGGATCACATCCAATGGAGATAAAGCAATGTTAGAGTCGGCAAAACACAGAATACGAAATGCACTAATAGGGCTTTTTATAGTTCTTTCTTCATTTTTTATAGTGCAGGAAATTAATTGCATATTTAAAGTAGACCTTGGGCATCTTGGTGTGCCTCCGTGGTGTGGTGGCATTTCCGCACCACCCGGTGTTTCATGTAGCGATACGGACGGGGGCTATAATGTCAATAGCCTTGGTACAGTAAGTGGGGCAGGCGCTGATGGAGTTCCATTTACAAATACAGACGATTGTATTAATTTTGATGTATTTGAATGGACATGTCCGGGAGTTGTCGGTTTTGGCGGGGAGGTTTGTCCGACAGATCCTAGTTGGACTCCTTGTGCTAGTCAAGTTACGTGCCAGGCGGGTTACACTTGTGTAAACGGAGCTTGCGTTCCTGCTGCTCCAACACTCATACCGACTGCAACTCCGACTCTGCCTCCCGGACTTTTGCTAAATTCTGCCTCGGGACAGACGTGTGTTCAACGCTGTCAAGCGTCCGGATTTACTGGGTGTGCCGATGCCGGGCTAAATGGATCTGATGATACTTTCCGATTATACGATGCGGCAGGAGGGGGAATATGTACAACATTCACTTTAAGCCCGGGTTGGGGTTGTACTCAAGTTATGCAAAATAGAAATCACGATTGTGAAGGCATTGGTGCTGATTATATATATTGTACATGTAATTAATTTCTTCATTAATATAGGGTTGTAATTCGTCTCACAATATGTTAAAAGGGTGATGTATGGCGAAAAAGAAGACAGATATAGTTCCACCCGTTCAACAGGAAACTTCCTCGGCCAAACTTCAGGCGATCAAAATGGCGATGGACCAAATTGAAAAGCAATACGGCAAAGGTTCAATCATGCGCCTGGGGGAACGAGCCGATGATAAGTTTAAAGTTGACGTTATTCCGACGGGTGCGATTGCACTTGATTTGGCTCTGGGGGTTGGTGGTTTACCAAGAGGAAGAATAGTCGAGATTTATGGGCCGGAAGCATCAGGCAAAACGACAGTTGCTTTAGCTGTAATAGCTGAAGCCCAGAAAAAAGGCGGGCAAGCTGCATTCGTCGATGCTGAACACGCACTCGATCCTCAGAGGGCTGAAATTTTGGGAGTTAATTTGGATGATCTATTGCTATCCCAACCGGATACGGGTGAGCAGGCACTTGAAATTACCGAAACGCTTATTCGCTCAGGAGCATTGGACGTAATTGTAGTTGACTCGGTAGCTGCATTGGTTCCGCGAGCTGAATTGGAGGGAGAAATGGGCGACGCTGTTATGGGCATGCAGGCGCGCCTGATGAGCCAGGCACTCCGGAAATTAACCGGTGCAATTTCAAAATCGAAAACGGTTCTTATTTTTACAAATCAACTCCGGCAAAAAATAGGTGTGATGTTCGGAAATCCTGAAACAACACCCGGCGGGTTGGCTTTGAAATTTTATGCATCGGTCAGAATTGATTTGAGAAGAATTGAAGTTCTGAAGGATGGAGATTATGTAATCGGCTCCCGGCACAGGGCAAGAATAGTGAAAAATAAAGTAGCACCTCCCCTTCGTGTTGCCGAGTTTGACATCATGAACGAAGAGGGGATTTCAAGAACAGGAGGGCTATTGGACGTTGCGGTTGATTTGGGCCTTTTTGACAAGAAAGGATCATTTTTTAATTATAACGGTGAGGTTCTTGGTCAGGGACGCGATGGAGTTAAGTTAGTACTTCAAGGCAATGCTAAATTAGCTGATGAGGTTGAGAAAAAAATAAGAGAAGCTGTTGCCGCCGGAAAGAAAGTCCCCAAAGAAATTAAAGAGGTGGAAGAGTAATTAAACTAATAACTTAAAACTTATAACTTTTATCACTTTAAATTGATTGTAGTTAGGCTCTGCTAAAGTTTTAACATTTGACATTTAAACTTCGAGTTAATATCGTACAGTTATGTCAACTATTACACAAATAAAGCCTCAGAAGAATAATAAACGGGTAAATATTTATTTGGATGGAAAATTCGGATTCGGATTGGACTTAGAATCACTGATGACACTAAGTCTTAAGGCGGGCACTGAACTTACGGAAGATAAAATCCAGGAGATTGTTAAAAAAGCGGAATTTCAAAAAACATTAGATAAACTGCTTAAATTTGCAACACTTCGCCCGAGGAGCGAAAAAGAAATAAGAGATTGGTTTAGAAGAAAAAAGGTTCATGAGTCACTTACCCCTAAATTATTTGAAAGATTAACCCGGATCGATTTGGTTGACGATAAAAAATTTGCGGAGTGGTGGGTGGGACAAAGGTTGCAGTTTAAGTTTAAGTCTAAGAGGGATCTGGAAAATGAATTGAGAATGAAGGGGGTGAACCGAGATATAGTAAGTCAAGTGATTAGCGAATTGGTTAGTCAGGAAGATGAAGTCAGAATGGCGAAAGAGTTGTTGGAAAAAAGAAAATATCGTTGGGAGAGACTCCCGAGGTTGGAAGCAGAAAAAAAGATGAGCGAATACTTGGCTCGAAAAGGTTTTAATTGGGAGATTATTAGAAAATTGGTAAAGGTTCACGACGATTACTAACGCAAACGTTTCGTGAGTAGGCTGAGATACATCGGTAACACTTCTAGGTTAAAATAGTTAGTTTTTTAGAAACGGAGGTGATTA
>MGHG01000013.1 GCA_001793095.1 Candidatus Woesebacteria bacterium RIFCSPLOWO2_01_FULL_39_23
TTTGGTTTTATTAAGCACATCCATATTTTACTCTGGAGTGCCGGATTTCTACGGAGAATACAGCGCGATGTATACACATTACATTGATTCGTGCTATATTGATTCTAACTAACAACCAGTCAGGTTGGATGGTTATTTTGACATGAAAGCAAAGTGGGGTATGCCCGCCCCTATTGTCTGGTATAAAACTTTTGTTTTTATTTTTTTATTCTTCATATCAACAACAACCATTAAAGCAGCAAGCGGATCCTACGGCTGGGCATATGCATGGACCAGAAGTAGCGGTAGCTCGGCGGATGAATTTGGCGGCCAAGATATTGCAATGGATTCTGACGGAAACGTTTTCATAACGGGCGGTTTCGGCAGTACTGTTAATTTTAACGGGACGGGTGTTGGTGATGATGATGAAAACACAGCAAATAGTTCCTATAACGATGTCTTTATTACCAAATATAACGCTAACGGAACATACGGATGGACAAAAACTTTTGGCGGAAGCGGGGAAGACTACGGGCAGGGTGTTGCCGTTGATAGCGCCGGCAACGTCTTTGTAACAGGATATTTCCAATCAACGGTTAATTTCAACGACGGGGGGACGGACAATCACACGTCAGGAGGCGGGACTGATATTTTCATCACCAAGTATAACGCCGATGGCACATATGGTTGGACTCGAACTTTCGGCACAACAGGTGATCAGTTGGGATATGCAATCGCCGTTGACAGTAGCGATAGCGTAATCGCAATGGGTAAATTTTCGGGGACCGTTGACTTCGACGCTACAGACGGAACCGACAACCACACATCAACTAGCGGCAATATATTTATTAGCAAATATGATAATGACGGCTTCTACAGCTGGACCAGGACATTCGGTAATTCCGGACAACAGTGGGACTACGACATAACTACAGATGTAGATAACTACATTTACGCCACAGGCTATTTCACGGGAACTGCTGACTTTAACGGTTCAGACGGAACCGACAACCACACATCAAACGGCAGCGATGATATATACATTACGCGATTAAGCACAGACGGGACATATAAATGGACTGTTACTTTGGGTGACAGTGGTAGCGACCGCGGAACGGGAATTGCAACTGATGCAAATGGCCATGTTTTGGTAACAGGATTTTTCTCAGGCACAGTGAATTTCGATACTACCGGAGGGACTGACAATCATACAGCCAGCGGGGGCAAAGATATATTCATCCTGGAACTTAAAGAAAACGGTTACTCCTTATGGACGAAAAGTATAGGCGGAACGACAATATATGATTGGGGTAATAGTATCGCGACCGATGAAAACGGTAACATTTTTGTTACCGGCGGTTTTATGGATGAGGTTAATTTTGACGACAACGGAGGTTCTGACAACCATACTTCAGGACCGGGAGGAGATCTTTTTATAACTAAATATAATGCCGACGGGTCGTACAGCTGGACCAGAAATTCTGTAGGCGCAACCGACCAGGATGCGGCAGACGCAATGGGAGTTATAGCCAACAGCCAGAACGTTTATGTCACCGGTTATTACACCGGAGATGTGGATTTTGACGGTACCGCAGGGGAAGATATCCACACTTCTTACCTAGACACATTTGACTTTTACCTTACCAGCTACACGGACGACACGCCAACGGTGACAGAAATTGCTGCAGACCCAGCCTCAGATTCGAGCAATGTTTCCTGGACGACAAATCCAGCCTCGTCTACAAAAGTGGAGTACGGACTGACCCAATACCTTGGCTCTGCAACTTCTGAAACAGACACATCAACCCGAGTTACCGACCACACAAAAATAGTCAGCAGTTTGAAAAACTGTGCCAAATACCACTACCGAGTTCTATCGGCAGACAGTGATGGAAACAAAGGTATCTCAACCAACCAAAGTTTTAATACCAGCGGTTGCTCCGCGTCCTCGGTGACGGGAGGGACCGATGAATATATAGAAACAACCGGAGGTACTGTTGAGTTGACCAATGGTCAATCGACGGTAACCTTAACTGCACCGGATGGATTTTACTCAGAAGGAGCTGCTATTCAAGTCAATATCTTAAATTCAAGCAGTGTACCAAGCGCACCATCTGGGACCAGTTTAATAAGGGACAACTTTTACAATTTACTGGCAGTAACCGACGGAAATTCCGAAATAACTACATTCGACGAACCAATAAGTTTTGTAGTTGACTATGGAAGCGGCACCGAATCTTCTTATCAGGAATCGACATTTGATGTTTACAAATATAACGGTTCCGGCTGGGATGAACAAAACTGTACACTTGACTCAACCAGCAACACGCTCACCTGCTCACTAGAAGGGTTTTCGATTTATGGAATTTTTGGTCAACAACTATCGAATCCAACGAGCAGCCCAACGAGTAGCCCAACCACATCTTCCGTAGCTTCGGCACCATCTTGTCAAGATCAGAAACCCACCGATTGGCCCAATCTATTCCAGATAAACGTCAATGCAAATCAAGCAATCCTTTATTATGCCCCCATTAATGGGAGCAACTCCAACTACTATATTTCATTCAGCGAAAAATCCAATACATACGAGCATGGAACCCTTACCGAGCAAGGTCCTTCGACCGGGGTTTTATCCTATACAGTAACCGATCTCAAACCTAAGACTACATATTATTTCAGGGTAAGGGGTCAAAATGGTTGTATGCCAGGCGCGTGGAGCAATGAAATGAAAATCACCACAACTAAAGGAACTAGTAGTGGTAAAGCCTATTACAAAAACTTTCTAGCGCGGATTTTAAGTATCTTTCCTTCAAAGACGGTGAGTGTTAGAGGGGTAAATACACAAACCGACACAAACAACGACTTGTGTGAATACAAGGTACAATCCGGCGATTCGCTATGGACAATATCTGCGTCGAAATACGGAACGGGAACAAAATACAATGAAATCATGAAATTGAATAACCTTAACTCAGATTTAATTCATCCCGACCAAGTACTTAATTTGGGATGCAACTAAATACCCTCTTTAGTAGAGACGGAAACATCCTCTAAAATCTTAAGTATTAAAACGTTTTTAATGGATATTTCGAGTGAAATAATTATTGATTTTATTCGGTTTGGATTTATATTAAGCATAGTTACTTGGACATCACAGAATGCCACATAACAATTGTCATGAGATTTAAAAAAAGAATAAAACCGTACTTGCCTCCCCCGCTAAAAAGGTTAATGAAAGACTTAATAGCGCTAACTTATACCTCTTATCACTCCTTCCGTTGCTTATTCAACCGTATTTTTTTATCAAACACACTTTACACAAGGTGCCAACACTTGCATATAGGTTGCGGTCAAATCCACCTGAAAAATTTCCTTAACATCGACTCCCGTGCCACATCCGCAACCGATCTGGTCATGGACTGCTCCAATCTCTCCCCCCTGCCACGCAACTTTTTCAAAACAGTCTACGCCCAAGCCTTTATCGAGCATCTGCGTTTAGATAAAAGGTTGCCCTTTTTACATAGCGTTTATGGTGTCCTGAGCGATGATGGTATAGCACTATTTCTTGGCATTCCGGATTTTGAGACAGCTGCAAAATCTTACCTTACAAAAAGCAAGGGTATTAAACACAAAAAGTTCGATCTCTGGGAAGTGTACCGTTATACCCACGGCGATCCCGAACAACACCCTGGTTGGTGGTACGAGCAACTCCATAAATCGCTTTTTGATGTTCAGGAAATTGATAAGTTACTGAAAGAAGCTGGTTTTAAATATTACAAAATTTTCCGGTACTGCTTTGCCAAAGAAAAAATAGCTCTCAATCTGGGGTTTGTAGCTTTCAAAACTAAACCAAAAAGCGACTTGACCAAAAAACGCTTGACCAAACTTATGAGCGAATACAGAGGGAACGTAGCCTTAAACACCCTCCAAATAGTAAATGCGTAAACTCCATAATTTGCTTAATACAAACTTCGCCAATACCTCAGTAATTAGTTATACTTTAAAAGTGAAAAGAAAAGATTGGATTATTGCAATTCTAATATTTACCTTTGCGTTTTTAGTGAGATATCTGTACATAACCGGTTACGGCAAAATTCTTTTTGATTATGATCAATACGAAGATCTGTTTTTGACCAAAAGAATTCTTATAGATCGTGATTTACCTGTAATTGGCAGACCTATTTACGGAGACCCGAGGCTGCACCAAGGAGTACTTTTTATCTACTTCAATACCGTGCCTTTCCTGCTTTTTAATTGGAATCCTGTCGGTGTTACTCTTTGGATTGCACTATTTAATGCAGGAGTTGTACTGGCCGTCTACTATCTTTCGCTACTTCTTTTTAAAAATCGGATTGCAGCAATAATTAGCTCGTTAATAGTTGCCGCGTCCTTTGAGTTCATCCAGTTCGCAACCTGGATATCAAACGCGACTCTGGCTATAATGACCGCTCCTTTAGCATTTTTGGGACTCTATTTATATTTCAAAGAGAAAAAAATGGGCTTAATCGTCACGGCTCTTTTCCTGGGGCTTTCTCTCCAATCGGATGTAATGTTCTTATATCTAATTCCGATCTTTGTCGTTATTTTTATTGCTTTAAAAATGAAGTTTCCAGATTACAAACTTCTAAGTGCATCAATACTGACTTTCCTTGCAACAGTGTCGACTATGATTATTACTGAACTAAAACTCAGTTTTGCGGGCGTTAAGACACTGCTTTTCTTCGGCAATACTTTCGATGATGCAAAAATACCCGTGATAAAAAGACTTACCTTATTTCTGACCGATTTAGGCAAAACATTTTCGTATAACCTCTTGCCGACAAATAATACTTTGGGGATATATCTTGCACTCGCAATAACAACTTTTCTCCTTCTAAAATTGTTTGCTGCTTATAAGTCACGCTCTGCAGAAAAGAAACCGCTGATCTTTTTAATTGTCTTTCTTTTTTCCCCCCTGATTATGCTTGTCCTCGGCTATCACCGGCAGCCGTGGTTTTTAATAGGCATACTCTCCGCAATCGCCATCTCTGCAGGTTACTCGATAGCAAAACTGAAACATCCACTATTAATTTCCATAATCGTTCTCTTTTCCATTTGGAGCAATTTGACTTATCTCTTCAATCCCAATAAATCGGCATACAACTTCTTCGGCTATGAAAATTCCTCCTTCCTGGCAAATCAAATTCCCGTTGTCGATTATATGTATCAAGAAGCTGAAGGCAAACCTTTTGCATTTAACGCCGTTACTTACCCGATGCATCATTACGCTCTTTGGGCATATCACCTTGGTTCATACGGAGAGAAAAAATACGACTATCTGCCGACCTGGCTTGGCGCAACACAGGATTATCCATACAATGTCATAGGTCAATCCGACGGCAGTGAAAAATTATATTTTCTGATAATGGATAAATCGGTAAGAATTCCCGAAATAAATCGAACCAATGCATTAATTTGGGCAGATGCGAATAGTACACTTCTCGAAGCAAAAGAATTTGAAGGTTTTACGGTTCAAAAAAGATATAAAGAGTAGCACCCTCAACTTAATTTTGTTCTGCTAATGCAAACTTCTTTGAGCGGGAAAGCATCAAAAAATAGCTTACCGCCACAATAATCAGTACTGCAATAAAAGTATTATTTAAAAAAATTATTAACGGCAAAAAGTAGAGTATAAATAAAATAATCTTATGACGTCCTCCGCGGACTAAGAGTCCGCGGTTTCCCTCTAAAGGAGGACGACATATCAAGTTCGATTCATCTCCGGGCTGATAGTCCAGAGTTTTCTCGAAATTGCTATAACTTGAGATTGCCTTCTTGGACAAAATCCCGTTCCAGAGAATCAGTATGGGGACGAGAAGGAGAATTAAATCATGAGTTAGAGCATGGACGGAAAAAAGTATCGTAAAAAGTGTCGCAATTATAAACCCTTTATTTATTTCAGCGGGTCTGATTTTTCGGCTAAATAAAAATAATGTCAGGGTATAAATAAAAAAATTTATACCAATCAGACCCCAGTCACTTATATTTCTCACAAAAGGAGATGTTTTAAATAAGCCATAGAGTGTAAACATTTGAAAAGGCCTGCTTCCGTAGGAGATTTTTTCGGTTGCAACAAGAAACGCAGGATAATCAAGAAGAGCTCGACCGGAAATTACTAGGTTAACTACCAAAAAGAAAAGTGCACTTACCAACAAGCCTTGTAGGTACTTTTGTCTGTCTTTAATCATAAAAAATACAAACGGCGCAATAAGCAGATACTGTGGTTTTAAAAAGAGAATGCCCGTAAAGACGCCCGCCAAAAAGACATGCTTGACTTTAATATTTTTGAAGATAACAAGTAAAACCAGTAGGAGTAGCGGTGTAAACTGTCCATAAATACTCGCGGTTAAAAAAGGCCAATAAACACATGCAGCTAAGAATATCAAGTATGTTATTTTTAACTTGTTAAATGTCTGGGACGCTACATGTGCAAACAGCAGTAAGAAAATAATATTTATAACGGCTAACAAATAATAAGACACTTTTACTCCGATAAATGTAAACGGCAGAAAGAGATATGCAACAATGGGTGGACTTCTAAAAGGGAGTAACCAAAACCTGGCTTCCGGATAGACAACTTGTCTCTGATAATAAAATTGTGTAGCTCTGTCGAATAACTTCTCTGAGTTTCCACTTTTAATTATTTCCGCGCCTGTCAAAAAACTCATAACGTCGCTACCGTTATAAACTCCCGGTATTACTATAAAAAAAAGACTGTATAGAGTCACTCCACTGATGTAGGAAATGAGGAAAAAGGTAAGAAGGGCCCTTTTAAAATATATCCACATGTGGTTAATTTTAACACAACAACCACTACTAAATCGGAAATTATGATCCCCTATATTTTGATCAACTTCCTTTAATTACTTTCTCAACTACGTCGTGAGGAATGGAAGCTGCAGTTAAAAGAGTATTTCGAACTGCCTTTCCAACATCTTCACTAACACCATCAGCTGCTTTAATTACTTCAGAAACTGCTTTTTCGCCAGCCTGAACAGTATCTACACCAACTTTACCGGCTCCTTCGATTGCACCTTCAACTGCAGAAACCGCAGCGGCCGTAATATCTCCACCAAGATCAGATGCGCCCTCAACGACTCCTTTAGCTGCCTTCCCTGCTGCTTCGATAGTATCACCACCAACTTCAGAAACCGACGCAACCACCGAAGAAACAGACTGCTTGGCAGCATCCGTAAGTGACATACCAACTTTTGATGCACCCGAAATTGCTCCGCTGACAATATCAGCAACTGAATCAAGTCCCGCAGTCGTAAGGTCAGTTACGTCTTTGAAAATACCCGTTGTTTGATTTTTTACCGCGTTGCGAAGTGCAGTTACGCTGTCATCAACTCCCTGAATTGCAGCAACAATCGCACCACTCACTTCATTTGCTAATTTAGATAACATTAATTGATCACCTCCCCTCCGGGCCAGAGGCCCTCTCTCCGAGTCGGAAACTTCTCCGAGTCGGCGACACGGGCCGGAGGCCTCCTAAAATACTTTCTTTATTATTCTTCATATGCACGATTCCTCGTGAGACAACTCTCACATCTCATAGGTGCCAGATCCTTTCTAGTCTAACAAAGAAGTTATTTGTAAAGCAAATTATTAAGGCGGGTCTTGAGGATTCCCAAATACCATCCTAAAATTACATGCAGTAATCACATGAGAAGTATATTTAGAAAAATACCGTCTGAGATCAAATATATCCTCGTCTTGTTTACCGTCACGAGGATTATTCTAACCTTTTCAGGAGTCTATTCAAGACATGTTTTTAAAAATATATATGATACTTGGTATGAATGGAATTACTCAAAATACGCCGTTTTAGACATTTGGAGCGCTTGGGACTCTGGCTGGTACCTTGATATCGCTGAAAACGGTTATTCACCAATACTGCAATCCGATCTTCCCAAAAGAACTTGCTGCGGCCAGTCAAATATTGTTTTTCTTCCTCTTTACCCCATGACAATCAAGATATTGGGGTTAATCATCAATGACTATCACTCGGCTGGGATAGTTCTCTCGAATTTCTATCTACTCCTCTCTGCTTTGATTTTGCATAAAATAGTCAAGGATGAATTCGGCAAAAAAACAGGTGAAGTTGCAGTGCTTCTTTTCTTCACTTTTCCCACCTCGTTCATCCTATCAAGTATATTTTCTGAATCATTAATCTTATTACTGCTTCTTCTCTGCATCTATTTTGCAAGACAAGAAAAATGGGCAATGGCAAGCATCTTCGGTTTTTTCGCCACGTTCACCAAAATAACAGGACTACTTGTGCTACCCATTTTGATTTGGGAATACTTGTTAAAAAACCGCTTCCAAATGAAGAAAGATTTTGTTTATTTTCTTCTTATACCATTGGGGTTAATTATTTTTATGTTATTTACGTACGTAAAATTCGGAAATTTCTGGGCTTATTTCAACGTGAGGCGGTATGCTTGGAATATCGTACCCGAAAACTCGATAGAAGTCCTTGTGGGATTTCTAAATTCGGGAAATTCTGCACTTAAATTCATTTCCTACTATGCTATAACCTCTTTGGTTTTAATGGTTGCCATTTTATTCTCAAACCTTCCTCGTATTTATAAGAACTTTACTTTACTATTTACAGTTTTTCCTCTAATTTCGGGTAGAGAGGTTGTTATCGGGTATCCTAGAGTGTCAGTAATTATATTTCCGATTGTCATCTTTTTAGCTTCAGTCATAACTACAAAGAGGTCTGCTCGCTTTCTGACAAGTTTGATTATTATATTTTTTACGCTTCAGCTTCTTTTTATATCGCAATTCAGCATCGGACTCCTTTTTATTTAATCCCAGCACCAGAAGCTTCGCTTCGGTGCGGGACGAGAGGCCTAATTTCCCCGCACCTCTATGCTCGGAAGGGTATCCAAGAGTCCTCCCTTGGGGTCTAAAACTAATCATGGCTTTTCGGCAACAACCAGAAGCACCTCGCCGTAGTGTGTATAATACAAAACTAAATTCCCAAATAAACAAAATGGTAAGAGGAAAAACATCAAAAGTATATGCATACTAATATTGGCCTCTATTTTCTCTCCCTGAATCCACTTGAAAAACAAGCTGTCCGTCTTGGTTATTCTGCTAACAATGCTCTGGGCGGAAATGAACGTAGAATACTCTAATGAAAACGTATGTGTTTTTAAAATCTTAAATTTGTATTTTTTCAGTAAAAATATCAAGGTCCCAGGCGTAAAAAAAGATAAATGATAAATAATATCGTAACCTAGCCAATATTCCCCCGCAATTTTTCGACTCCAGGAGTTGTAGTTCGGCACCTCTATTATAATTTTTCCCTTTCTCTTCAAGATCGACTTTATCTTTGCAATGTATCTTTCGGGTTCAACAACGTGCTCCAGTACGTGCCAGATGGTCACTAGGTCAAAATAATTATCATATAAGTTAATTTTTGACAAATCCTCATGATATACAGATAACCTTAACTTATTTTTGGCAAAAATATATGCTTCTAATGATATTTGTGTGCCTACTACTTTTTTAATTCCCCAAAATTTGCGAAGAAAGTAAAGCATGAAACCCCGTCCGCAGCCTATATCAAGAACTCTTCTGGCAGAGGGGTGTAAGGCATGTACTTTATATGCTCTGAAAAACCTAAAAGTCTTAATAACTACTTCTAGCCCATACCTAAAACGGCCTACAGTTATCTCATTCCTAGATTTTCGATAGTACTTGCCATATAACTTTTTTGGGTTGCTATCGGACTTATTTTCTTTTCTGAACACTAAATCGCATTTAGCACACCGATATAAGCGAACACTAAAGACCGATGTCTCTAAAAAACTTTTAGTGTGTTTGCAAATAACTCCCGCCATAATGAAGCTCCCCGGGTTGAAACCCAGCGTATCCCTTCGGGTCTGAGCCTCAGGGTCGAAGACTTCTCCTCGCTGCTTCGTCGGGAGCGAAATCCCACCGAAGCAGAAAATTCTTCGCATTCATTCCTTCGACTTCGCTCAGGATTTTCTGCGAAGGAGGATAACAATACATAATGAGTTGTCATCTGACTATTTACATCATTCTAAATAGTCTTGTAATTTTCCCGCTGAGCGGGACTGCGCCAAGTAAACTTGGCTTATTTCCTCTACTCCAAATAATCTTGCAGCTTTTTTCTGCGGCTCGGGTGTTTGAGCTTCCTCAAGGCTTTTGCTTCAATCTGCCTTATTCTCTCGCGGGTAACTCCGAAAACCTTGCCAACTTCTTCCAAGGTCATTGACTTATTGCCTTCCAATCCAAATCTTAATTTTAAAACTCTCGCCTCGCGATCAGAGAGAGTTGCCAGTACCTCATCGAGATGATCTTTCAGAAGTTGTTTAGACGCCGCATCAACGGGGGATAATTGACTCTCATCGGGGATAAAATCTCCCAGAAAGCTTTCCTTATCCTCACCAACCGGAGCTTCTAATGAAGTGACCTCCTGAGCAATTTTGAAAATTTCTCTGACTCTATCGGGATCCAGATCCACCTCTTCGGCAATTTCTTCCGGAGTCGGTTCCCGCCCCATTTCCTGCATCAATCGGCGGCTCGTACGGTAGAGCTTGTTGATCGTCTCTACCATATGTACCGGAATTCTTATCGTCCTTGCCTGATCAGCAATAGCTCTGGTAATTGCCTGCCTGATCCACCACGTAGCATAAGTTGAAAATTTATAACCTTTTCTCCAGTCGTACTTTTCGACAGCGCGAATAAGTCCCTGATTTCCCTCTTGAATAAGATCCAAAAGCGACAATCCTCTGCCTATGTATTTTTTGGCGATAGAAACCACAAGACGAAGATTTGATTCGGTAAGTTTATCTTTTGCAAGCTTGTCAGCTTTTTCATATCTTTTGGCTAATTCAACTTCGTCCTCAGCAGTCAAGAGCGGTACTTTACCTATCTCTCTCAAGTATTGCCTTACAGGATCAGTCGATTCCGCACCACCCAGCTTGGTCAATATTTCTATTTCTCGTTCTAATTTTTCCTTGGCTTTATCCTCGGTTTCGATCTCTTCTGTCTCTACCGACTCAAACACATCTATGCCCTCGGAAAGAAGTTTGTCGTAAAGGTCATCCAGCTCCGCTAATCTGTCCTCCGCATCTGAAAAAACTTCCAATATCTCGTCCTGGGTCAAAAAACCCTGCTCTCTTGCATGCTTAATAAGCTCATTAACCTCTTTATTACGTGCTTGCATATATTGTTTTAAGAAGGAGCCCCAAAAGCTTTTTGTATTATAGCAGATTTCAAGAAAACCGCATTTACTTAGTTAAATTCCTCATCAAACTCCGAGCGTTTTTTCAATATCTCGTTTAAATGGATCTCTCCCTCTTTAACTTTTGCATGCTGACCAAGTCTTTCGTATTCTTTGATTTGTCGTAATAACTCTTCCTGTTCCTCTCTAAAATTCAGTAATTTAATTTCTTTCCTAATAAGCTCTAACTCCTTTATTATTTTATCGGGAACAACATCTTCATTTTCAAGGGATGTTTTTAAAATAGAATCAGAGAATCTCTCCCTTAACTCATCCGGTAGAAATTTTGAAAAAGCGCCGAGAGAATATTTGTCATACGTTTTTGTAAATTTTTCAAATTCTTCGATAATTCTTGTGATGAGAGGTGTCTTGATTAGCTTTTTATCGTCTTTAATTCCCGAAAACTTCTTCCCCTTAAGAAAGAATAATGCAAGAAGTTTCTCCTCAAGTATTTCCCTTCTTTCTGTTTTTTCTGTTTCGAGAGGTGTGACTTGACTAAACCCTATATCCTGACTTTCTTTAGCTTTAGTAACTTGTCTAAATACAGCTTCATCCGGTACATTTAAACGCCGGGCGACTTCGCTTACATAGTGCGCTTGAACTATTTCGTCCTCTATTTTTGCCAAAACCGGAATCAACTCCCGACTGATTTCTGCTTTTGCCTCACCACCGGAACCTGTATGCTTCGAAAAGGATAAATCTATTATAAAATCCCAAATCGACACAGAACTCGCAATGACTTTTTTAAACGAATTTATGTCTTTTACGGCTGCTTCATCAGGATCTTTATATTTTGTTAATGCCGCAACTCTTACCCTTAAACCCGCCACCTCAGCTATCTCAATTCCTCGCCTTGCAGCCAGATTGCCGGCGCTATCACTATCAAGGGCAAGAACAATATTATTCGAGAATCGCGATATTAATTTTGCCTGCTCAAGGGTTAAACTGGACCCCTTTATTGCAACAATATTTTTTATCCCTTTACGCCATGGGGAAATTACATCCAGTTCGCCTTCTACTACTATAGCTTGATCTTTTTCTTTTATGTCCTTCTTAGTCAAATTAAGTCCGTAAAGAAGATTGGATTTATGATAAAGCATGGTCTCGGGGGTGTTAATGTACTTTCCAACGTCCTTCTTTTCGACTGAAGGAAGCAGTCTTCCAGAAAATCCTACAACGTTACCCCTGTGATCTAATAACGGAAAAGTAATGCGTCCCGCAAATCTATCCTGAACAAAACTACCCCTTCCGTAAGACAACCCAACAGCTTCCAATTCAGATGATTTATAACCCTTTTTAGTTATAAAAAAGTTCTTAAAATAATTCGGGTTTTCGGGAGCATAACCTATCTGAAAAGTTTCAATTGTAGGCTTATCCAAAAACCTACTATTAACCAGATAATCTAAGGCAGATTTTGCAGACGGATGAGAAAGCAAAATATAGTTATAAAAACGTGCTGCTAATTTATTTAAAGCAAAAAAATTATCCTTTTCTCTGGATTCTCCGAAATCTGATGCTATGAGTTTTACCCCAGTCTTGTCGGCAAGATATTTCAGTGCTTCGTAAAAATCCATGCCTTCATATTTTTCTAAAAACGAAATCACGTCCCCTGCGGCACCGCATCCGAAACATTTATAGATCTGGAGTTCGGGTGAAACCATGAAGGAGGGGGTTTTTTCGCTATGAAAAGGACATACCGCTTTATAATTCCTTCCGGCCTTTTTAAGTTCGATTCTTTCTGCAACAACCGATACTATATCGGCCTTCTGTTTAATTTCTTCAACCTGATCTGCCATCTTGGCCTATTATATCTCCTTAAGGCTTTCTGTACACAACGGCGATATCGTCTTCATATATTTTTTTCCAACTATCTTTTTCCAGGGTTGCCACAAAATTAAACTTTTCTTTATCTTCCTTTTTAAACTTCGACAGTAATTTCTCAAACCTTCTATCCAATTCACTCATAAAAGTTTTTTTGCCTTTTGGCCATAAAACTGTTTCGATTCCGTATTTTACAAATTGTTCTTTATAATCCAATCCTCCCCGCGATATACCCAAATAATCTTCCATTGCATAATTACTCTCTCCCGCCGGAGCATTATTATAGCGCCAACTTGGCATCCTGCCATCTATAAACACTTTCCTCTCTGGTAAATACTGAATCAGGTAACCACCCCAACCGTATTCAGAAAATAATTGCCCTGCGGGCAAATTTGACTTCAAGTAAAGAGCTGCTTTTTGCGGATAGAAATATTTCTCAGAAAGTGAGAGTGAAGAAAAATACGAATATGTTCCCTGGCAAATAAATACAAAACCAACACCATACGTA
This sequence comes from Candidatus Woesebacteria bacterium RIFCSPLOWO2_01_FULL_39_23, assembly GCA_001793095.1. Taxonomy (GTDB): domain Bacteria; phylum Patescibacteriota; class Microgenomatia; order UBA8517; family UBA8517; genus HO2-FULL-38-9. The sequence continues at coordinate 13,611 of MGHG01000013.1, forward strand.
AGAAAGGTAAATAGTTTTGTAAATCTCTCCGGCCCGAATTTAATTACTTTTACTTCGTCATACAGATAAATAATCGCCTCTATTAATATGGGAATAGTTAGGATGCTCCATAAGGGAACGTGTCGGACACTCCCCATTCCCTGAAAAAGGAAAAACACATAGACAAATAACCTCTCTTTCCCAAACCTTCTCCAATAGCGATAGACAAGAAAAGCGGATAGTGTTAAAAGAAAAATAAAAGAAAAATTCAAGAAGGTGAGAGACGGCATCCACTCTAAAATCCGCCAGCGCAGTTTAGTATCTGATAGCTGCATCCACACCTCCCCCCAAAGACGTACTCGATAAGGATTAATAAAAGTCGCTGTGAAGCTCGCCAAAAAGACAAGAAAATAATCCTTTAAAAATCTTCTGAGACGTAACGACTTAACAACAAAAACTAATAGAATTACAAAAATTCCGACAGCAAAACTGCCGTGCAGATTGGTCCACAAAAGCATCAAAGGCGCAACTATGTAACGCCATTTTTTCCAATAATTCTCGTCTGTTAATATTTTGTAAAGTAAGACAATCAGGAACCACGATGTAACTTGTGGTCTTATACCTGCAAAAGAAAATAAAACACCTAAGACGAGAAGAGAGGGTAGTAGTATTAATAAAGGCGTGATTTTTTCATAGCGTCTATCTTTTAAATTTAGAGTTTCCCATAGAGAAAATAGCAGGGCGATGATAACTAACGTCGAGTACATTGCGGCAAGTCCTACCCTACCAACGCTTTCATACATCCGCGCAATAATTACATTCGTTAACCATTCGTGGTCCACAAAGGGAAAACTTGTCATCGTATACGAAAAGGGGTCGGTTTTCGGGATACCGTTTTCAGAGATAAGTCTTCCCATGGTGACGTGCCAGCCGAAATCGGGGTCGAGTTGATGCAGACCATTTATAAAAAGCAGAACCCATGAAATTACTAATACGAATATAAATATAAAGTTTACCGACTTAATTTTTGCGAATATTGTTTTAGACATGTGTCATCAGAAGGTATAAATCGAAAAGATATGCAACAATAATTAATAATTTAAAACCCGGATGTAGGTTGCCCTTCTGAATTTTATAATTTTTAATAAGTATTAAAAATATAAATGGTAAAAAATCTAAGCTATAACGGTAGCCAAACTGCCGCGGGCCAACTCCGTAGTAAAGAAAAATAGGCAGTGCAATTGCTACTACCGTTATCCAGAGAAATTTAGACGTTAAGTCTCTATATTTCATAAAAAATAGGTAAAGAAAATAAGGCGATGTAAAAAATATACTCATGCCCCAAGGGTCATAAGCAATATAAGGAAATTTCAAAACCCTGGAGACTCCATCAAGGAGTACTGGAGCAGGAGTTGCGAGTAAAAAATAATATAAATTACCGGGAACATGAATTAGGCTAAATAAGCCGTATTCGCGCGCCTTCAGGACTCCTCCCCTTAAGATCTGGTATGAATAACCCTGCTCAAAAATATTTCCGAAACGGGTGTAATTATAAATAAATAAAAGGACTAGTGCGATAAATAACGGAGTAAGCAGTTTAACTAAACTAAGTACTTTTTGCTTCGATGTTGATTTCGAGAATATTACATCCAATATAAAAAAAACAATACCGAAAGATGCCGTCACCCTTGTCAATAAAAGACACGCATAAATTATGCCGATAATAACATATCTCTTTTTCGTAAAGTGTTCATATATTGCCAGAAAGATTAAAAAAACACTTACCACAATAGCAAATTGCCAACTCCACGAGTATAGAATTATTGCTAAAAAGGGCGAGGCAAAAACAAAACTAGCCGCGAGATAAAGAGCGTCCTTGGCTTTATAACCAATTTTTTTCGAGATCACATAGATGAGATAAATAATCCCGAAAATAAGCGGGATCTGTAAATATTTCTGATAAAAAAAGGAGTTGAGGAAATTAAAAATAAAAACAAAGGGCGTCAGAATTAGCGCGGGGAAAGGCCCTAAAGGCCAGTAATATTTGCCTGCAAAAAATACAGCATCGTTTAGGGCGGTCGGAAATTGTGAAATATCCAAACTGCCATGAAGAAATGACTGGGCTAGAAACGAGAATTGTTGTTCTCCCCAATCTATAAAAAGGGCTGAAATAGTAAAGAAAAAGAGGGTGATTAAAAAAAACGTCTCGAGGGTTGTAATTAAAACCTTTTTCATTGATATAATTCTTTCACAATTCGCCTTCAGCGAATTGAGAGGAAAAGCCGGCGTAAGTTGAAGTCCCAGGTAAACCGGGACGAAAACAAAAAGCCACGCTTTGACGGGCGGTGCCTAGTTGACTATGTTGGAACCTTCTTCAAAGAACAACTCGAAAGTATTTCCATTATTCCACAGCCAAGTCTGGCACTTCGCTTATGATTATACCAGAAATCAGCCTCACAATCCGCAAACATCGCAGAGAAATTCTGATTGGGATTAGTTGTTTTGTTCTGGGTATCGTCTATATGTATTTTGACAGCAGAGCTTATTATGAACCGAAGTTTCTGAGTAACAGAGAGTTCTACTGGAAAATGATAACCAAATATCAAGACTCGCTTGAAGTAAGTAATGCGATGGTTGGCAATAGCTACGAAGCGTTCTACACAATCTCGAAATGCAGCACAAAAGCAGGTTGTGATTTCTTGGATACAGCACTCAAGCTTCATGACTTGAACAAGGAGAGAGAAGAACTGAAAGAAAAGTCTGAAGCACTTGAAGGAGAAATAAAGTTACTCATTGATGCTCAGAGGAACTAACTTTTTATCATTGCGTCAAATACTATTGGCGACTTGTTCTTATTAGCCAAATCTTGAAGATGGTTTAATGTGTTCTCCATTGCTTGATTGACCTCAAAAACGAACATTTTACTCACAACCTTCTCCTCACCCGTTAAGACGACAAGCTCACCGTTAAGGTTTCCTTTGTGAATTATTGGTGTTTCCAGGTTCTCAAACTCAGCAGCTAACCTTGAAGTTCCACGAGCGGCAACAACAATTGGGAACCGAGTATTTAGGTCTGGCTGTCTCATCCCATTTTGGTCTACATTGAAGAACAATTTGAAGTGAACTTGCCCATTACCGAGCTTGACATTCATTCCCTTAATCACTTGGGGATAGTCGTGCTTACTGGATACGGTAAACTCCAGGTGTATTCTGGTTCCTGGCAAAGTAGGACTCTTAACCACACCCATGAATGGACTTATTGTTATGCTTAAATTATCATCTGTGTTTCCACCCTGATTGTTACTTGATTGGAGTTGCTGTGTTTGTTGAGCTACTATGTCGGGGTATACTTCGCTTGCTGTTCCCATATAAGCCTGGTTGATAACCAAATTACCAGAAACATTTACATTTACCTCTTTCTTGTCTCCAAGTTTTAACGAGGGACTTAAACTAATCTTCTCTATGTTGATGAGTTTGTCTACTGCGCTGATGCCCATAATGTCGCCATTATTATACAATTTTCACGCTCAACCTGGAAGACCCCCATACACCCCATTTTCTCCCATCCGAAACTCTATAAGACCTCTCCCTAGTCAGCGATATAATTTTGAAAAGTGGTGGTCGTAGAAGTGGTGGTTAGTTAAATTATCTAACAGTTAAAATGTCTCTGTTGACACGAGGATGAAGGGGTGCCTTTATCAATTTTTGTTCAAAAGCTAGATGCTCAGCTGACCAAATTAAGGCTTGAGCATTTCTATATTCTTCTGTAATTCCTTCTGGAGCATCAAGTCTCCATATTCTTCTGAGGAAAGCATCCGCATTGTTTAATACTGGTGAACTTATTGCTCTTAAGGCTCCTTCATGACCCAAATAGCTACTCAATTGCTTTCTGTGTTCGTTCTCGTGTTTCAAATCAAGATGGAGTAATGGGTATGTAGCATCAGGTCTCAAAGAAAGCTCTGCTTGATTTCTACCAGAAACAGTCATTGTTCCATACTCTGATGGACTTACTCTCAAATGTCCTTCGGGATTGTTATCAAATAATACAGCACAAAGAGTAGGATTTAAGCCATACCTTTCGAGCACATCCCATTTTGCATCAAGCCCTTTCGAAGCAAGTATATCCCCTTTTCTCAAGCCGAGTGCCTCACGGAACGCAAGAATTTGAGTTTTTAAGTGTGCAACAATAGCTGGTTCAGCCATTCGAGACAAATCTCGGAGTAAACTTTGGGTTGGGTTTTCGGGTTCTCTTGGAGCTACAGCACTCGCAGATGTCTCTCCAACATGAGTTGGTTGTGGCGTAACTGGGTGTCTTAATCTTCCACCTGGCTGTCTTTCTGACATAGTGTGATGCATTTTATCAAACTTGTAGCCTCAAGTCAACTATAGGTTTGTTAGATAAAGAGTGTTTTTTAATTCGTGATGGTGACTCTCTAGGCATACGCATCATAATATAAACGTTAAGTATAGAGTTTATATGAATATTAAGTATAAAGAGATATACGGGAGGATATTTCAACAAGTGTTAGCCTCAGAGATTGTAAAAGTGTCTGTTTCTTTGTAAATTCCTGAAAGTTATGGGGTTTTAGGCTATAATCAGAGCACAAAATTAGATTGAAATGGTATGGAAAATGAAGATATTGATATACGAATTGAAGACCCAGCTCTCTACACCCACTTAGCATTGATACTTGATAGACCAAAGGTAAGGAAAGAGGTATCTTTACTACGAAAGAAGTGGGCAAACAAAAAACCTGGTAATAACATCGGGTTCTACAAAGATATTGCTACCTTTCTACGCACAAATAACTTATCTGCTGGACTAACTTCTGTTATTGAAGAAGCTATACTCAAAGGGTATATCTCAAGACACCCAAGAGTTACTCGTTTAGTCATACCTCGTGACATGCTTCAAGATATTGTTCAACTGGAAATGGAGACACTTGATAATGAGGATTATGAATATGCAATTCTTACCCCTGTGGAAGCAACAGAAGAAGAAATTCTTCAAGAGTTCAGGCATGTAAAACAAACAGTTAAGAAATCCCTTGACAGAGATTACCCACCATACGAGATGAAACAACCTGTTTCAGATACCATAAGCAATATCAAACGAGACAGAGAATGGTATCTTCGGCACGAGAAGGGTGAAAGCTACCTTTCTATTGCTCAGGAGGTAATGAAGGACAAAGAGAAAGCCTATCAATACAAAGATTCTGTTCGTAAAGCAATCAAACAATACGAGAAGAAACTCAATACACTTCATAAGTAAATAAACTTCCACGGAAACTTAATCATCCAATAACTCGGCACATCGCAAAAACCCGTTTTTCTAGTAACTTGGAGTCATGTTATGGCTCACAGAAGAACTCAAACAGGAAATTAAAAAACTCTTTGAGCCGAAATACAAACGTAAGCTAACAGACGATGAGGTTATAGAAATTGCTGACAACTTAACCGAAGTAATGGAAGCATTCTTGAAACTTAAATGGAGCCAAAAATATGGAAATGTATCTACAAGACCTTGATTCAGCCAAAATAAAAATCCAAAAGCATTTCTCGAAATACCCAAGTGCGAGCATCTCTGCGATGTTTCGGGAACTTCGTAAATCACAAAGCATCAGCATGTTTGGTGATTACTCCATAATTCGTTTGATTGTTTCTACGATGCAAGAACTGGGAATTGAAGTAAGAAAGCGACCTCTCCAAAGAGCAATTCAACAATCACCAGAACTCAAAGGACAAAAATCACTTCCTCGACAACTTTTGAACGATGAAATGGCGGTAGGATACAACACCAAAATGTCACAGAACAAACGAAATGATGGCAAGACGACTAATGCATCATCTCAGGGAGGAAATGCCCATGTCTGACCATTTCTTGACCAAGGATTTACAACTAGCGGGACTCCTCTATGCAAAGGGTGCAGGGTTTATAGGAGTCAACAGAAGCGGAAGATTGTGTTGGTTTGTATTTGAGAATCACGATATTTGCGAGAAATTGCAGCAGCAGTTTTTTTCAAAATCAGTTGAGGTAAATGCAAAAGAATACGCTGACGCACTGCGAACTCTCAAAGATTTAGTGTTCGCAAACGAGCAATAGGAGAACAAAACTATGGAAATATCAGATGGAAATGTAAAAATTAGAATCTTTATTAAGAACAAGAACAATTTGTTAGCAAACGCAATCGTCTCACTCGAAACAGTTTATTTTGGTTGGATTACACTCAAAGACTTTCAGATTTGGCGAAGTCAAAATCTCAACAATAGGCTCATGGAATACATAAACATCAAACCTCTCTCAAGAAATATCTACGGTAAATGGCTAGAAAGAGTGTATTTTGAAAAACCAGAAAGCTGGTATGAGCTTGAATCCAAGATTTACGATGCTTATTTCAAAGCTATAAACGAGCAAGGCACGGAGGGAACATAGTAACTCTGTAGGATATAGCAACTAGTATAGTAACACCTTCCCTTAGTTGGAAATCTTGCTAGTTACTATACATATTTTTTACTTTATTAGTCATTGTTACTTGTTAGTTATAGTTACTGTAGTTTTTTTGAGATTATGAGGCTAGATATAGCTTGCAACTGAACTCAAAACTTGAAATAATGGAACTGTGCTCAGAGAAAATAGGTGAAGTTTTTTAATGCCCTCGTAAGACAGGACTTCACCGTTCTGAGCACAACTTGCGGGGGCATTTGAGTGAAAATATGATTACAAGTCCAAGCCCAAAACTAAAATACTTCCTCTACTGCCGTAAGTCTTCGGAAGATGAAGACAGGCAAGTATTATCCATACCCTCACAGATACGAGAACTTCAAGAATATGCAGAGAGAAATAACCTTCAGATTGTTGGTGAGCCACTGTTTGAGAGTAAGTCTGCTTTCAAACCAGGTAGAGAGGTCTTCAATGAAATGCTTGAGAAGATTAAAGCAGGTTATGCAAACGCTGTTTTAGTTTGGCATATAAACCGTATTGCTAGAAACTCGAAAGACGGTGGAGACTTTATCTGGATGATGGACGAAGGCAAAATAAAGCAGTTGGATACACCCTCAAAACAGTATTACAACAGCCCAGATGATAAGTTTTACATGAACTTGGAGTTTAGTATGGCAAAGAAATCCTCGGATGATTTGAGTCAAGTTGTAAAGCGTGGTATCAGACAGAAGTATGAGCGTGGAGAATTTCCCAATCTCGCTCCCATTGGTTATACCAATCAGAAAGTAAATGGAGCCATCAACATTTACCCAGACCCAGAGCGTAAGGATTTAGTTTCCAGGATGTTTACAGAATATGCTACTGGTAAATACTCACTTGGTGTAATGACGGATATGGTATTTGGATGGGGTTTGAGAACTCGCAAAAACAAACCTGTTAGCAAATCTCACCTTCATCGGATATTACAAAACCCCCTCTACTATGGCTACTTTGAACATGGAGGCGAACTACATAATGGCAGCTACGAAGCTATTATTACTAAAAAAATCTTCGATGATGTGCAAACGGCATTAAGAAACAAAAGTAAACCAAAGAAGATTGAGAATGAATGGGCATATTCAGACCTTGTTAAGTGTGGTTGCGGTTGTGGTGCTTCAGTAATCTTTGAAACAAAGAAGAAGTATTACAGAAAGACTGATAGAAATGCTGAATATACTTACGCTCGTTCAAGTAGAAGGTGTGGCAAATGCACAGAGAAAGGAATAACTCTCAAAAGATTTGAGGAATTGGTTGATGAGAAACTCGCTCCCATCACCATTGATGAAGATACTTGGAGGTTGGGTATTAAGATGCTCAATGCAAAGTATGAATCTGAAGCCAAGATTCGAGCACAGACTGTTGAGAGTCAGCAAAGACAATACCAAAGACTTCAGTCTGAGCTTGATGGGTATTTCAAGATGCGAGCCAGAGAGGAAATGACAGGTGATGAATTTTCAGTTAAGAAGAATGTCATTGTTGAAGAACAATCAAAGCTGAAAGAGAAAATAGACGAAGGAATAGTTGGTCAAAGGTCTTGGTTGGAACTAGCAGAAGATTTCTTCACTACGGCATATCAGGCACGAGAGATGCTAAATAGCGATGTTTTGGATGCAAAGAGGAAAGCAGTTAAAAAGATTGGTTGGAACCTCCTATTAAAGGACGAAAGTCTCGTCTGGAGCTACAAAAAACCATACGATGTGCTACTAAAACCACAATATCGTTCTGACCTGCGGAGCACCTAGGTCTGGAACCCAACTGTCCTTATAACACTGTCTCATTCCAGAAGGCAACTCCAGGCTAATTGTATCAAAAATGAGACAAATGAGACACTATAAAAAAGGAGTGTCTTGTTTTAAATTCTGTCGATCAACTTGCTTCTTAGGGATTAAACTGATATAATTCACTTACAATTTAATAAAAGCGCTTGTACTGGAGTCGCGATCCAGGAGCTGAGAGCAAAAATGCTCTACGGAAGCAAACCGTTAAATAATGCAAAGTGTGTCGGCAACGGAGCACTCAATGAGAGTTATCTTATTTACTTTTGCTCCTCCTACATAGGAGGATTTTTGTGAGATAACTGAACCAAGGTGGTACCACGGGAAGTCCCGTCCTTGAGAGTAACGAAAGTTATTCTTAGCGACGGGATTTTTTATTGGAAAAAATTATGAAAGAACAACCAGGCTATCAACCAAAATCAGAAATCAAATGGCCTCAAGCAGGAATAGTTGAGGTCGGTCCTTCTGTGGATTTTGTTTATATTATGAGAAAAGATGGCAACTTTACTATGTCGCCCATTGCTCACCGAATGGCAAGCGAATATTTTATTGATGAGGAACAAACGAATCAGACTCTTTTAGAAGAATATGATGCATACTTTAGTAAGCTAGCTGGAATTTTACAATGGGGATATGCCTTTAAAGGCAATTTCGAACTCCATGTCTATGATCCGACTGAATTAGACAAGGGTGTCAGAGAAAAAGCTGGTGATCTTCCAATTGTGAGCTTAGACCCATTGATGAGCCAGGGTGTTTTCGAACATAAAGTATCGAGGGGATACTATTTAGGCGGAAGAAAAGATTTTGGGCAGGTTGCAAGACCAGGGACAGCGACTCTGTCTCAACAGGCACAAGAAATAGCCCATTCGTTAAACGGTTCACCTACATCTGTGGCTGAAGACGACATTTTTAGTGGTGGTAGTGTAATTGCATCATTAAATGGACTAAAAGAACAAGGAGTTGTAGTAGAAAAATTAATTCCAGGTATACAAGTTGGTAAACCTAGTAAATTAACAGAGATGGGTATTCAGGTAGATCCTGTTGTTTCATACGAAACCACAGATAATTCTGATGTTTTTGATAAGGTTGATTTAGGCGATCCAAGAGATTATTTGTTGGGGGCAAGTGGATTAGTGGTAAAAATGCCAAACGGACATTTCGGGAGAACTCCATATATTCTTCCCTTTGTAAGCACAAGCGCTCGGGCGGGTATTCCTCAAGAGATAGAAAAAGAATTTGCAACAAAAGTCTTACATGCAAACTTTGAGTTCTATAAAAAGGCTGAAGAAGGCGTTGGGAAACTTATACTACTTAAAAACATGGATCCAAACTTTGTAGTGCTGATGCATGAGATGTATGGGTTCGATTCCAACACTCCGATGGATCAGGTAGTTGCTTGGTCTATGAATAATCTTGATGGTCTGTGGGAAGTAACAAAAGCTCAAGGGGAATTTCAAGAGAAACTAGAAGCTTTAGAGTTACCAGAAAATATTGTACTCATTGATGTAAACGGTACGTTAATCCCAGATGAATCAGTTGATGATTTTATATCTGAACAAGATGTGCTAACGCTCCAGCAAACACTGGTACAAGCTAAAGAAAAAGGGCTATCTGTCGGTTTATGCTCTGATTCTCCTTTGCAGCAACTTCAAGAATTTGCAGTCAAACTTGGAATAGATGGGCCTATTGTTGCTGAAAATGGCAACTTAGTATTCCATAATGGAAAAACACTCGTAATAAATAGTTTAGAAACAATTGACGAGTTAAAAGCTCGAATAACTTCACAAGCTGATCAGTTAATGTATAAACAAAGTGAGGATTGCATTGCTCCCGAATTTGGAGGGAGTCAAGTTAATCCCGAATCAGGCTCGTGGAGCTTTGGAGCAAATAGACAAACCTCAATAACCGTTTTTGGACCATCCGCACTGATTGAGAATTTAGGTGCTACATTTAATGGAGTCTCTAACTGTAGCGTTGACGAAAGTCCAGAATACAACTATTTTGCTATTCATCCAGGGACTAACTATAAAACAAATAAGGGCAAGACTCTTAACGCGCTCTCTTTGTACGGACATAATGTAGTAATGATTGGGAATAGTACATCCGATTGGGTAGAACCTACTCTAGGAGTACAATGCGCTTTTGTTTCTAATTCAAGAATATCTAATGATGTAGCAGAGAAAGCAGCCTACGTTTCAGACAAACAATTGGTGGAAGGGGTTGTTGATATAATAAACAAAATACAATGAAAAACTATACAGTAATATCAGATCCAGGCATAGATGACTTAGTAGCATTAGTCCTACTATGGAAACTTTTTTCTCAAACTAGTAACTCTCTCATTACAACCTTTGGGAACGCAACAGAAGAAATTACTTCACGAAATGGGAAAGAATTTATATCTTTTATTGCTAATTCATGGCAATTTGTTGATGGAGCCAAACTTCCTCTTAGTGGAAAGGTTGAAAGACCATGGCCAGATTATTTCCATGGACCCGATGGAGTATGGGGAGTACATCCTACAACAGATATTAAATCAATTCAAAGTTTGGAAAAGTATCCAACCAATAAAGATATTATTTCACTAGCACCAATGCGAGATACGTTAACTTTACTTCAAAACCACACGGGAAAAAACTTTGCAGTCATGGGAGGCGCTTTCAATATTGAAGGCAACGAGACTAAATATGCAGAGACAAACATTGCCTTTGATCCTGATTCTGCGGCAGACTTTTTTAAGCATTGTAAGAATGTGGATGTAAAAGTAGTGCCTTTGGACGTAACACGAAAAGTGTTTTGGGATATAAAAACTGTAAAAAGTATTCCCGAGAGCAACAATGTTAACAGATGGTTGAAAAGGTTATTATTAGCCTGGTTTGATAAATATAATCATGAACGTGAGAAAAATTTTAACTTACATGACCCACTAGCAATATATTTATTGCTTAACCCTAAAGAAGCAGAATGGAAAAAATCAGGAATTAAAATAATAACAGAAGGCCAACAAAGAGGTAGAACGATTTTGTCTAACGAGAATCCAATCTGTCAAATAGCACTAGATTTGAATAACCCTTCAGAGATTGCTAAACAGATATTTAGCATAGTTTTTAGTTAAGCTTGGGATAGTCTCAGCAAATTTCAATACTGGCTAATAAGCATATCGATAAATCAGAAAGGCCAAAGTAAAAAATATAGTATCTTGCGTCTGGACTTCTGGGGTTGTTCCCGATACCTTGTGCCTTGATGAAAGACACTACTAGGCTAAAATATTGCCTCTATGCCCGTAAATCGAGCGAATCGGACGAACGACAAGCAATGTCTATTGATGGTCAGCTTAAAGAAATGCAACTTCTTGCCAAGCGAGAAAAACTCGATATTACGGAAACAATCACAGAAAGTCATTCTGCTAAAGAATCAGGACAACGACCAGAGTTTAATAATCTCCTTCTTGGTGTAACTGAAGGACGATACAACAGTATCCTCACATGGGCACCTGATCGGCTATCTCGTAACGCCGGAGACTTAGGGAGAATTGTCGATCTGATGGATCAAGGAAAACTAACTCATATCAAAACCTACTCTCAATCGTTTACTGATAATCCCAATGAAAAGTTTCTACTGATGATTCTCTGTTCACAAGCAAAACTGGAGAATGACAATCGAGGTGTGAATGTTAAACGAGGGTTACGGAACAAATGCCAGATTGGAATCAGACCTGGAGTCGCACCAATAGGCTATCGGAATGTTTTAAAAGTAAATCGCATATCAACAGTAGAACTTGATCCTGAGCGAGCACCAGTTATCAAACAAATATTTCATAAAGTAGCCGACCAAGGATTTTCAGGACGAATGGTTAAGAAATGGTTAGATGATATTGGGTTCACTACAAAGAGTGGGTGCAAAATGCCACTAAGTAAAATCTATGTCGCACTTCAAAATGCTTTTTACTACGGCGAATTTCAGTACGGAAATATATGGTACAAAGGCACCTACGAGCCACTCATCACAAAAGCGTTATTTGAAAGAGTTCAAATTCAACTTCAAGTTGCACCGAGGCAATGGAATAAACAATTGTTTCCGTTCAAGAAAATTTGCATCTGCGGATCATGCGGAGGGAGTGTAACAGCAGAACTGAAGTATCGAAGAACGAAAGCGAATATCGTAAACTCGCACATTTATTATCACTGTAATCGAATCAAGAAATATGATTGCCACGAGCCGTACATTACAGAGCAAGAGTTGATCAAACAACTCATTGGTTATCTACCAAAAATAAAACTCAATACGTCATATTTAATGCAGGAGTTTGAAGTTGAAGTGAAACGACTGCAACATTTCAAAGCAAATGTGATCAGCGACTATATTCCTCGAGTTGAAATGACACCTCACAACACAGGCGACCAGAGTCCGAGAGAATATAGCGAAACTCACACTGAAATGTTGAAAGAATATTTACTCCATGTTCTTCAATTTGGAACTCCAGAGGAGCGACTCAAAATACTCAAAGGTGTAAACTCGAAATTCAGCCTAAGAGACAGACAACTTAATCTCCAATAGAACCTCTAAATAGGCAACTCCACTAAAAGAACGGGATTCGAACGATAATGCTTCGTTAAATTAGGGCTAAAATGGCCCTTTTCTCTAAAAGCTTAGAACCGAGCGCAAATACCTTGTAGGTCATTTAGGCGGTTTTCACCATTACAGGCTGTGTTTGGGATACTTGCGATTTCTCTCGCTTTTTTAGCAAGCCACATCAAGCTAATCGAGCATAGTGGGTGGGTCTTGGAGCAACCAAAGAACTTATGCGGAGAGGGAGGGATTCGAACCCTCGATAACCTTGCGGTTATACATCTTCTCCAAAGATGCGCACTAGACCAACTATGCGACCTCTCCAAAAATAAGCGTCGCGTAATAAACTACTTTGTAATTTAAACGCGACAGCCACGATGAACGTAATTCGCTTTGCGAAAACGTTCTTACGTGGCGGAGGGTACAGGGGTCGCCCCGCACCAGAGCGGTGGGTAGAGGATTCGAACCTCTGAGGGCTTGCACCCACAGGTTTTCAAGACCTGCGCCATAAACCACTCGGCCAACCCACCGCGCTCGGTGCGGGGTTCAAGACCCGCGCATTGCCGTCCTGCCCACCCTCCTCGTCGGAATTAACTTCTCTTTTCGCAAATCGTTTACACTTCTTGCTTATCGCTTCGTTATTCCTCCTCTCAAAATTCCTTTGGAATTTTGTATTTGGAAATACGACATTATATCAAATTTTCTTAACATCCTGAATCAAAAAAAGCTTTTGCTTTATCTAAAACTTTCTTTTCGCTTGGATATGTTAATATTTTCCTTGCCGCTTCAAAAGGTAACCATGAAGTTTCAGCTGTTTCAAATCCCGGCCCTTCAGATAAGTCGGACAACCACTCCATGAGATAATAAGTTACAAATTTAAGTACTCTGTATCCTGTGATATGTAAAAAAAGTTTCTCGCTTCCCAATTTAGTAACTATTCTTGCTTTTACTCCCCCCTCTTCCGCCACCTCTCTCAAGGCCGCGTTTTGTAACTCAACTTCACTCGCTTTACGTTTTCCACTTGCCAAAGGACCGGGAGTGTTTTCTTCTTGTGCATCATCCAACCAACCTTTAGGAAGCCGCCAATAACTTGTCGGACTCTCGTTGCTTGGAGTAGATCGGGTTACGAGCCAAAATATATCACCTGCATGTCGCTTGTAAACCACTCCGCCAGAGGAGAACTCTCTAATTATTCTGCCTGTTCGGCCGGGAGAGGCCTTTTTTTCCTGTTTTTTAGCCATTGGCGATATTCATCTTTTGCTCCTCTAAGCATCTTCCGCTCTTTTTTAGAAGCAAGTTTTTTAGCGGCAACTCCATACTCCATCCACGTCGGCTCCTCAAAACCAATACTCTCTCCTGAATCGGCGCGATGGAGCATAAGATAATATAGATACCTTTGAGAAATAACTCTCCCAGAATTATTAACAGTCGCATTATACCTTCCGGCTTCTTCTAGTACTCTTACCCTTAAACCCCCTTGTTCACCGATCATCCTGAGTGCAGCCCTAACCGAAGATTCCGTCTTTCTGACAATTATCTTAGGCAGTTCCCAAGATCCATCGGTCGGGTTTTTGACAATAAACCACTTATTACCTTTTTTTTGAGGTCTTACAATTACAGCCCCTGAAATCAATACTTGGTTTTTCATATTATGCGAGCGACTCGTCTAACGAGTCAGCCACATTTGACGTGGCGGAGGGTGCGGGAGTCGCCGTGCAAAACACAAGGTACTTTACTTGTGCGCTATCGACTCCAAATCCTCAGCGAATGACAAGTCTAACCTGCCTGCCACATCCGACGTTTCGTAGCGGAGGGTGCGGGAGTCGAACCCACCCAACGTGATTAGACGTTATGGTTTAGCAAACCATCCCCTGAGCCGTTCGGGATACCCTCCTCACAGAGGTATTATACCAGTCTTACTAAATTAATGTATAATATTAATCAAAGTATGCCGCCTACCCAGAAGCAGGATCAAAAACCTAAACGTACCTTGAAAAATGAAGAAGAAAAAGTTGTTGAAACACCCGGTATTAAAACAAGAATAGAGCCTGAAAAGACTCTTTTTTCTTGGGTAGCGCCCGCAAGAGCCTTTAAAAGAAGAGACAGGGATTTTTGGGTAACCGTGGTTGTGATTGTAGGTATAAGCGGTTTAATTTTGTTTTTAGTGGAAGGATTTATGCCGGTGATTCTTATAATATCAATTGTCTTTCTTTTTTACATTTTAAACACAGTTGAACCGGGGAAAATTGAATATAAAATTACAAATAAAGGAGTAAAAGTTGAAGAAAAAATGAACGCCTGGGATATTTTTACCCGCTTTTGGTTTACTAAAAGATTTAATTACGAACTACTTGTTTTAGAAACGCTTACTATAACAGGAAGACTGGAGCTGGTAATTAATTCCAAAGATAAAGCTAGAATAAAAACAGAGCTGTCAAAATATATTGTTGAGGAAGAAGCTCCACCTTCGTCAATCGATAAGGCAGCGAACTTTTTTGCTCAAAAACTGCCGGGGAATAAACTACCACGGCAATAATGCTGTGGTATTCTAGAATAATAATTCTAGACTAGTTTGTTCACTGCTTCGTTTCATCCACGTTCTAAAGAACGTGGTATTCACGAAGTTTGAATAAATAACTACAAACAATTCGCGCCCATAAGAACCTGATTAAGCAGAACCTTGTGGCCGTCGGATTACCGAGCGCCCATAGCTTAATGGATAAAGTGGCGGCTTGCGGAGCCGTTGATCCCAGTTCGACTCTGGGTGGGCGCACACATCGAAGCTAGACCTCTGCTTTCATCACGCTCAGATTAGCTGAACGTGATTTCGGCTTTATGTCTGCTTCTCCTTTCAAAATTGCTTATGCAATTTTGGAGTTAAAAAAACAAAGTTTCTGAAAGAAATTTTGAGAGGAGGAATAAGCGAAAAGTCAAAGTCCAGAGCTAAGCTCGGGACGAAGACGTAAGCTCCAGTTCCGACGAGGAGGGTTGGCTGAGCGGCTCAAAGCGACGGTTTCGAAAACCGTTCTCCCGTAAGGGAGGCACAGGTTCGAATCCTGTACCCTCCGCCTTTGCCTCGCTGTAGCTCGGCTTCAGCGGGACAAAGTCCGCCAGCATTAATGTGGTACATGTCTATTTTGCA
>MGHG01000014.1 GCA_001793095.1 Candidatus Woesebacteria bacterium RIFCSPLOWO2_01_FULL_39_23
ACAATTCCCATGTAAGTGTGATCTTAGTTGTTTGTAACACTTCCATATTTTACTTTGAAAGTGTCGGATTTCTACGGAGAATACAACGCATATTTGACTTCTCACCCTCGTTTTTAATATAATTCCTAACAATGTTGAAAACCCGAAGAAATAATGTTTTCTTTTTTACCTCCTAAACTAGGAGGCGGGTTTTATTTGTAAAAAAAATACTATAGTTTTAGCCTACCTTCTAGAAATGGGAGGTTTTTTTATGGCTTAAAAGGGTCACCGACCGAGAAGGTCTCTGACCTGGAAGGGGGTGAATATTTATGGAAAGATATAATCCTGAAGAGGAAGCAGCTAAATTAAGAAGTTATGAAATTAGCAATTTACTTATGTCTGGTGATGAAAAAAAAGTCATCAGATTAGTTCAATCCATTTGCGATAGAAAGGGTTTAAGTATATATGCTAAATGGGTTGTTGGCAGAATGGAAAGTCGTTATAGAAAGAGCTCAGTTACAGCGGAAGACATAGAAAAAGTCGCACTATACCTTGCACGAGAGCATTTTAGTGCAGAGGATATTGTAGAGGCTGCAAAGGAAAAGTATAAAAATGGAATTAATAAAAGAAAGAGAGGGTAATAAAAAACCCTGATGAAGACAACTCTATTCTTCGGAATGGAGTTGTTTTCGTGGAGAAATTCCGAATTTATTATTTTAAAATTTTATACCAATCTTTAAATGTAAGTCCCTGATTCAATCCCCCCATGAAAAATCCAAGAAGTAAGTAAAATAACTTGTCTGATATGTTTAATTTCTGACGAAACGTTACCAATATGACGGCTAAAAGTAAGAAAAGCATCCAGTGATGAAGTGCGATTTCTCTACCCATAAACTCAAATCTTAAATTGTTGATAAATCCTACATCTCCTTCATATTTTCCCCAGATTAGAGTTGAGATAATAAATGATGCGGCGTAACCAATTAGTGAAGAAATTAATTTTTCCATTTATACTTTCTTTACCAAAACAAAGTAGTGAGTGCCAGTATAATTAGGATAGTATTCTTCTTTATAGGTAAATTCCAAGATCTTAAAATCCTTCAATAAATTTTCGACATCTTGCTTGGTTGAATAAAAATGTGGAATTCCTGCTTCGTGGCCTTTTTCTTTTACAATTGTGTTCCGAGTTATATGTTTATTATCCGGATCTTTAAAAGAGGTGCTGTTTTGGGTATTAAAAGTTAAATATGCTTCACCATTTTTTTTAAGCACTCTTTCGATTTCTGATATTGCCTTTTTTATTCCTTCATCATCTGCATGATATATAACATGATAAGCTATAATGCAGTCAAAGGAACTGTCTTTATATGGCAAAGAAAGCATATCTCCTATTTTTGATTTAATGGATAAATATTTACTCTGAGATAGCTTTTCCAGCTTCTTTACACCTTCTTCTGAAAGATCAAAAGCGTCAACATCAAAACCATTACTAGCAAATAGAACTGCATGTCTTCCTATTCCACAACCCAAGTCTAATAATTTCTTAAATCCGGCTTTACTCCATTTTGTTAAAAGAGGATATACCTCAGGTGCGGGTTCTTCCCACCACGGAGCAACAGTAGCATCCCAGTTCCAAGACCACGCCTTAGATTTAATCATAATAATCGCATTTTACATTTTAACTATAAGGAAAAATATGGTAACTAAACTTCTATCCAACACCCATCAAGTTGCTCTTTCGCTTTGTCATAGGAGATACACCAAAGGTATAGCCAACTTGAAAGAAATTTAGCACTTCTTGCAGTATCAAAATTGCCTTTGACATTCTTAAGATACTTTATAGAAGATTTTATCGCCTCAAGTTCTTCATTAAATCTGAAATTTGGAGAGAATATATATCTCAAACCCCAATTAACCCACCCCACCTTCTTTTGCCTTTCAATGTGTGTTTGTTCATGTTTTAAGGCCGCAATGTAACGAGGGTTCGGACTGTTGGATTTAAGGTCTTCAAATACATCTTTTGTGAAATAAATGTTGGGGTAGATGGCTTGGGCAGTATATTTTGAAAAAGGGAAAATATTCCACAACCCCTTTTTAATTCTTACGTTTGAAGGGAGTTCCATAAGGCATATTATAGTTCTTTTTGAATCAGAAATGGGATAAAATACACTTACCTTTTAATAAAATGAAGGAAATAATACGTGAGTCAGTCAAAAATTCAAATACCTTAGCGGAGGTCAGAGATTCATTATTTAGTGTTTTTAAAGAAATGCGAGCACAAGGACATACACAGATAGGATACGTTTCAGGGACTATTACTGCTGATGGAAAGGAAAATATACCCAAGAATATTGCCAGACTTGATAGATTTACTGAACATCTTAGAGTCAAGCAAGAATTTCCAATATTTTCTGCAACTGATGTGTTTGATAATGAGCTTTTCAGACGTTTAGATGCGGCTGGTTTTGTGAATGCTGACTGGGAAGCGTTTTGGAGAGAGGTATTAGGAGCAGAAGAAATGTTTGTAACAGATATGTTTATGACTCCAAGGTGGGAAAAATCGAGTGGTTCAACTGACGAGCATAGAGTAGCTCAGGAAGTTGGAATGGCAATTGTTTATATTGAAAAGGAACTTGAGTAATTATGGGTAAATTAGACACTTTAATTCAAGAAATTATTAGGTTTAATAAGGCTAGAGGCTGGACTCCTACCCAAGTTGATTTAGCCAAGTCTGTAGTAATAGAGGCGGCAGAACTTCTTGAAAAATACCAGTGGGATGAGTCTGATAGAAACATCAAAGGAATTGAACCTAAGAACTATGAGGAAGTTGGAGAAGAAGTAGCCGATGTATTTTGGTATTTGGTTACCTTCTGTGAAGCCACAAGCATCAACCTTGAAAAGGTAGTTAAGGATAAGATAGATAAAAACGAGAAGAAATATCCTGAAGAGATGTTCAAAGGAAAGCATAATGATAAATTTTACAAAAGCCAGAAAAGGAAATATCGTGCAAAAAGGAAAAAGATTTGAACAATGATAAAAGCAATAACTTTTGACCTCGACGGAGTTTATTTTATAAACGGAAAATCCAATTTTATTTCCAATCTAGTTAAGTTGGGTATAAGTGAGGATGAGGCAAAAAGAGTTTTTCTTCAAAGCGACGAAATGAATAAGTTCTATAAGGAAGGAAAAATGACAGATGATGAATTTTGGACATGGGCTGCTAAAGAATGGAAACTTGATAAATCTCCAAAGGAACTGATGGATTTGCTAGTATCGGGATATGAAGTTGACGAAAATGTTGTTGAAACTGTGAAGAAGGTAAGTAGCAACGGCTACAAAACATTAATCTGCACAAACAACTTTCCTGCAAGAATAAATGGACTTCAGGAAAGATTCCATTTCTTAGATAATTTTGATGCTTATGTTTTCTCATATGAAGTAGGTGCAACTAAACCTTCACCCAAGATATTTGAAGAACTGGTTAAAAAGTCGGGTGTCAAAGCCAACGAAATTATTTTTGCGGATGATAACAACGATAATTTAGCCGGAGCGAGACAGGTGGGTATTCAAGCATTTTTTTATGAAGGATTTGATAAATTTTTAGAAAAATTGAAAGAGTTAGGAGTCAACTTATAAATATATGGACATAATAATAAAGTCAGCTAAAAGTAAAGACTGGAAGATAATTCAGAGACTTAATGATCAGGTCATTTTGAATGATTTAGAAAATGATGACGATATCGATCTAAACTGGTCCGCATCTGAGGAAGGTATTAAATCGTATCAGGAAATTGTAGGTGGGGATAATAGAAAGTGTTATATAGCATACCTAAATAATGAGCCGATAGGATTTGTAGCATTATCGATTAAAGATTTCGGTTATAGAAAAAGCAAGTATATTGAGATAGAGAAAATGGGAGTTGATCAGGAATTTCGATCAAAAGGAATAGGTAAAATGCTAATGGATGAATCTATTCGGTGGGCAAAAGAACAAAAAGCAACGAAATTATACGTTTCTGCTTATTGGGGGAATAAAAGAGCTAGGGATTTTTACAAGAAAAATGGTTTTTATGAATCGGGAGTTGAAATGGATAAGAAAATATGAAGACTTATATAACAGTTCACGCTGTTGCTGTTAATAATACGAACGAGTACTTAGTTCTTCAGAGGGCTAACCACAGGTCCAATCCAGGTAAATGGAATTGTGTAACTGGTTACATAAAAGATAGGGAGTCTGCAGAAGAAGCGGCTTTAAGAGAACTGAAAGAAGAAACTAATTTAACAGGAGAAATTATAAAAACAACAGAGCCATTCTGGGTAATTGATAATGATGTCAGATGGGTAGTTGTCACTTCCTTGATAAAAATAAAGGATACTTCTAATCTTAAAATTGGTAAGGGTGAGTCCCAAGGTTACAAATGGATAAAAGCCAACGATCCAATTGTGGACCAATCAAGGGGATTAAAAGCTAGTTTGAATAAATTAGGGATTATATGATTAAGTTTATATATTTTGATGTTGGAGGAGTAGTTATTAGAGATTTCAGCGGAACAAATAAGTGGTCGGTTTTGAAAAACGTTATAGGAGTAAAGAAAGAAAATAATAAAGAATTTGATCTACTTTATGATAAATACGAGAAAGAGGAACTTTGTTTAACTCGCAATGTTGACACCCTAGTCCCGATATTCTCTAAGAAGTTTGGAATTAATTTCCCTCCAGAGTTTTCTATGCTCGAGTATTTCATTAACAATTTTGATAATAACCGTTCTCTCTGGCCTATTCTCAGGAGAATTAAAAAGACTTACAGAATAGGTCTTCTGACAAATATGTATATAGGAATGTTTGATGATATTAAAAATAAGGGCTTACTTCCTCCTGTCGAATGGGAAATAACTATTGACTCCACAAAAGTAGGTTTGCAAAAACCAGATCCGAAAATATTTGATCTTGCACAGAAACAAAGCGGAGTAAATAACAGTGAAATTTTATTTGTTGACAATAATCAGAAAAATATTGATGCTGCCGAAAAATTCGGTTGGCAAACTTTTTATTATGACTCTTCAAATCATGAAGTGTCCTGCAAGAAGCTATCCGACCTCTTCGCTAAAAGTAAACCAGATATAAACCAGTAAAGATAACAATTTAATTATTTAAGTGAGAATTATCATTTATACTCACTTTCGTAAAATTTGCACCATCGTATTTAAAACTTTCTTCTTTTGGTACTCCGAGTAAATGAGGTATTAAAGCTCTAATTGCACCGCCGTGAGTAACAACTACTATTGTCTTTCCTGAATTTCTACCTAATAAATTATTAAGTTTTGTCTTCAATCTTGTGTCAAACTCTTTCCAAGATTCACCGTTTGGAGGGAGGAAGTTATACCTATCATTAAGCGTCATTTTGTCTAAAACTTTTTGAATTTCAGGCCAAGTTTTTTCTGAAAAATCTCCCCAGTTCCTCTCTTGCAATCCCTCAATAGATTCAAAATTAACTCCACAAATATTTGAAATAATCTCGGCGCTTTGAAATGCACGTTTTTCTTTTGAAGAATAAATTACATCAGGACTATATGATTTGATTTTTTCACCGGTTTTTCTTATTTGCTCTTTTTCCTAATAGATTTAATTCATTTGAATCTTTATCCCTGTGTAGCTTTTTCTGAGCATTTACTTCTGTTTCGCCATGTCTGACAAGAATTAATAAAGTGTTCATATTTCGTTAATTCTATCATTTATTAGGTGATGGACCTGTGTTATGTAGTTTTTGGTATAACTCAACAGTGATTCTTGCTATCTGTTCCTCTCTTCCCCAAATTCCAGCAGTTGTACCAATACAATCCTCTCTTTTTACAGATAAGTCGCTAAATGTAAACGCCCTCTTTGTTTTGGGGTTTATTAGTTTCTCACCCGATAGCACATCTTGAGCTTGATAATCGTTTGGATTGGGGCTTGAGGCATACCTAACCATATATATTGCAAATCCCTTTAACCTAAATATTTCGTCATATATCGTAGGATCTTCGGCGTCACTTTCCATTTCTTCTTTAGACCTTTGCCACAAGTCCGGTGCCAACTCTCTTAGCATATTGTCAATATTAAGCCAATCTGCTCCCCGTAATTTTGGATTCTCTTTCATAATAGGGTATTATACTTCAAAGCTGAAAATTAACAAAAAGTATTGAAATTATCTAAATAAGAGGTCAGTTTGGGGAAAAAAATTGGAGACTTTTCAGGATAACTTTAGAACTTTTTCTGATTTGGAATTCAGATAGCTGCGGTTGTATAATTATAGGCTATGGCTGAGCGAAAGGGAAATCAAGAGGCGGTCTATTTTTTTCTACCACGATCTGAATACGAATTAGGTCGACAAGCCGCTGAAGCTGTGACTAAATTAGTTACACATCCTGGTCAACTGGGAGAATTTCTTGATTTAATTAAGGACAACTTATTTTTAGCGGGGGTAAAGGGTGACAGCCATACTAAGAACCTATTGGAGAAATATTTAGATTCAGTGGCGGGTAGTATAGAAACCTATAAATGGGAAAAGAGACGGGGAGATAAATTGACAATAGACTCTGCTAGAGAATTAATATCTTCATTGCCGGAGGCTGGTAAAAAGAACACAAGTCCTACGGAATCAAACTTAGACAGGGTAGCCTTAGGGATGGTGAAAGGTTTTTTGGAAAGCAGGTTTGAAAATGTACATGACTGGAGGGGACAAATCGAAACCAAATATCAATTTTTTTCCGCTACTGTCCATAATGATATTACCTCTGGAGTGTTTCAAAAGTACCACGATCTAGTTATGGGAAAGTATCCGAAACTGATGGAGGTAAATGGTTTTGGTTGGATATCTAGTTTTGCAGCATATAGAACTGTTGGTCCGAAAGATGAAAGATTTTTAG
Organism: Candidatus Woesebacteria bacterium RIFCSPLOWO2_01_FULL_39_23; assembly: GCA_001793095.1. Lineage (GTDB taxonomy): Bacteria > Patescibacteriota > Microgenomatia > UBA8517 > UBA8517 > HO2-FULL-38-9. Next base: position 6,885 of record MGHG01000014.1, read on the forward strand.
GCATGGTGGATCAAGTTGATAGAGGAGGATCGTTAATTGCAGAGCTTATTGGTAAACAAGACGAGTTTGATAGACGTTCTGACTCCTATGCTGAATTGGCTGTTCAATACGATTCCCTTATAGCTTTGGTTCACCTTGGTATAGATATAAGTAATCCGAGAGTAGGAGAAGATTATCTTAATTTATTAAAGATGCACGTAAAGAAAAGTAACAAGGAGGGCAACTTTTATGGTAAAAAACTGGACTTTGAGGTTCTCAAGAAAAAAACCATTCCTCCTGAGGCACTGGAAGTAGCTGCACTACATGCTGTATATCCGGAAAGAGGAGTTGCTCTTACTAATAGGTATGCGGAGGTCTCACGGGATGAAAGAGTAGATAATTTTCAAGAAGTTAAGCATGTCCGTCCGGGGAAATTTCCCTTCACAGTAGTCGGAAAAAACTCAGAAGAGTCGGATATCCTGATCAAACTTCTTGGTGAAGCAACTATGCGCAAAAAGATGGAGGACTTAGCCCGGGATGTTCAAAAACAAGACGAAAAGTGGACGACAGTACCTTTTGCTATAGAAGACTTAAGTGGTTTTGTAGTTGGCAATCCTGCGGTTACTGGAATTAAAGTTGACGCGATTCCTGAAGTTAGGCTGAAAGAAATCAGGGATTTTCTACACAAACAAGGTATTACTAAGTTAAGAGAAGATCGGGTAAGACAACCTGCTATTGTTAGTACATGGTTAGGCAAAGATTTTGAAATCATAGCCATCCCCGACGAATATTCCGCCAAGACTATTGAAGAAAGCGCATTAGATTTACACGTTCCCAGTAACCTCCGGACACATTCTTTAGAAGTTCTTGACGAAGTAGTAAAAACTAGATTGTCAATACCCCGTGAATTTACTCAATTGCCAACAAGGTCGGGATATTTATTTAACTTAGAGGATCATCCTGACTTACCAGGGGTGTTTAATGAAGCCCTCGTCAGGTTAGATGATATGGGAGGAATTGCCGTACGGTTACGGTTGTCAGGAAAAGATGTGACTTTACCACAACAAAATTTGAAATCGATCGAGGCAAAAGTAACCTTTCCCAGTAATAGAACTAGAATTGAATTAAATGAAATCGGAAATAAGTTACCCTTGGATTTACAGTGGATTACTGAATCGGCCACACTCAGTTTGGTCAGAAGTGTTACGTGTATCCCCCTTAACGAGATAGAACAACCACGTCCGGGTGATTTTGTTCCGGAATCAGGAGAGCTTTTAGGAAAAATTAGCATACCGGGGCGGATTGGTCATGTGGGGGGATATCGACTCAGTGGGGAAAGAAAACAGTATACCCAACTTGCTGAAATCAAGTATAAGAATGCGATGATGGATATGGGGAAAGCTACGGGCGGATTGTCTTTAGCCCAGATTAACTTGGAACATAGAAAAATAGCACCTGAATGTGAGAGGAGTTTGACGTGGTATAGTGGTTATGAACCTGAAATACCCTCACCTCCCGTCGTTAGAAGGTCTCCCGATAGATTAGTACACATTAAACATTAATTTACTTGAGTCATTAGGGGTGTGTCACTTGGCTGCGAACCGTGGATGCTATTCGGACTTATTTTATGTTTTCAGACTGTCCACAATTTTTTCCGACTTTCCTAAATAAATCTACTTTTTAAATTTTATTTTCAATCCAGTAAATCCAGAGTCACTATTAGTTGCCTTAAAAACAATAAAATGTAGATGAGGTTCTGTCATCCATCCTGAATTTCCAGTAATTGCAATTTGCTGCCCAGTAGTTACGCGATCTCCCACTTTGACCAATGCAGAATCTTTTGCTAAATGTGCAGGTTGGGAGAATTCTCCGTTAGCATGTTGAATAGTTATATAGTTCAAGAAATTAGCAAATTCTTCTGTTTCACCGTATTTATCGTTTCCGTCTACAACTTTAACTACAACTCCATCTAACGGGGCTAAAACGGGAGTACCCAGCGGCGTTAAAAGGTCAATAGCCTGCTTAAAGGGTCCAGAATGAGAGGGTGGTGTGTCCCAATTAGGTTTGAAACTCCCGTTGGGAAGGGGAAATAAATATTCGTTAACCGTCTCTCTCGGAGGGGCAAATCTATCTTTTAATTTCGATGAGAGTATTTTAAAATATCCTTCTTTTCCTTCCATGTATTTAAATCAGACAGAACACCTCAATGATGTATGTATCCAGTTTAGCTGCGGGACTTGGATTACTTTCGATTTCGCTCAGGATAAATACTTAATCTACCTTAGTAGTAAACTCTGAGCTGAGCAGGTCGGTCTAGACCCATTCGGGCCCATAGCTGGTTACTCCAAGTGTATCACACTTGAGGCTAAACGAGACAAATGAGACAGTATAAAAAGGGAAGTGAGGATCGTCCCACATTCGTATATTATTTGGGTCTATTTTTGAAGCTTATAACAAATTTCGAGAAAACTACGGGTTCTTGCCCGTAGATGAATCGAAATTTAATATGTCATTCTCTTTTGGAAAAAACCCTTCGTGGGGAGAATGTCATAGTTCTTGCACCAACTAGAAATTCGTACATTGGTCCCCAGACGAGACCCCAAGATAATCCCCAAAGCATTTCTGTCCAAGGGATATGTTTAAAGATAATTACTCCCTGCTCGGTTCCTGAAAGTTTCCAGATCCTATCCACCCAAAAATGTCCTTGAGGGAAAAATTCCTGTCCTAGAAAGTAGATTATAAACATCGTACCAGCAACCAAAACTGCTGAACCGATGGCGTGAATCAACAAATCAGGTCGTAAAATTAGCATAACTATCGCAAATATAATCATTCCAATAGAACTTGCATAAATTGAATTTAAGCCCAGAAAATTATTCAGAATAATCATAGCGGCTCCTTCTATTGCAAAAAAGACCAATAAAAACCATTCACGCCTTCCTTTTTTCTCAACACACGTACAAATTCCTCTTACAAATAATGATTCATAAGCGAAGGCTCCTATCCCTCCTATAGAAAATCCGAAAAGCAAATCTTCAACTCCGCCAACAATTGGCAATGGTAAAGCTATCTCAGGCTTCCAGTAATCTGCAAAATACCAAATTTCAGAAATTGGCCCAAATGAAGCAGTAATTAAGCTCAATATGAGCATTGGTCGTCTCAGGTACTTAACCCGGAAGTAGATAATAAGCCAGACTGCGAGAAAGAAGATGTTTGCTACTAAGTATGCATACTTATAACCCATGGTAGAGTAGAATTTAACCTGAGAAACTGGAAACGATTCCTAAAGATTTATCTGTTTTTTGTATTGATTTTTGAGGATCATGCTCAATACCAGAAAGTGCTCTAATGGCATCAATATTTTCTGGAATCACGATCGCCTCGTTATGAACTTGGTAATAAAAGGCAACGTCTTTTCCTTCCACATGTAGTAAATCTTCCTAGAAAGCAACCTCCCACATGTCGGCACGAGGTCTACCTAAATCACGCATAAGCTCGGCTAACTGGTTCTCAGCAGTAATTCCGTCTTTATAATTGACCGCAACAACTCTTGGACTTGATTTTAAAATTCCTACCACTTCGTCTATGGACACTTCCTTACTTAAACGCAAAAAGGCCATATGAAGATGGCCTATCGTAGTTGGAACAGCAATGGCAATGGTCAGTATATTAAGATTAGGAATTACAGTTTGAGCATCAGGTCCTTGATGAGAGGGAATTGAATCTTCTAAAACAACTGTTCCCAAAGGGCCTTTTTCGTGTGAATCGACAGGGTCGGTACCACGTCTTGCCAATGCCATATAGGCCTTTTCAAGAATCCCATTTGAAACAAACGGATAAGTAACTCTACAAATTGCAGTAGTATTACAAGAAACCACCCGAAGACTTTGTTTGCCTATAGCATCTTTATAGTTCACCTCTGAAACAAAAGAAAACCCCGTTAGTTCATGCTCTTCTCCTCCCTGAAAAATTGACTTCACCTTGGCCGTATCGTATTTGACTTTATTCTCTTTTCCAATTCCAGCAGGTGTTGCGTCAATTACTACATCAACCCGCTTTATAAAATGATTAAAATCGCCGTTACATTTCACTCCGCTATTCATTAAGCGGTTGCATGCCTCTGGATCAACTCCAAACACTTTAATTCCTTTCTTGTTTGCAGAAAAAAGTCGGTAATCCGGTGTCCTTGCGGTAACGCCAACAAGCTCCATATCGTCCTGCAACAAAATAGCGTCTGCAATTCGTTTGCCTATTACCCCGTAACCATTTATGCCTACTTTAACTTTTTCCATATATTCAGATTACTACATTGAGAAATTGACTAACAGCGTTTTTTGCCACGCGATTTATTTTGGTTTTCTTTTTCGTATTCTTTTTTACCAATGTTATAAAAGAACTTTTCAATAAATGATTTCGGGGGTCTTTCTCCCAAACTATTCATATTGACATTTTTTCCTTTTGAATGATTACCGCAACAATGTGACATAATTGTTCACCTTCCTTTTCTAAATTTCTCTCTTTCTTTTTTAGGAACCCAATAATCTGGATGGGCATCAAATAATTCCTTATCTTTCTCTGTGTCAAAATAATAAATTTTACCCAAAAAGTCAGATGTAAACCTCATCTGAGATTTAGGCTTAACCATACCACAAACGATATCTTTGACCATCTCGTCAGCAATATTACCTTTCATTTTTTAGCTAAAAGGAAATTGTGGACAGTCGCATAGCCATAACCCACTAGCCATGCTCCTCCGGCAGATGTTATTAATCCTAAAACAAAAGATCCCATGGAAAGGTCCCATCCTGAAATCTTGCTTAATTCCAAACCATGGAACCATGACTGGGCCACAGACATCGCTAAATCAGGGAAGAGCGCAACTGCTACTCGACAAACGATATAGAGCGCCGCAACCGTTATTGCAGCTGCATTGGCGGTAACATTTGGATCATGTTTCATAAATTCTCACCCCCTTTGATTTAACAATTAGGATCGGCATATTGATATGGATTTTCGTCGAAAGTCTCTTTACACCCGGGAGAGCAGAATCCATAGACCTTTCCTTGATAAATACTTTTATACTTGGTTGTTGCTAAGTTAATCTTCATTCCGCAAGTAGGATCTTTTCCCTCGTCTAATTTATTTGTTGCTTTTTTAAAAATATCTTTAATACCCATATTTGATCACCCCTTCATTTGGTCAAAATGATTACGAACTCCCTTGATCATTTGCTGTACGCACCATTTCGCATAAACTCCGCTGAATAATTGCCCAAGCCTGACGTTGGTCGTTGGCAAATCGTAATCTATAAAAACTCTTAGATATGAACGGGAAGACTGGGGTTTTATCTCAATACCCATACTATAGTGGCCTACTACCAAAAGTTTAGGAGTTCCGACAGTCTCCCATGTTTTTAGATATGGAGGATCGTGGCGTGTGACGACCTCGTCCAAGAACAGTTTTATCCCAAAAACTCTGCCACTCAGGCGAATGTGAGAACCAACTTTCTGGCCATGTCCTTCATCAACTGATACATTCATCTGGCCTCCACCCATCATCCAGGAAGGTTGACTCATGTGTGAGGAAAAACCTTTATGATCATCTATATAAGCAAAAACCTCTTCAGAAGAAGCGGGTATAAATATACTGTCTTCATAATGGCGTAGTTTTTCTCTCATGCTATTGTTTTAAGTCCCAAGTAAATTTTCTCTCTTTAATTCCATCAATATCTTTAATTACAAGTTCAATGAATGCGGGTTGAGGAGAAACAGGACGGAATGTTAATACGCCTTCTCTATGGTGTCCTCCGGGAGGGGCACCGTCCCAAGATAAAGGTAGGTATTCGTTACCCCCACTATCTTTGAGAAAAGCTAACTTTGTAAGATCTTGATCGAGTTCAACGCTATGGGTATTTAGAACTATTTTAAACTGCCATGAATCAGAATTAGCAGAAATTTCATTTGGGGTTACTTCAACTTCCACTGCACCCTCGGAATTTGTCTGAGGAGCTAAAGAAGTCTGTACTTCCTGTTGTTCGCTTTCAAGTTGAGGATTATCTTTTTCTTTGAAAACCAACGAACCAACTAACAATGCTCCCAAGATAATTCCAACAATAATTATTATTTTTGTATTCATATGTGTTTAGTTGCTTTCATAACTTTGTTTGTCATATAGGCAATTCCTGCAAAGTTGAAAGCCAGGCCTACCCAAAATAGTTGAACTTGATATTGCGAAATTACAGTAATAATTCCGACAGCTCCTAAAATCGGCAGTACATTTACTAAGTAATGGGCACAACAAGAAATCATTGCAACCGTTGATGTTGTACCCGATGCTGCTACTACCCCAGGAGTTACATTTTTAACGATTGATTTCAGATAAACAAAAAGCGAGACTTGAATCCCGAATCCGACAGCTAAAGTAACTACGAAATACCAAAACTGGCGAAACTGATCCTGAGCAAAACTCCAGCCGGATACTAGAGAAACAACCGTAAAATACACGATTAAAAGGACTGTTGTTGCTAGAACTCCATTTAATAAAGCTTTGTTCATAGTTTTTTATACAGAAACCAAATCTTTCTCAGCTCTATTTAGTAAAACTGCATTAGTCGCAACAATAATTGAGGAAACGCTCATCAAGAGTGCCGAGATTTCAGGACGTAATGAAATGTTGTAGGCTGGATACAGTACACCTGCAGCTACCGGAATAGCGAGCAAATTGTATATTGAAGCCCAAAAAAGATTTTGTTTCATTTTGCGTACAGTGGCTTTAGATAGTTTAATTGCTCTTAATACATCTGCAGGATCAGATTTCATCAGAACCACTTTGGCAGTTTCTATTGCCACATCAGTTCCCGCCCCAATTGCTATCCCAATGTCAGCTTGGGCGAGAGCAGGTGCGTCATTGACACCATCTCCCACCATCGCAACGAATTTGCCTTCTTGCTGCAGTTTTTGAACATATTTCGACTTGTCTTCCGGTAAAACCTCTGAAAAAATTCTATCTATTCCTAATTGTTTCCCAATAGCTTCACCGGTTTTTTTATTGTCACCGGTTATCATAGCCACTTCCAACCCCAATTCTTTCATCCGTTCAATGGCTTTTTTGGCGTTTTCCTTCACCGGATCAGAAGCGGCCGCTACTCCGGCAACTTTATTATCAACTGCCAGAATCATGATAGTTTTTCCGTCTGTTAGAAGCCTGTCAATATCTTTTTGCAGGGGTTCGGTATTAACTTTCCAATCGTTCATAAGTTTTGTAGTTCCGACTAGCACATGTTTGCCATTCACAACTGCCTCAACACCATGACCAGCTAAGTTCTTAAACTTTTCAACCTGAGTTGGAACAGAAACCTTTCTTCGTTTAGCTTCATCCAAAACAGCCAGGCTCAAAGGATGAGAAGACTTTGCTTCGGCTGCAGCATCAAGAGAAATAATATCGTTCTCTGTAAAACCCTTAGAGGTAACCACATCGGTAATTTTAGGCTTGCCTTCAGTGAGGGTTCCGGTTTTATCCAGAACAACTGATTGGATTTTTGAGACTTGCTCAAGGGTTGGGGCGTCCTTAATGAGAATATTGTGTTTAGCTCCCAATCCGGTTCCTACGGCAACTGCAGTCGGAGTAGCAAGTCCGAGAGCATCAGGACAGGCAATGACTACTGTTGAAATGGCAAAGGTAAGCGCAAACATGAGTGGCTGACCTAAAATGAAAAACCAGACTGCGAAAGTGAGCAACCCACCTCCCACTGCTACTACGACTAAATATCTGGCAAAACGATCGGCGATTTTCTGTCCTGGAGCTTTGGAGTTCTGAGCAGTCTCTACCATTTTGACGATCTGGGCAAGAGCGGTATCTTCTCCGATTTTGGTAGCTTTGAACCTGACTGATCCTGAAGTGTTGATTGAACCGCCAATTACTTTATCGCTAACACCCTTAGTAACAGGCAACGATTCTCCGGTAACTAGGGATTCATCAATGGCTGTTTCACCTTCTGTAATTTCACCATCAACCGGCACTTTATCACCAGGTTTGAGAATCAGAATATCGCCCAGTTTTACCTCTGATGTTGCTATCATGGTTTCTTTTCCATCTTTCCAGAGCCTTGCTTGTGGTGGAACGAGATCAAAAAGAGCCTGAAGTGCATCTGTAGTTCCACGCCTGCTTTTCATCTCCATCCAATGACCAAAGAGAACAAATGCTGTAAGCATTGCTGCTGCCTCATAGAATGACTCTTTGCTTCCCAAAAGTGTCAAAACCACGCTGAATGCGTAAGCCGCAGTGATGCCGACGGCGATAAGAACTGCCATATTCAGTGTTTTCGCTTGCAATGCTTTGTATGTGGAGTAAAGAAATATCCAGCCCGAATAAAAATAAACCGGAGTGGTCAAAAGAAACATGATCCAACTTGCAGGTATTGGTTCGGGTAATCTTAAACCAAGAATATTTGTACCCAAGGGTGAATAGGCAATTATCGGCAAAGTCAGAAAAAGTGCAACAAAAAATTTATTGCGAATATCCTCCTCCATAAGTTTGGCCATTTCTCGTCCCGCCAAACCGCCATGCTCCATTCCCATAGCCATGGTCATACTCATTTTGAACTTTTCCCACCAAGACATTTGAGAGACAGACTTCATTAAATGTTCACCACGACCCATGGCAGCGTGATCCATTGGCTTCTCTTGCATCTCTTTTACTGGAACAAGAGTCATTCCACATTTGGGACAAGTCCCAGGTTTATCCTTTCTCACCTCAGGATGCATTGGGCATATATATATTTTCATACGGTTTTGCATAGTTGCCTAATTTCTTTTTCAACTTGAGTTATTTGAGTTGCATCTAACCCTAACGTTTGTAAAACGTTTTTGTTTTGTGACATTTCCTTACAAAGAACTATATTTCTATTCAAAAGCTGCTGTTTAATTCCCACACTTAGGGTAGTTAAGCATGTAACCGGGTGTAATCCTGATTGATCAATTAGTATTTCCAAACCCTCCTGCGCGGGATAGCTCCACCCTATTGGCTTCATACCAACACACTCCGCGTAGCGTATTGCATCAGTGGTTAATTTGGTATTTGTGACCAGCCAGGCTTCATGGAACTTTTGAGTATGATTTTTGTCTTTTAACCAAGCTCTTTGCACATCCTCAAAACGTGCCTGTATGTAAAGCGTTACCTTGACGTCAGTTTTTATGCCTTGCCGGTTGTGGAACTTACACTCGACCATGATATGCCGGTTATCTTTTTCGGCCACGATATCAACTTCGTGGGAAACACATATTCCCTGAACCACAACGCCAACTTGAGTAGAAAATTCTTTTGTTTTCAAAATCTCACTTACCAGCCTCTCAAACGGATGGCCAGTCGGCCCCAATTCCATAATGGCTCGCTTTAAGGAATATTTTCCTGCAAGCGGTCGATCGTACTTATGAAGTTGTGAAAAAGCGTGTTTGTAAATATCATATGTGCTTGCGCCATCTTTAAGTTCTCCCATAATATGTGAAACGATCTTTTCGATAACATCGGGTAAAGTTCCTACTCGTTCAAGCGAGCGGCGTAATTTATATTCTGAAAAAGGTTCCAGTTCACCGGAGGCCTTTTTAATCAATATTTGTTTCATATATTTATATTACTACATATCGTAGTAGTCTTTACAGAATTATCCGGCTTTGTTTTCTTTTGAAAACTTCTAAAAGCTCTTTTATCGCATTTTCCTTTTTACTTCTAAACTGCTCAGCAACGTCAGAATTAAGATACTTATCCAGAATTAACACATCAAGACTTTTCAGTGAATTTTGTATAGCCATACTTTGATCTAAGAGACACGTACAACTTCTGTCTTCTCTAATCATCTTAGAAAGAGCGTCTAAATGCCCCTTCATTATATTAATACGCCTTTTTGCTTCTTTTCTGATATCAGTATTATTCATTTAAGATTACCAGATCCCCCAGGGGAGGGTACAAGCTAATACTAATTTACCGCAGTGATCATGAAGATTTTGTGAAGTAGTGGCCAAAAACCCTGAAGACTTTATACACCACACCCGCCACCGCCACTTTGAACTTTAGGAAGTAGCCCTTCAGCTTGAAGCTCTTTGTTGATTGCAGCATAACCTTGACCGCTTGAATAGTTAACTCCTAACACCTCTTTGGGATTTACTTTATTCCATGCTATTCCTTTCTGCTGTTTAAAGTACGTAGCTAGCTCTGCATAATTTTGCGGGAACCAGTAAGAGTTGAGAACAAAGGCTTTATTATAAATTTCATCTTTAGACATCCCCTGAGAAACAGCAAGTTCAATAAATCCGAGCATTGCAGCTCCGTGGTTACAATCCGGAAAGCCTGTGTGATTACCGCAGCAAGGCCGATAAATACTATCTGCGATTTCTTTAACCAGGTTTTCTTGCTCAGGAGATAGGCTAATAATTGATAGGCTGTTAAATAAACTTCCGCCGTCTTTTGAACCTAGCGTCCACCCAGCAGTGGAAGCAAAACTACTCACTTTATCTTTATACTGCGTTCCCATCGGTCCTTCGGACAAAACCTTAGCTTTATTTGAAATTCCAAGAGGCCATAAAAGATTTAAAATAAGCTGTGCATTATCCTGGTTAAGTACAATCTCATCACCAGAAGAACTCTCAAGTAATTTTTTCTGTGCTGCTGTTAAAGGAGATCGCTCTTCATATAGTTTTAAAAATTTATCTTTGTCTATTGCTCCCATTTGGACCATTTTTACAATAACGTCATTAAACCTTATTCCAAGTTTGTAATTAGGGGGTAATATTTCCTTTTGAATTTCCGAAGTGGTTCCTGAAGTTTGCGTATTTCCTGCAGTAGCCACTTTTGTACCTGCGACTTTAATCCCAACCGCACTCTCCAAATTTCGTATTTTTTGCCACATGCTTCCTATTGCTAAGGCAAACCCTATTGATACAACTAGAAGAATGGGGACTAACCTATCAGTAAGATTACTTCTATCGTTCTTTATCCTCCTTACCTTGTTCTTCAGAATTCTTGCAACCGATGATTTTTCTATTTTTGCAACAACCATACATTTCAGACTATCAGACAATTCATTAAGATTTCATGAATGTCAGCTTTACAGATACCTTCTCTCTTAAGATCATTGTCAACGAAGGAATAAAAGCTGGTGTCAGTTTTTTGTACTCAAGGTAATCGCCTTTAAACTTTGCTTCCATATCTGCCTCCTCAAGGTGTGATAAACGCCAGTATCGCCATAATAGAAATGGAGCCATAGCAACTGTAATAATCGTTGGCCACTGAAGCAAAAAACCAATAATTATTAAAGAAAAACCTACATATTGTGGATGGCGAATATATTTATAAAGGCCGCTTACTGCCAATGAATTTGCCTTGCGAGCTTTGTAGAGTACTTTCCATGCCAGTGCAATCATATTAAACCCAAGAATGATTAATGCGTAGCTTACAAGATGAAAGATACTTAAATGCGGATTCCCTTGGAAGTTTAGAAGAGAACCAATAAGATGTCCTGAGTCGTGGGAGAATCCTAAATTCGTCTTAACTCCAAATACCGACATGAGTAAATAAATAGTTAGAGGAAAGCCATACATTTCAGTAAAGAGTGCGATAATAAACGCTCCGAAAGCTCGATAAGTTGTCCAATCCGTTTTTGTTCTTGGTTTAAAAACTGATTTTACGAAATATAGAGTCAATATAACGCTAACCCCTACCAACCACCATTTTCCATAATCGTATTCCATAGTCAAAGCTTAATCCAAAGACTATTAAGAAATTATGAAGATAGTTTGTTTATCTCCTCAAGTAACTCTTTATTTCTTACCGCCATTTGGACATCGTCTTTGATAAACCTTACAACCCCCTCTTTGTCGATTAGAACGTAAGTATGCCCCGGGAACTGTCCGCGATGCATAGACGATTCTAGTTTTAGCACTCCATAAGCGTTAGAAACGGCTCTATTAGAGTCAAAAAGAACTGTAGCCGGTGATAATTCAGGCATCTTAGTTACAGCTTCTTTCCATTGATTTTTGGGGTCGGCGGTTATGTTTAAGACAACTGCTTTATCTGCCAATTCTTTATCTTTCCCAAAAGCTGCAATCTGGTTCCAACAGGCTGGATAACACATCAAGCCTTCATTAAAGAACAAAAGTACATTTTGACCTTTTAGATCACTCAATTTATACTCTTTACCATCGTAGGCTTCTAAATTAAAGTCAGGAGCAGGTTTACCTTGCAAATTATTAAAAACCGCTGAATCTACAGGTTGAGGTTTGTGATGATCGTCCGTTGACCCTGCATTTTGCGATAAAACTTTACTGTTATTTGAATTATTACTTTGGTTGGAACCAGCATTCGGCCTATTTATAGCCATGCCGATAACGATTGCCGCAAGTATCATTCCAACTACAATTACCGTTGTTTTTTGATTAGAACTCAATTTGATTCACCTCCCTCCGGGCCATCGGCCTTTTTCTTCCAATCTTTAATTGCTTTGAAGAGAATAAAAACAAAAATCGCCACGAAGATTACTGCCCAAACCGGCTCTGGAATAAATTTAGTAACAACCTCAACCGATTTTATGAGTTTCGTAATGTAAATATTGACCATGAGTTGATAATCTGAATGTGATTCAATCCGTCCTTGTCTTGCTAAGATAACAATTATCAAACCTAAGACTAAAAACATTACTCCTGAAAAAAGATTTGCAAAAGTGAGAATGATTTTCTTTCCGAATAATTCATAACTGATGGTTTTTCTGAAAGCAAAAAACTTTTTAGTGAAATCTTTTTTATCCAAAAGAGCCGCTATAAAAAATAATGGAAGTACCATTCCTAATACATAAGCGAGAGTAAATATTCCTCCTAATAAAAATGAACCAGGCAGGGTTGATAGAGCTAGCACTCCTGCTAAAACCGGTGCACAGCAAGTTGTTGCTATTGCCGAAAACACTCCTAAAACGAAAACTGATACTAAACCTTTACCTTTCATTTCAGGATGAACAGGTGAATTAAACGAAAAGCTTTTCCCTAAAACCAAAGTCAAGCCTAGTAGAAACAGAAAGATTCCTCCTACTAGAAATATAGTATTGTGATATTCCCTAAAGATTTGACTCA
>MGHG01000015.1 GCA_001793095.1 Candidatus Woesebacteria bacterium RIFCSPLOWO2_01_FULL_39_23
AACAACATCAGGCCCCATGAATCTCTTGATTACCAGACACCAATTGCGTATGCTACCCAAAGATTTAAAGTGTCACCGATGTGGTCGTCCAGCACATTTCGTTGACTTGGCAGTTTCATAAAGGTAGAATATAGCTTGGAGTTAAGGAAAATGCTGAAGATAACTCAAATTTTAGTTTCTTCAACCGGTTTACCGACTGTATAGTTTGGTAATATTTTATTGACTCCTCAATTTTAGTTAAATTCTAAATAATAAATAACTTTGGATGTAGATGATAGAGAGTAGTATTTTACTAATATGACTGATAAAGACGATTTGAAACTATTAATAGTTGATCTTAAAAAACAAAGAGAAGCGCTTGAGGCGAAAGAAAGTAAACTAAAAAGTTTGGAAGAGGAGCTTAAAGAAATTTTGGCAAAGGCTTCAAAAGTGTCAGTAGAAGAAGCAAAAAAACTTCTTTTGGATCAGGTACAAATAGACTTAACCGCAGACATTGCTAAAAAAATCCGTGCAGCAGAGGAAAAAATTAAACTCGAAGCAAACGAAAAGGCTAAAGCAATTCTTGTTGATGCAATGCGCCATGGTGCAACCTCGTATGTAGCTGAATTTACTGTTTCATCAGTTCCTGTGGCTAATGAAGAGGTGAAGGGAAGAATTATTGGCCGGGAAGGAAGAAATATTCGCACCTTCGAGAGAGAAACCGGAGTTGAGATTGAAATTGATGAAACGAATGAAATTAGGCTATCTTCCTTCGACTCTGTAAGAAGGGAAATTGCCAGACGCGCTCTTGAGGAACTCTTAAAAGATACGAGGATTCAACCTTCAAGAATAGAAGAGGTTGTAGCGAGGATTAAAACCCAAATGGATGACGTACTTTTAGAAGAGGGGAAAAAAATAGCTGAGATGTGCGGCGTCTATAATCTTCCTTTAGACATTCTCAAATTAATTGGCAGATATAAATTCAGGACATCATATGGTCAAAATTTAGGGGTGCATACAATTGAAGAAACTAAAATCGGAGTTGCCTTAGCCAATGAAATTGACGCTAATGTTGAGACAGTAAGACTTGGATGTCTTCTCCACGATATCGGTAAGGTTGTAACAGACGAGGAGGGAACGCATGTCGATGCCGGAGTTGCAGTTCTCAAAAGACATGGTTTTCCCAAAGAAGTTGTTTCTTGTGTCGCCGAACACCACGAAGATAGACAGTTTACTTCTATAGAGTCTGTTATTGTCTGGACTGCCGACGCTATTTCAGGTTCAAGGCCAGGAGCAAGATACGAACCCCATGAAGGATATGTACAACGGATGGGCAAGATCGAGGAGATAGCTAAGAATTTTTCTGGTGTTGAAACAGTATTCGCTTTTCAGGCAGGCCGCGATGTCAGAGTAGTTGTTAAACCGGATGAAGTCGACGATGATAAATTGACAATTCTTGCACATGATATCGCTAAAAGGTTAGAAAAAGAAGCGGAGTATGTCGGCCAAATTAAAGTTACTGTGATTCGGGAAGTCAGAGCAACAGATACAACTGTGGCGCGGTAAGAAGATATTAAGTTGGCAATAATTCAATAAATCAGTAAAACAACAAAGTATTAAACACGGGAATAATTTAACTCTTGACATAGAAGTACGATCTTATTCATAATCTAATCCCAGGGGGCGAAAAACCTTGGGAATTTTTTTTAGGATAAATATTACTCATTTTTTAATAGCAATATAAGAGCCGGGAGGCTCTTTTTTTTTTGGATATGCTGGACGCAAAAAAACATATTTCGAGCCTCGTTAAAGTGAATTCCGCGCTGAATTGGGGAGTGCAAAATCATTACAGGAAGTTGGGGCTGACATATGTAGATGTCCCCGAAATTGTTGGCATAACAGGCGCTTGCGAGAACGTCGACACTCTTTTTAAAGTGGGGAATCGTCTAAGTGTCCCTCTTTTTATGACGCAAACCGGACAACTATCACTCGAACAATCTCTCCAATATTACTCCGGTGTTTATACACTTATTCATAGTGGTCGTGATGAAGAATTTGAAGACGAAAGACATTTGAGGCAGTTTAGGTTGATAGAAGAAGAATTTGATTGCACGCTTGCTGGTATGACAAGGGCAAACTGTGACGATGAAAAAATGTTTACAGCATTACTTGATCATATTGAGCATGCGGTGCAAGCGGCGATTATGGCAGTTGTGGAAGAATGTGGTGAGGAATTGAGAAATCAATACGACCGGGATGTTGATTGGTTAAAAGAAGTCGGTCAAAGACCATTCTTTAAAATACCATACGAAGAAGCAATCGTTATTCTTGGGTGGAACGGTTTTCCTAATATTAAGTTTGGTGATGACTTGAAAGCTAATCATGAAGAAACAGTTGTTAATTTAGTTAACCAAAAATTAAACAAAGGAAAAGAAGGTAAACGATTATTACCTGTATTTATTACCAAATATCCTAAAGAAATTAAATTTTTTAACATGAAAGTGTCCCTCGCAGACCCGCGGGTTGTAATGAGTGCTGATTTGATTCTACCTTTATCCGGGGAAGCAGCCGGTTCGGCAGTTCGGGAACATGATGGCGATAAACTTAAAGACAGATTACTTAGCTCAACGATGTATGAATTGCATATTGGTAGAGGGGGAACATATGAGGATTTTAAATGGTATGTCGACGGAATTGTAAATGCAGGAAAGACTAATCCGCATGCTGGATATGGAATTGGCAATGAACGTGTAATTCAATTCATTCTTGGAAAGAATGATATCCGTGAATGTTCTTTATTTAGTTTATTGACAAAAGAATCAGGAGATTGGGATGTGTCGAAAAGTGGGAAAATGTATCTTTTTTCTGCCGATAAAAAGATGGTACTGCTATCAATTGGGAAAGAAATTAATAAGAAAAAACTGCTTCCAACTATTAAAAAATTAACGGACAGTAATTTTGTATTTTATGCAACCGAAAAAACACACCACTTTTTAAATAATAATAATATTAATTCCACTTTGGTTTATAAAATCAGTGAGAATGGGAAACCGAATATTAAGGATCTTTTGAGGGAGAACTTCTTTGACGTTATAGTAAATATTCCGACTCATAAATTTGCTCCTAACAGCGAGCTTACAGATGGAAGAAGAATTCGAAAGGAAGCGTTGCGGACAAAAGCTGCATTGATTACAGATATGCAAGTCGCGGAAGATTTTTTACGGGAGTATGGGGTGACTTCCAAAATCCCAAACCCTTGACAATTTTTAGTCTTTAGTCTATCCTTCTTTGATACATGACTAAACGAGAACTTGTAGATATCGTTGCACGAAAAGCACACTTGACAAAAAGAGCGGCTGAAGAAGCCATAAATGTATTTTTAAGTGAAATCGGACGTGCTCTTGGTAAAGGTGAATCAAGGATAGTGCTTTCGGGCTTCGGAACTTTTAAAGTTAAATGGATGGAAGGTAAAACTGTTAAGATTCCGAAAAGAGATGAAACAGTAACAATAAAACGCCACAGGCTTCCCCGCTTTACTCCCGGGAATGATTTAAAAAGACAAATTAATCGATAACTTACAACTTAGAACTCAAAACTGATAACTCATAACCTCGTAAATCCTCTTTTTATGTTTGGATTTGTAACTTCTTCGGGTTATACTTTGTTCAAATGACGAAGACGGAAAATACGGTAATTATTAAAGGTTTAACTAAAAATTTTGACGTTAGGTTTAAAGAGGCAGGATTGGCGGGATCCATAAAATCTTTAATTAAACCAAAGAATATAGTAAAGAGAGCCTTAAAAGGCATATCTTTTACGGTCAGTAGGGGTGAGCTGATTGGTTTTATTGGTCCGAATGGTGCCGGTAAAACAACAACACTTAAAATTCTTTCCGGTCTTCTTTATCCAACGAATGGTTTTGTTCAAGTACTTGGTTTTAATCCTTGGGAAAAAAAGCCGGAGTTCTTAAAAAATATTTCACTTGTCATGGGGCAAAAAAATCAATTGTGGTGGGATTTACCTGCAATAGAGTCTTTAAAACTTAATCGCGCAATTTACGAAATCTCTCAAAAAGATTTTACTGAGAGACTAAATAAGCTAACGGATTTATTGGACGTAGGAAATCTTCTTTCAACTCAAGTTAGAAAACTATCGCTTGGCCAGAGGATGAGATTGGAGTTTGTAACAGCGCTGATTCATGAACCCGAAATATTATTTTTGGATGAACCTACAATTGGTCTTGATGTTATAGCACAGCAGAAAGTACGCGATTTCATTTACGAATATAATCTGAAAAACAGAGCAACGATACTTTTAACTTCTCATAACATGAATGATTTGTTGGATTTAACAAAGAGAGTAATTGTTATTGATAGCGGAGAAATTTTGTATGACGGTTATTTGTCGGAGCTGGTGAGGAGTTTTGCCAAAGAAAAGATAATCAAGGTTTATTTAGCTAAGGAGTCGGATATAAAAAAGTTTGAAACAATCGGCAAAATAATTAAGCTAGATTTACCTTATGTGAGTTTGTCTGTCCCGCGTGAGAGTGCGGCAGTTGCTGCCTCAGAGATACTCCAAAGCTTTGCAGTTGCCGATTTAACAATCGAAGAAGAGCCAATCGAAGGAGTTATAAGGCGTGTATTTAAAGGAGAAATGGTCAAGCAAAGTTAATGAGATGTCTAAATATAGCCAAGTATTTAAAATATCCCTTCAGGATGAATTCGTATACCGACTCAATTTCGTGCTATGGAGACTGAGAAACGTTTTTTCAATCTTTTTAGTTTTTTTTCTCTGGGATAGTATTTTTTCTGTTCAAGACAGAGTGATTTTTGGTTACGATCGTGTGAAGATATTGACGTATATCTTCGCTCTTATGTTTGTTAAAGCAATCGTTTTTGCTTCCAAAACGATGGACGTGACAGGTGAGATAGCACGGGGTGATTTAAGTAACAGCTTACTAAAGCCTCTTGATTATTTTAAATATTGGCTTACTCGTGATGTTGCGAGTAAAACTTTAAATTTAAGCTTTGCATTAGTTGAGACAACATTATTGTTTTTAATATTAAAACCTCCTTTCTTTCTGCAAAATAATTTAATATCAATCCTCTTATTTATTGTTTCATTACTAATTGCTGTCGCTCTATATTTCTTAATATTATTTATTGTCAGCTCCTCCGCTTTTTGGGTTCCCGAAATGGGTTGGGCAATACATTTTATTATTACGATAGTTATCTTGGAATTTTTGTCCGGTTCACTTTTTCCATTAGATGTTTTACCAAAGCCTATATTTTCAATTCTAAGCTTTACCCCCTTTTATTATTTGATTTTTTTCCCCATCGAAGTGTATTTAGGTAAAATTTCAGGTGGAGAAGCTGTCAGAGGTATTCTAATTTCCTTTGTTTGGGTAGTTATTTTATATCTATTAATGAGGTCTATTTGGCAAAAAGGTCTTAAAGTATATCAGGCATATGGCAGGTAATATTTTTTAGTAAAAAAATGAAATTTCCAATTAAATTACTCAATATAAAAACTATTGTTAAGAGAACTGGTTACTACTTAAAGATATGGGTTTTGATGAGCAGGAACGCACTTCTCGTAGTTTTATCTCAGAGATTTATGTTTATAATATTCTTATTGGCGAAAATTATCAGATATAGCTTTTTTATATCCTTTTTATATTTCGTCGTTAAGGGAACCAACACAATCGCGGGTTATGATTTAAACCAGGTAATATTGATTTATCTCACCTTTACTTTTATAGATATTGCATCGCAGTTTTTATACCGTGAGGTATATAGGTTTAGGCCGTTAATTATCTCAGGAGATTTCGACTTAGTTTTGGTGAAGCCGGTAAGTGCTTTATTCCGCGTACTTATGGGAGGGGCAGATATCATTGATTTTGTATTGATTCCACCGATCATTTTTGCAATCTGGTTTATTGGAGCGAAGATGGACCCGTCTTTTATTCAGGTAATTCTATATGTTTTACTTTTAGCAAACGGACTTTTAATTGCGACCGGATTTTATATTTTAGTTTTATCTTTTGGGATCCTTACTTTTGAGGTAGACCATACGGCAATGATTTTCCGCGACATGGCAAGTTTGGGAAGACTTCCGATAGAAGTATATAGACAACCACTTAGAAGTTTTTTAACTTTTCTGATACCGCTTGGAGTTATGATCACCTTACCCTCGAGAGTTCTGATGGGTATAATTTCACCCTTAAGTGTAGTCGGTTCATGTGCGCTTGGAATTGTCTTTTTGTATTTCTCAACTAAAATTTGGAGCTTTGCTTTAACCAAATATACAAGTGCGAGTAGCTAGATGCCCCAGTAGTAGCTTGCCGCTCCCGAGGTCTACGTCCTCGCGTCACGGTGTCGCAACTACGGGGTAATAGCATATTTATGAGAAAGTTATTAGTTATTTGTGGACCAACTGCGACCGGTAAAACAGAACTTGGGATGTATTTGGCAAAGATGTTGGCCGCCGGCCCAAAGGGCTCCGGCCCGGGGGGTGAAATTGTGTCCGCTGATTCCCGACAGATATATAAGGGAATGGATATAGGAACGGGTAAGGACCTACCAAAAAAATCCAAAATTCAAAAACTCCAAGACTCCAAACTTGAATATGGTTTTTTTAATATTACTGGTGTTAGGATGTGGGGGTATGATATTGTTGAACCGAATGAAGATTTCAGCGTTGCGCGTTATATTAACACGGCGAATTTGATAATCAAAGATATTTGGCGGCGGAACAAATTACCAATATTGGTGGGCGGAACAGGTTTTTATATTAAGGGAGTTGTTGACGGAATCCCAACGGCTTCGGTACCGAAAAGTTTACGTATAAGAGAAAAGTTTAAAGATAAATTGGTCAAAGAACTTCAGGATGTGCTTAGAAAATTCGACGCAAAGAGATTTGCTTCTATGAATGAGTCGGATAAAAATAATCCAAGGAGGCTGGTTAGAGCAATAGAAATATACAAGTCTAAGTACAAGTTTGAGTATAAGAAACACAGCGAACCGAATTTTAATACGCTATTCATAGGTTTGACGACTACAAAACAGATATTAGATAGGAGGATTGAAAAGCGAGTAAGGAACAGATTGCAAGTAGGTTTTGAAGATGAAATTAGGAATTTATTAAAAGCCGGAATTACATGGGATAACCAAGCAATGCAAGCACTGGGTTATAGACAATGGCAAGAGTTTTTCACTACATCCGCTAAATCCGTTAGAAATCAGCGTGAATTTGCAATTGAATCATGGATTCGATCGGAAAAGCAATATGCCAAGCGACAATTAATTTGGTTTAAGAAAGACAACAGAATAAAGTGGTTTGATATTAAGGAAAAAGACTATGTTGTTAGGGTGGAAAAGTTAGTTAGGGAATGGCATAATAATTAGAGTGTAAGAGCTGGAGAGTGTAGGGGTGTAAGATTAGAAATGTACAATGGAAAACAAAGTCCAAAAGGTTGAAATTTCTCATAAAACAATAATTTTTACGTTTTTCTTCCTTCTTTTTATGTTATTTCTATATAGCATACTGGACGTGATACTCCAATTTTTTGTATCTCTTATTATAATGGCGTCGTTTAACCCAATTGTTACAAGGTTGGGGCGCTATAGAATACCAAGAGCTGTGGCTGTTATCTTTGTCTACTTAATATTCTTTTTGATTTTGGGAATCGCTGTTTATGCCTTAATCCCGGCTCTGATTGAGCAAACAACCAGTTTTGTAGCTAACCTCCCGATTTATCTGGATAACCTTGGGATTCCGACGGTCGTTAGAGAAAAAGTCCTTTCTGAATTTTTAGTGCAGATTGGCGGTCTTCCCAGCCAAATTGCAAAAACAACTATTTCTATTTTCTCGAACGTTTTGGGGGTTATAACTGTCTTAATTTTTGCATTTTATCTCCTTATTTACAGAAATAAGTTTGATGATATTTTAACCAACTTTTTAAGTGACGAAAAAAGAAGAGAGGTTAGACGGGTGATCGATAGACTCGAGACGCAGCTTGGCGGTTGGGCGAGGGGTGAGCTACTTTTAATGTTTTTAATAGGAGTTCTCACTTATACCGGCTTGTTGCTTTTAGGAATTCCATTTGCACTCCCTCTGGCAATTTTAGCGGGCATGTTTGAGATAATTCCTATAATCGGGCCTGCAATATCAGCTTTGCCGGCGATTATAATCGGATTTGGGATTTCGCCTGTCACGGGTATTGCAATGGCATCTTTAGCATTTTTAATTCAACAAGTCGAAAATTATGTATTTGTTCCCAAAATCATGCAAAGATCAGTTGGAGTAAATCCGATTGTCACGCTTTTAGCTTTAACCATAGGCTTTAAATTGTCAGGAATTGTCGGTGTCTTAATTTCCGTTCCGGTTGTAATAACCGCGCAGGTCCTCGTTAAAGAATTTTTAACTTCGAAAGCTTAAAAAGGAAAACCCCTCCTTTCGGAGAGGTTAATCCATATACCCTGGAGGGTAGTAAGCCAGGTTCTGTTTCCCCCGTGAGATATGAAATTATCTCACTGGGTAGATAATCATCTGTCTTTGCCCTCAAACTTCTGTCCACCCCGAGCTAGACTCGGTTTCGGGAAGGCGACCTAATGTCGGACAATTCGGAGGTTGCAACTGGGAGGATTGTCTCTTTTCACTCGTTCTCCAATACATTTTAAGTATTGGGGTCGACATCGTTTCTGTGACTCTCCCGTTCTGTTAATTCAGAACCGGTGTCTTCCACCGATTGGCGGATGACCACTAGCTGTTTGCCTTCGGCTTCGCTCAGGTTTTCGACACTGAGTTCAACCGATGGCTTCCAGTCAGAGCTTACGCTCCGTCCCATACCTTCTGTTGCCTGGACTTTCCTGACCGTGAGATGGCGAGCTTTGCAAGCTCTATCTCATGGCCCGATTATCCCTCCTCCAGAGTATGTATATTATACTCCATGAATGCTAATAATTCATTTTTTTGGTTCCTCGTCTCTGGACAATCACCAGCCGTTGATGCAATAATGGGAGAGTAAATCACCCACCCCATAAGGGGTAAGGGTAGTTTTTGCTTGCCCATGTTAATATCCGATGAAAAATTAAAAAAGATACTTGTCGGATCGGGATTTGTTGGTGAGAAGGAATTTGAAGAGGCTTCAAAAAGTGCCACAGATATAGGTAAAGATATTTCAGATGTGTTGATTTTCAGAGGTTTAATAAGTGAAGATGCTCTTGGAAAACTTATATCAGAACATCTTAACGTCCCCTACGCTGATGTTAAACGCCTTTTTATTTCTGCGGATATTTTAGGCTTAATTCCCGAGAAGCTTGCTCGAACTTATCGTATGGTGCCGTTTGAGTTAAAGGGAAAGATACTCAAAGTGGCAATGGAGAATCCGGAAGATTTTGAGGCGATCGAATTTGCGAAACGTCAGACCGGCTACGAAATTGTGCCTTATTATGCAAGAGCCGAAGATATTGCACGGGCGTTGGGTCAATATAAGAAGAATATTAAATATGACTTTGACAAGGAAATTGCCGAGAATCTTAAGAAAGCTTCTCCAGGACAGAATTTAGAGCGGGCAGCTGAAGAAATTCCGATTGTCAGAATATTAAACACAATAATGGAATATGCTGTGGCAGAGAGATCAAGCGATGTGCATATCGAAACCCAATCTGAAGATGTAATCGTACGTTTTAGGGTGGATGGGGTACTCCGCGATATTATAAAATTTCCCCGGGGAGTAGAGGAAGCACTGGTTGCCAGAATAAAAATTCTCTCGAATCTTAAAATAGATGAACACAGAATTCCGCAAGACGGACGGTATAAATTCAGTATCGATGAAGAAATAATTGCGCTCCGTATTTCTATCATCCCCGGATTTTACGGTGAAAACGTAGTTATGAGGATTTTGCGGGAGACCAATCGACCGCTGTCAATGGAAGAATTGGGAATTACTGGAATTTCTCTCAAACTTATCAGAGACAGTATGTTAAAACCTCATGGCATGATTTTAATTACGGGTCCGACCGGGTCGGGTAAAACGACTACTTTATACTCGATTCTTAATATTTTAAATACGGTTGAGGTTAAGATTTGTACAATTGAGGACCCAATTGAGTACGGAATTAATAGAGTCAGCCAGATTCAGGTAAATCCAAAAACGGGGTTAACATTTGCTACAGGTCTAAGGGCTCTAATGAGGCATGATCCAGATATAATAATGGTAGGTGAGATTAGAGATAAGGAAACTGCTGAGATAGCAATTCACTCCGCTCTCACGGGCCATTTAGTGTTGTCGACTCTTCATACAAATACCGCAACAGGAGCAATTCCGAGACTTCTTGACATGGGTACGGAGGCATTCTTACTGGCCTCAACTTTAAACATAATTATTTCCCAGAGACTTGTTCGAAGGATTTGTCCTTCGTGTATTGCCAAATATACACCTGAGGATGTTTTAGTTAAAAGACTGACAAAAGAACTCGGGGTGGAGCATTCTAAAATTAAATTTTATAAAGGCAAGGGATGTGACAATTGTAACCAAAAAGGTTATTCTGGAAGAGTCGGTATTTATGAAATACTTCCAATAACCGAAAAGCTAAGAAATTTAATTATTCAAAAACCATCGACAGACGAGTTATTAAAGGTTGCGCAAGACGAAGGTATGGTAACTATGTTACAAGACGGAGTTGATAAAGTTTCGTCGGGATTGACAACAATTGAAGAAGTATTCAGAGTTGCAAGTGAAACTTGATATATGGCGCTTTACACATACAAGGTAAAAACAAAAAAGGGAGAAATAATAGAAGACGTTGCGCAGGCAAATGACAGGAAAGATATTGCAGCTTCCCTCGCGGCTGAAAATTTTCAGATACTAACAATCCGAAAACTTGACACAAAGGCTGCTACAACGTCAGGAGGTGGGATTTCAGTTTCCGAAAAAGCTGCTTTTTGCAGATTTCTGGCAACTATGCTCCGGGCTGGTATGACACTGCCTGAAGCAGTTGAGATAATAAAGGAAGAGACAAAAAATAAAAAACTGGAAAAAATATTGTATGACCTCTCTTACGAAGTGCGAAAAGGTAAGAGCATATCTTCAGTCTTGTCTAAATATAAAAGAGACTTCGACGCTACATTTCTAACGTTAGTTAAAGCTGGTGAAGAATCCGGAACTTTAGATAAATCCTTTGACTATCTCGCTAAACAACTATTGGCGACACACGAGCTAATTCAAAAAATAAAAGGGGCCATGATGTATCCGGCTGTTATTGTCGTCGCCATGTTCGCCAACTTTCTTATCATGCTTGTTTTTGTTCTTCCCAAACTGGGTGAAGTCTTTTTTCAGTTGAATGTTCCGCTACCTGTCGCAACAAAATTTATTTTGGGAATTGGGATTTTTGTAGGCAAGAATACAATCCCAGTTATTATCGGGACCTCGATAGTATTATTTTTGATCGGAGTGGTTTTCTATACGTATAAAACAAGACTAGCTTTATTTAATTTCTTTTTGAGGCTTCCTGCTATCAAAAATATTGCGACACAAGTCGACATTGCCAGGTTTTCAAAAACACTTGCAACGCTTCTTAGAAGCGGAGTTCCGATAATGGTAGCTCTTGATGTTAGTTCGGACGTGATAAAACAACCCCAACTAAAAAAACAATCAAAACTGTTCAGTGCTGGAGTTGCTTCCGGAAAGTCTCTTTCTGAAATTATAACTACTGGTAAGGGGTCTTTTCCTTCAACGGTTGTGCAAACTATTAAAGCAGGTGAGAAAAGCGGTAGCTTGGAAGAAGTACTTGATGAAATGGCTGATTTTTATGAAAAAGAGGTGGACTATAACTTAAAAAGGTTAACCAGTTTACTCGAGCCGTTTTTGATGCTTGTGATCGGCGTTGCTGTGGGTGCATTGGTAATAATAATGATTACACCAATATATTCTTTGGTTGGTGGTATGGGTAAATTTTGACAGATGGCAAAACCTCTCGACTGGAAAAATCTCTTGAAAGACCCGATTAATGTCGCGATTTTTATATTTATTTTGTTAATTGTCACGATAGGCATTGTTAGTTTATTAAGAGCCGTTTTTATAAAAAAATCTTCTCTCGGGATAACCGAAGAGCAAATTAAAGTTCAAAGAGGAGACGATATTTTAATAGTTAATAGTAATGGTTTGGTTGAATATCATTACAAAGATAACGTGTTTTATGAAACGTGGGATTCCGGGAAAATAAGTTCGTTTTTTTCAAGTATGGAAGCGAAAGCGAAGCAATATGCAAAAAATAAAAGTGACTGTAAATATCAAGTAACAATGTATATTAATGGGCGATTGACAGAATTTTGTATTGGCTCAGGTGACAAAGAAATGGATAGCGTGTTTAATGATTTAGACCAGAGTGTAACGGGAGGTTCGATATCCGAGTTCTTTGATCCTGATGAGACGGAAGATGAAAGTGGAAACGAAGATTTGTCGGAGATTAATTATTTCCCTACACCAAGTTCGGTTCCGACTGTAAATCCCACTCCCACAACGCAACCGGCAGCTGGCGGGCAGACAAATTATCCACCCATAAAAGCAGATTGCGAAACTTGGAGCAGTTCAATTGTCAGAAATCGGGCGATTATTTCAAATACTTACTGTACTGTTTTGCCTACTCCAACGCCATAAATAAAACTTCATTCCTCTGTCCAGGAAATAAAACGGTATTCACCCGTACTGGGGAAATACGGGGGGGGCGCATAAAGAGCATTTGTATCAAAGTTAATCTCTCTTACCCTAAATCCGGATTCGGGACCTGATCCGAAATTCCAATACGACTTGAAATAAGTAATAATCGATCCGTTTATTGTTAATTTTTCTTTAACAGCCCAATCGGTTCCACCACACCAATTGAAGTACCCATGCCGTAGAATTGTTCCCTGCTGTGCGATCATTATTGCATCGACCTGAAAATAATCAGGCACATCTCTTGTGAAGTAGATATCATTTTCTGCAACCAGTCCGAGGACGTCCGAACCATCTTGACTGGAGTAGGTGATGCTATTTGGTATCCAAATAACTGCACTGCTCGAGGTTATCGGAAATCTTACGGCAGCTACCGTAATTCTGCCTTTAACCTCTCCCTCGACCCATAAATCATCTTCTGCAAAAAGGATTGGTGTTTCGATAATGTTATATGTTCCGACATAACTCTCATTGGTTATTAGCATGTAATTATTTCTGCATCCGCCTTTGCCGAATTCACCCAAACCCTGGCCCGGTACAGCATAACCTCTGAGTTTATCCGTTGCCTCTATCTTATTAACCCGATATGTTCCGTCTCCCAGGAAAAGGATGTGATATCCAAGCGCATCAGATGAACCGAGATAAAGGCCATTATCAATGGCTGACTGCTTCATGCTGGTAAAGTCCAAAGAAATGCTGTCCAAGTCAACGTACGAATAAGGAAATTGCCAGAGTGCTTGGTCACCGCCTATTCCCCATACTCCAGGTTTTTCCTCGGGAGGATGGCAGCCGGTTTCACTTCCACACATATAAGTTGATTGGTAACTGGATACAATTGAAGTATTGGTTCCATCCATTCTGATGCCGTTATTTGAGTGTACTCTGCCGTTGACAACCGATCCTACTCCGTACCATGCACTTGCATTCGACAGGAATGAAAATTCAGCCAGCGAGGGAATTCCATACTGCGCTTTTATTGTTCTTGTGATATTTGGATATTCTTTTACCCAACCGGTCGAATGTATCGTAACTATAGAGGAGCCGCCTGTCGGTTCATCTATGGTAAGCGAATATCCTCCGATAACCGAACCTTGAGGATCTTTATATTCATGGTTATATGGTCCCGGGCCGCCGGTCCCGTCTTTAAAGTCTCCGGGTGCATGGGATAGGTGCCATTTATAGTAATTGACTCCAGCTTCGGCAATATGAAGTGCCCGCTCAGATGCTGTTTGTCTATTGGAAAATTCCATCTGGAGACCCAGGATAAAAAGTAAACCATAGATAATTATTATAAAAGACGTGGTGATGATAAGAATAGCGGGCGTCGCCGAACCCCTTCGACTCCTTCGATTGCACTCAGGACAAGTTCGCTCAGGGTTAACAACCCTTCGGCTGGGCTCAGGGTTAACAACCCTTCGGCTGGGTTCAGAGTATGATCTTAGTTTGTTTCTATTCATATTGAACATAACTATAAATTATCCTTTAACATTCTAATCTGGCCAAAAGATTCCAATTCATAATTTTTATTAGGATCATTCGTTAATGTGTTAACAATAAGATAAATCTTTATAATTCTAGTATCGGATAGTCTGTTTGCGGCGGCAAGGGGATTATTTGTTACATCTTCCGGCCAGTCTGAATTGTAATAATAAAATACCGGGCTGGTCCCGTTCCTGACGTTTGTTGTAAGAGTTGTTTGAACTTCGTTCGCCGGAAGATATGTAAACGGATACCCGGTCGGTTCGATTACACCTTTAATAAAGTTTGTTCCGGAAAGAGAATAACGTACCTTTTCTGTAACTCCGTCAAGGTCTATGTCCGAATAGAATTTAATCTCGGAATCATTGAGCGTATCGAACAAATATGCACCATTGTCACTCATTTTTGCAGCTCTTATTTCTTTAATAAATGTGGTAACAGATACATTTGCTTCATCTAATGATTTGTAGCTATTGATCACGAGGACTTGGTTCTTTCCGAGAACATACTGGAGAGATACAATTCCAAGACCCAGAATTCCCAGTATTGTCATGGCAACCAGAACTTCAATCAGAGTCATTCCGCGGCTATTTTTAAAAGCGATCATATTATTACTCGGGAGTCATTATTATTTTTTCTTCTTTATAACCCACTATATCGAGAGTGCCGTTGAAATTTATAAAGCCGGAAGCAGTTGCGACTAAGTTATAAATCTTATTGTCGAGAGAAGAAAAAAACGATTCTCCAAAATCGGGATGTGTTGCAATTCCGCTTGATGCCGAAGCAACAAGAGTTGAGGCATCGTATAAGTTTGCCGAGACTGAGGCGATTTGAGTATCGGCCGGGTCAGTAAAAACAACCAAGACGTTATTTGTTGTATGGCCTGTTAAAGCAAATTTTAGGTCAATTTGTGTATCGGGTGTCAAACCGATTGGGTGGTATGGAGTTATGCCTGAAATATCCCACCCAGTTGCCGAATCAACGGTTATTTGATAATTATCCCACTCAAGATCGGGAATTGTAACTTTACCGTCGCTTCCGGTCACAAAAATATCTTCGTACTTATAAACCGGCGAATCGTCTGAATCTGTCCCGATAATCTTTTCACCTCTTATATTAAAGCTAATGTTTGATAGGCTTTCAAAGTTATTTTCCCTATCTTTGTATGAATAAGCTGTTATTGTCGAAAGTTTATCGATTGCGAAGGAGATCTCGCTGAGCTGCTTTGAATATATTGAGAGGTTTGGTTTGTCCGGATTGACTACTTCGGCTACCGAGTAAGTTCTGTCTGTACTGTAACCTTCTTTCGTGACGCTTATTTGGTAGCAAGAATTAGTACATGGGGGCGCTCCCGGAAGAATAACCCGGCCATTAACGTCGGTATCTAAATTTAAATCAACTGCTGGAGTCGTTCCCGCCTGTATGGTTACAGTAGCTCCGGAAACAGGCTGGGCATTAGCATCGAATACCAGTATCGAGAGTGTGCCTCCTCCTGTCGTCGTTTCTATTCCGGCCGGCGAAATGTCCGTGATAATCGTGATAGGACTTCCCCTCGAAGGCGTTAGTCCTTCCCAGGAAATATCGATTTTTATTCTTTTATAATCCGTTGCTAGAAGATCGGCGGGTGCCAGCTGATCGAACTGATCGTCGATATAAACAATACTTGTAACTATCTGGTAATTTAAGCCATTTCTTTGTACTGTCTCGTTTTGCAGTAGATCGCCTGACGGAATTCCGCCAACTGTTCCGATTTGGGAGTAAGGCATATTTCGGATTTCTTCAATTTTTTCCTGGGCTAAATGTTTACCCACATTGCGGGCGCGGTTATAAGTCGTGATTGAATAGGACGTTGAAAGAAGAGTAAAAAGAGCTTGTGAGAGTATTATAAAAAGAGCAAGCGAGATTAAAACACTGATTAAAACTTGAGCTCTGTAACGATTTTGGTATTTGGGCAGCCTCATAGCAATTTCAAGGAAACCGTGGGCCCTTAGCCCACGGAGGAATTGACAACGTCAAACGTTGGTTATTCACTTGATATGTCATTCTCTTTCAAAAGTGAAACCGCGGACTCGCAGTCCACGGAGAGTGTCATAATATCCAGTATAACATTTCTGATTACAACTTAAGTTATTTTAGTTATAATAAAGGTGTCCTGCCATGAATAAAAAAGCTTTTGTTTCACTTTTCTTTTCTTCCGATAAGTTACAGGTAGTAAAGCTGTCTGCTGCTAGGAAAAAAGTGGAAACTTTTGCGACTATCGACCTTCCCAATGGGCTTATTGTAAATCATGAAGTAAAAGATACAGATGCTTTAGGAGGAATCTTAAAGAAACTGTGGTCTAAATTGCATCTTAGAGAAAAGAGTGTCGGAATAGTTGTACCTGAGTTTTCAACCTTCATTAAAGGTATGAATATGCCGAAGCTTGAAGGAGATGAGCTGGACGAGGCAGTCCGTTGGCACGCTGAAGAATTCTTGCCGATTGATCCGAAGGAAATGATAGTAGACTGGAAAATAATCGGCAGCGACGCATTCGAATACCAGGTGCTTTTGGTAGCTATAAAGGAGTCGATATTAGCAGGTTATGTTAATGCAGCAGCAAGCGCGGGATTATATCCGTTGGTTGTTGAAACACCTTCGATCTCGCTTGCCAGAGTAGCCAATACTCCACAGGCAAAAATAATTCTCTATACTGCTTTTGATGAAATAATACTTGTGTTAACAGTCAGCGAAAAAGTGATAACCAGTTCGGTTTTATCCTATGACAATGCGACAGAGGTAATAAGTACGGTTAACAGGATGATGCATCATTACAAGGATTTGAATATCGAAAGTATTTATGTCGGGGGAGTAGGAATAAATACGGATTTTCTAAATGACTTAGGGCAAAAAAGCGGAGTTAAGCTCGAAAAAATTAGTGTTCCCGTCAGTGGTATGACAGCTGATGATGTTCAAAGGTATATAGTTCCAGTATCACTTCAATTTAAAGACCCGGCGGAACCGGTTTCTGCTGCTACTATTAATTTGCTGCCCGAGCCGGTTGTCAAAAAGTATGAGAAGAAGCGCCTTAACCTTCAAATTTGGAGTTTACTTATGCTGGTTACTTTAATGGTTGTAGCTTCCTTTTTGACGACACTCGGATCATATATTTATATGACCCAGCAAATATCGAGCCAGAAATCAAAGGTAGTAAATGTTGTTACAGCAAATACTAAAAACAAAGACGCATCAATGAAGATTAAGGCGGTTAATGACAATACGGATAAGGTTATGAAAATTTTGTCACTAAGTACACCTCCCCAAGAGGCATTTAACGCTATTTATAAATCTAAGCCTGCTGGCGTTACACTCAGCAGTTACCGTGTTGATTTGGAAAAAAATACAATTTCAATTGCCGGAATTTCTGCAACCCGCGACGATTTAATAGCCTTTAAACAGGAGATTGAGAAAAGCGGAGTTTTCGGAAAAGTTACCCTTCCCTTAGCTGCATTTGAAGTTCAAAACGATCTTAATTTTTCCTTAAATTTTACGTATTTAAATCCGAGTGCGGTTAAAAAATGATCCTTCGATAAAGTTTACGAATAATAATATGGATAAAAAACGAGAAAATACGCAGATAAAAGAAGACAAGACAGAAGTAGCTAAAAATACCATGCTTAATGAAACTATGAAGCCGGAGAGGGCTAAGAAAATTTCAAAATCAAAAGGGAAATCTTTCCCTGTTTTTGCCTTCGTTGGTGTGCTTATTTTAGCTCTGATGACTTTAACGGTTATTATTTTGTCTTCATTAGACTCCAAGGCGCAGGAGCTGAAAAAACTTAGAAACGAAGCACTCGACGCTCAAGCTAGCTCGAGAGTTGAAAAGGAGGATTTGGATATAAAATCTATCCAGGAAAATGTCGAAAAAATCAACTCGCTTTTTCCCAATGAAACAGGACTTGTTAATTTTGTAAGAGAAATAGAAAAAATGAAGGAAGGCGGAGTTGTTAAGGGAATTTCTTTTGTCAGTCAGGACGCAGTTCGGGATAAGAATAAATATTTGGGCATACCATTTGTAATAGACATGGAAGGGAGTTGGGAAAGTATCGATTTGGCACTTCAAGGTATCGAAAAATTACCTTATTTGGTTCGGACAATTACAGTTGAAGCGAGGGTAAGTGAGGGAGGGGGTGTAAACTTTAAGTACGGAGGTTTTATTTATGTCGATGAAAGCCTTGCAAAAAATAGATAAATTTTATGTAGTTTTTATCCTGTCAATGGTCGTGATGGGGATATTTCTGATTTATACATTCAGGTCAATTTTTACGTCGGTAACGACCTCAGGGGATGTGGAAACAAAGGTTACTGAAGCAGAGCTTCGCATTGATAGGGAGAAATTGGGGAATGTTCTAAAAAGTTATAATGAAAGAAAGATTGTTCCCCTCGAGATAAGATGATAAAGTTAATTGGTAGTAGGTAGAAAGTAGAATGAATTAAGGGTATGCAAAATTCCAAATACATTATACATAATACAACATACCGGGCGTTTACATTTATCGAGATGCTTTTGGTAATGAGTATTATCGGGATTTTGGCAACTGTCATGGTTGTCGTTGTTAACCCTGCACACCAGCTTGCAAAAGCTAGGGATACGCAACGCGAAACCGATATATATTCAATAGTTGCTACCATTCAGCAATATGCAGCCGAACATGGCGGAACTTTCCCTGATACCGATGGTGATCCGGACACCAGTAATTTCCCGACAACATTAACTTGTATCGGAACAGGTGGAGGTTGCTTCAACTTAGCGGGTGCTGGAGACGGAACAGATTCTATAGTGCCGACTTATGTTGCATCTCTTCCGAAAGATCCGAAAATAGGAAGCACTGAGGATAGCGGTTACTTAATCATGGTTGATGCTAATAAGCATCTCACAGCCTCCGCTTCAGGCGAAACAAAAACAATAACCTTGACAAAATAACAGAACTATATTCCTCTTGCATTACAAAACTTCCATCTTATAATACAACTAGATAACCTACCCGGATACTTAAATGAAAACCGGTTGTACATTTAAACTCTTCTTATTTTTATTTTCATTCGGATTAATACTATTAAAATCATCAAGCCCTGCTGCAGCACAATCCTGTACTGATAGCGACGGACTGGATCCTTTTCAAAAGGGTAGTGTTCAAACATCGAATGAAACTGTCAGCGATTATTGTATTGCTGATAACACGGTAGTTGAATTTTATTGTGACAATGTTACGCGAAGATCGCTTAATGCTGGCTGTGGGGCTGAAGTTGATACTACACTTTGTTTTAACGGCGAATGCTGTGGTTGGACTAATGCACTGTGTACAGAGGACAGTGATTGTTGCGTAAATTTAACTTGTCAAAGTGGAGTGTGTCGTCCACCGGAGAATAATATTGTTCTTGTTGAAGCATATGGACGGAGTTGTTATTCCTATTGCCAAGGATTGGGTTTTTCGCATTGCGTGAGCGTAGGAACGGATCCCGAGGCTTCAAACGGAATGGTTTATCACTACGGTTTCCAGCAAAATGCATGTGAATTGTATTCGGATTACCGCGCATCATGCAATACCGTACTTTATGATAATTTATATTCCTGCGGTGGTCGTGAAGCGGATTGGGCATATTGTAACTGCGGTGGTTCCATTCCTTTCCCGACACCAACATTAACACCGACACCGACTTTAACTCCCACTCCTTCTCCGATTCCTACACCGCTTCCGACTATACTACCACCGCTTTCATTTCTCGACTTGCCTTGGGATTATGCAAGTAAGGGAAAAACCTTTAGTGAAGCTGCTTTAGCTATTAACTCTTATTTCGATCACGAATATCCGTTATTAAGTACAATTTTAGTAGAATCCCCTGAATCGAGAGACAACTTGACTACTTTTAGAGGAGAGTTTAGGTCTGCGCTTAAATATTCTTCTCATGATGGTTATGATTACGGAAGCAAAGCCGGGACAAAAAAAGACGAACCTATACTTGCCCCATTTAGCGGTTACGCGATTTATAAAAATGATTGTGGTGCGTGCGGTAATGCAATACTCATAGATCACGATAATCATTATCAAACCAGGTATTATCATTTGCAGAAAGAAGGTTTGGTGACAAATAGTACTACTTCAGCTGTGTTTGTCAATAAAGGCCAACAACTAGGTAAAGTTGGCTATTCGGGCAATGTCTCTCCGGCCGGTGAGAAAGGGGCACATCTGCATTTTATGATTATTGAAGATAAAAATCGTGATGGGAATTTTGAAGATAATATTCCTGACGGAATTACGGATCCCTTCGGCTGGCAAAGTGCAGAAATTGATCCCTGGCCAATTTATAATTTTACGTATAAAGGAATACAACGGACGGGGAATTTCAGTAATTACCTTTTTATAAAACCCATCGCTAATTTATCAAAAGAATTTACTGCCAACGGTGGTTTTTTTGATCTTGAACATCTAAGTCTTACGTTTCCTGAAGGTGCCAGGGATAGTACTTACATTGTAGATGCAGCTTATGCACCGATTGCTAGATACTCTACAGAAATAGAATCTATTGATGCAAACTTTTTAATTACAGCAAAAGATACTCTAGGTAATCTGATCTCAACTTTTTTTAAACCCTTTACAATTACAATTGATTTCAGTACAAGTATACTATCGAATTATAAAGCCGGAACATTTTCAATGTACTCAAGTGAGGATGGAGTAAGTTGGAATAAAGAAAATACCGTAGTTGATATGACAACTAAAAAAGCAACAACTGAAGTGAATCATATGAGTTATTTTTCTTTAATGGCGGAGAGGATTGATACGACACCCCCCATTACGGAAGCACTATTAATTGGAGAAAAAGGTGAGGATGGTTGGTATAGAAGCGATGTTAATCTGATATTACTTACTCAGGATGGAGAAGGTTTGGGGGTAGATTATACCTTGTACAGAATAGTAGATGATGATTGGGGTGAATATAAAGAACCAATAATATTTACAGAAGAGGGAGAATATAAAGTAGAATTTTATTCTGTTGATAAGGATGAGAATATTGAAGAAACAAGGCTGGTAGAATTTAATATAGATAAGACATTTCCAGCGCTTACTCTCTTAGTAGAACCGTTGATACTTTGGCCGCCGGATGGAAAAACGATAGATATAAATATTTCAGGAAGTGTTATTGATAATTACTTTAAAAATGTAGTTTTTACAGTGGAAGATGAGTATAATGAAATTGAGCCAATAATTGCCAACTTTGGTGATATTATAAAACT
Source organism: Candidatus Woesebacteria bacterium RIFCSPLOWO2_01_FULL_39_23 (assembly GCA_001793095.1). Lineage (GTDB taxonomy): Bacteria > Patescibacteriota > Microgenomatia > UBA8517 > UBA8517 > HO2-FULL-38-9. The sequence continues at coordinate 21,450 of MGHG01000015.1, forward strand.
TGAAGCAAGCAGAAAGGGGAAAGATTTGGACGGCAGGAAGTATGAGATAAAGGTCGACGCATTCGATTTAGCCGGAAATTCGTCTGCATCGGGTGCAGCAGTATTAGTGCCGCATGATCAAAGTAACTAAAAATAATAAATCTCTATTATTTGGTTTGGTAATCCTACTGTTAATAGTCGTTTGGGTTTACCTTACAAGAGCTAACAAACCAACGGTAAGTACAGTATTTACTACTAGTCCTACTCCTATTTCTACTAGTCAGAACCTGAAAACTTTTAAGTCATCAGAGATAATGGATTTTACAATTGAGACGCCACGAGATTACCAGGTGGTAGAAAAATATGGCTTAGCAACTTTAACGTCGTCGAAAGGTAAAATAATAATTTCCCAGAACGCAACAAACTACGACAATTTGTCTGATTTTTTAAAAGATAATCGAGGCACTTCATATACTAATATAACTAATAAAAGATATTTAAATATAAATAATTTAGAAAGTGTTAGTGGTTTTATTGGTGAAGAGAAAATTTACTTCATTTATGTAGATTATACCGTTTATTTGATTAGCTCTAAAACAGGAGCTCTTTTCTCCGATCTTGATCAAATCGCCCAATCCTTCCGCTACACTCCGTAGTGTAACTATCTTACAAAGATATAATTTAGTGGATGATTTTGTACTTTACACTACATCACTACGTAGTGATGTAGTGAACATAAAAATATGAATCGGGAAGATAAAATCTACATCTCAACGTTGAGATGTAGAAAACTTTGAGATTGCAAGAAGTGATAAGGGTTTGGATGTAGGAGTATTTGATTTCGGTGGGGGTAAAAAGATATAATTCAATACAGTAACAATTAAGCCCGAGAGAATGAACATTTTACCTTACGTAAACTTTAACCTTTACTAACTCCAATTCCGTCTATGCTTCTTTTTAATAAAAAACACATTAAAGAAATCGACGGACACAACTTAATAGCATACATAAGTGATAAAAAAGTTGGGCTTGAAGGGTATATTGCGATCCATAGAAAAAATTCCTCACATCCATCTTTTGGTGCAACTCGTCTTTGGAACTATTCATTAAATGACGATGCAATAAAAGAGGCTCTCAGACTCTCGAGGGCGATGTCTTATAAATCAGCTCTGGCAGGTTTACCTTGCGGAGGAGGAAAAGCCGTTCTGATGTCTAAAAAAGATGCGTTCACTCATAGAAAAGAATATTTAAAATCTTATGCTAAAAAAGTAAATTTGCTGGGTGGAAATTTTATAACCGGGTCGGACGTTGGGATAACCAGAGACGATGTGATGTTGATGAGAAAAGTAAGCCCGTATTTTGTCGGTGTAAAAACCAATCCGGAGAAATTTACTGCAATGGGCCTTTTATATGGATTGGAAACTTGCCTTTTAAGTGTTTTTGGTTCGGAAGATTTAGCCAATCGATCGTTTGCCATTCAAGGGGTAGGGAAGATTGGTACCGAATTTTTGAAACTGATTTATTCTAAGGCCAAGGAAATTTATGTTGCAGATATAGATACACTTAGAGTCGGGGAGATTAAAAAGATGTTTCCGGGCGTAATAGTAGTAACTCCACAGGAAATTCATAAAGTTGCGGTTGATATTTTTTCTCCTTGTGCATTAAGTAATTGTATCAACCATCGTAATGTTGCCGAGCTAAAGTGTAAGGCAATTGTGGGTGGAGCGAATAATCAGTTGGAAAATTCAAGTATAGGGAGTTTATTGCATAGAATTGGAATAGTGTATGCGCCTGATTATGTTGTTAACGCGGGGGGACTAATTAGTGTTTACGATGAATATGAATACGGTAATACAAGAGTAAAAAGAGTTGAGGAGAGAATTCATAATATCAAAAAAACTTTGAAAAAGATATTAGACGAAAGCAAAAGGGAGAAAGTTCCTACAAATATTGTCGCCGACACAATGGCAAAAGAGATAATTGCGAGTTATTGATTTAATAATAATTAATCGGATGGTGGAGGATAGTCAGGATATGCTTCAATTCTAGATATTATAGGTTCTGTTGCATTTGTAACAATAGTTTCAAAATAAAAGACTTGTCCAATTTTCAGATTAATAGGACCGCCCCTTAAAGATGTATAAGTATCCGTTAATACAAAAATAGACTTTTTGTTTAAATTCATATCACTGGCAGTTGGGGGCGTGTTTGCTTCATTTCCGACTACACGTATATTAAATCTAATGGAATCGACATCTTTAAAACCTATACCTAATCCTGTTAATACATTTCCTTTGCCTTCAAGTACATCAGGGAAATGTGGATCCTTAAATACGACATCATCACTTAAGATTTCTCCTAATGTATTAAAATCTTTTAAAGATATTAAATCGAACGATTTAACAGCAATCTCTTCAGATGGTGTATATTTACGTTTCTCTCCTGAAATATCATTTTCCGTCGTCATGTCTAGTGAAGTATATGGTGGTTGATGGTATTTTACAAATAAATTGCTTCAGGATAAAATGAATATTACTTATATAAATGAAAAAACGAGCTTTCACTTTTCTTTTTATAACTGTCTTTATAGATTTTTTATCTTTCGGTATAATTTTTCCTCTTCTTCCTTACTATGTTGAAAGTTTTGGCGCTTCAGCATTAACGATCGGACTTATTGCGGGCTCGTTTTCGTTTATGCAGTTTATTTTTTCACCCGTTTGGGGAAGAATTTCAGATAAAGTAGGACGGAAACCTATAATTTTAATCAGTTTGTTGGGGACGAGTATTTCACTTGTAGGTTTCGCTCTTGCCCCAAGTATTTTTTGGTTGTTTGCGACCCGAATATTAGCTGGGTTTTTTACAGCGGCATCTCTTCCGACAACGTATGCTTATGTGGCTGATTTAACCGCAGAAAAAGAGAGAGCAGAAAAATTCGGAATGTTGGGGGCTGCATGGGGATTAGGTTTTGTGTTCGGGCCTGCATTTGGCGGAATATTAAGCAAAATTTCTCCAGCTACACCTTTTTTTGTGGCTGCCGGAATTGCTTTTATTAATTTCTTATTAACGACAGTTTTTCTTCCGCAGTCAAAACCAAAGGAATCTCTAGAAATAGTTAGCAAAGGTCGTTTATTCGATTTAGCAAGAGTTACTAAACATTTGCAGGGTGACGTCGGGAATTTATTTATTATCTTTTTTATAGTTGCTTTTGCGCTGTCAGGTCTGGAAATAGTTTTTCCTCTTTTTGCAAAGGAAAAATTCAATTTTAACGAAACTAATATCGGTTTTTTCTTTACATTAATTGGTGTTGTAGTAGGAGTTACTCAAGGAGTATTGGTCGGAAAGGCAGTAAAACGTTTTGGGGAGTTTAAAACTATCACTATTGCACATGTTTGTATGATTGTAGGTTATTCTGCGTTAAGTCTGTCTCCAAACTTGGTTTTTTTAGTCTTATCCGCAATAATTCTGGCAGCCGGAATTGCACTCAACGAGCCTTCTCTTGCCGCATTAATCAGTCAAAGAAGTAAAGAGGCTCAAGGCACAACACTCGGAGCAACGTGGTCTTTTGATTCTTTGGCACGTATTATTGGACCTGCTTTTGCGGGGTTTTTATTCGGTAGTGTTTCTTCCCGAGCTCCCTTTTTCAGTAATTCGCTAATGTTAATATTTTCGATTTATGTTTTAAAGATTTATGCTTCAAAAGAAAGATAAAAAGATGATAGATTATAAAACCCTGTTCTCCAGAAATATAGGAATTTTAAAAGAAGAAGAACAGGAAAAAATAAAAAATACCAAGGTGGCAATTTTAGGATGCGGTGGTGGAAGTGAAATAGCTCGGCAAATGGTACAATCTGGTTTTGTAAGCCTTAAATTGGCAGACATGGATACGGTTGCACCGCATAATCTAAATCGACAATTTTACTTTCAGAAAGATATAGGTAAAAAGAAGACACACGCGCTTGATGAAAATTTACGTATGATAAATCCTAATATAACAACAGAGATTTTAGATCAAGGAGTTAATACTAATAACATAGAAGAGATTGTATATAAAAGTGATTTGATAATTGATGCAATTCCTCAGGACACTGCTCTAAGAGAGGAAATGTTATTAGCTAGGGAAGTGAGAAAGAGTAATAATAAATATCTTTTATATTTTATGGATATTGTGTGGGGTGCAAAAGCTTTAATATTTTCAAAAACTAGTCAAACACTTGAGGAATTTTATGGTTTAGAACCAAATTGTGAACTTTATAAGCTCGATAAATTGAGTATAGAAAAGCGTTTCAGTTCTTATTTGGAGAATGCATCGAGTGACATGATTCGAGTTGGGAACATGATGTATAAACGTGAACTAAATTATTACCCACAAATGGCTCTGACTGTTTCACTTGCCGGATCTGTTGTTGCAACAATGTGTATTTTTCTTATTATGGGAAAGAAAATACCTCTTGCACCTTTCATATATCACATCGATTATTATAAAGATCTGGTTGAATAGGTATATGACTAACAGTTACATTACGCCCTCCGACTTCGAGAATCCCCGAAAGATATTAAAATGGTTACCTAAACAAAGTGAAGAATATTGGCTTGAAGGCGTAAGAAATAACGCGTTTAAGGTTTTTGAGATATTAAGAGACAAAATTCCTTTTTATAAGGAATTTTTAAAGGAACATGGTGTTGAAATCAATGATATAAAGAATTCCCAAGATATAGACATGCTTCCTGTCATGACTAAAGAAAATTATCTTAATAAATTTGGGTTGGAGGGATTGTTGAATGGTAAAGTTGAAGATATAAAAAGTTTTTATATGAGTTCGGGATCCAGTGGTAAACCTGGTGTATGGCCCAGGCTTGAACAATCGAATTTAGCCTACGCTATTTTTGTTAATTTTTTCTACACTTTATATTGGGATATTGATGTTAAAAAAACATTATACATTTCCGCTATGGATTTGGGGATTTGGGCATCTGGAAATTTACAATTCCATGCTGCAACATACTGTGCTCATAGACATAGGTTTACTTTCGCTAATTCGGGGGCTGACTTTAGTTTCATTTATCATATTTTGAAAGAACTGGGTTCCTATTATGATCAGGTTATTATTGCTACTTATCCTTCATGGGCAAGACGAGTTTTAGATTATTTGCTAGACAAAAAGGATATAGATCTTAAAAAATTGAATATCAAGCTTATGTTAGGCGGAGAACCACATACGATAGAGTGGAGACAATTTATATTAAAAAAAATCGGTCATTCTGAAGATGGATTAACTGATGTGATGGATTATTATGGCACTAGTGATTCTGGTGGCCCCGGATCGAGCACTCTATTAAGTACGTTAATTCAAAACTTATGCGAAAAGGATAATTTATTGTGTAATGATTTATTTGGACAGCCAATAGTTCCCTCATTGTTTCAGCAAAATCCCACCCTTTACGTAGAAGCCGTAAACGGAAATATTGTTATTACATATCCCGGCCAGTTACCGCTATGTCGATATGATAGTGGGGATACTGGTGGAGTAATAAAGTTTTCAGAAGTTATAAAGAAACTTGAAAAACACGACTACGACATAAATGGACTTATGTCTAAATATGGTTATAAAAACTTTATATGGAAATGGCCATTTGTATATTTAACTGGAAGGTATGACTTAGCGATAAATATTGGCGGGGCTATTGTCTATCCCAAAGATATAGAGGGATTATTTTTTGGAGATGAAACTAAAGAAATAAATAGCTTTAAACTTGCCGTTGAGTCAGGTGAAGATCAAAAATATAGTTTTAAAGTTTATCTAGAGTTAAAACATAATATTATACTTTCTTCCAGTGAAAGGGAAAAATTGATAGAGAAGTATACGAAAATTATATTAAATAAACTAGTTGAATCCAATTTGGATTATGCTGCAGCCTATGATATGGATAAAGACTTAAGTAAGCCGGATGTTAATATTTGTAACTATCGAGAACCACCTTTTGAGAGCGAAGAAATTAGACAAAAACCCCTTTTTGTTAAAAAATATAATTAATCAACTTCTGGTAAACCTAGCAGTATAGAAGAAAAACCAGCCTTGAATATTTTGTTTAATAAATCCAGCTTTCTCGCAGAGTTTTACTGTTGCTGACTTAAATGCAAAGTCAGGATCCATAAAATATTCAGTTATTGCTAGTATTCCATTTGGTTTCAACACTCTCTTAATTTCAATTAACGCTTTAAGTGAGTTAGGAATTTCTTGAAGTACATCTATTAAATAGACTAAATCAAACGTATTTGGTTTAAAAGGTAGTTTAGATGCATTGGCTTTTACAATTTTTATATTATTTAGGTTGTGAAATTCTTCTTTCTGTAATTTAGCTTTTAATTGAGCTAGCATTTCGTCTTGTAAATCTACAGCATATACTAAACCATTTTTACCTACGGCGCGGGCGGTATCTGTAGTATATGCACCGCTTCCGCAACCCAAATCTAATACGGTCATTCCCTTAGTAATGCCCGATCTTTTCAAAATTAGCTCAGTTGGCTGTAATTTTTTTCTTAACCTGCTATCAAAAAACGGTCCGCCTTTTGGAGACGCTGGGACGGGATTTTTATGACGTTCCTGTCGAAATTTAAGCTCTTTGTAAAGTAATTTTGTTGCTATCGTGGCAAAAATAATTATTAGAACAATGTACATACTATTGTTTAAAAGTATTCTAACATACTTATGGGGTCAATAAATAACTAACGAAAGTTATGTTTTTGTGGTGCAAAAGGAATAAAAAGAATGAATTTTGTTTCAAATTATCAAAACACCTTCTTTTATTTCTGTAAAACATGTATTATTTATATTAAATGAACATTGTTAATAACATATTACTAAATGCAATTATAGTAATTTTGATAACAGTAAGCTCATTTTATTTAGGTTTACTTGCCTACAGGGAAAATAGAAAATCCTCTTCAAACCGAATCTTTGCACGTTTCGCTATAGCTACAGCATTATGGATCTTATTAGCTTTTATTCCTGATGTACCATACTTCCGGGGTATCGCGTTGATTAGCGCTAAACTAAATTATTTAGCTTTATTAGTAGTAGGTTTCACATTAATTGAGCTTCCATTCTATTTTCCTCACGAACGTAGAATAAACCCCTATTTAAAATATCCTATTTTAGGAATTGCAGTGATTTTAGGAATTCTTACCTTGTTTACAGATAAAGTAATTGCGGGATTAAGTTTTTTTGAGTGGGGTACAAGCTATGTTGATGGTGAGTTCGCAGGTCCTATTTATCTTTATATGATGTTGGCGCCAATAATTTCATTTATTCAATATGTGTTTCTTTGGAAAAAAATCGATCAACAGGATAAAAGAAGGGTGAAGTTATTTCTAATGGGACTTTTTATATTTATGGCTGTAAATATTATTGCTCAATCGATAGTTGAACCTCTTATTACTCATACTGATGAGTTTTATAAAATTGGGAATTACTCTGCGATCTTTATGATAGTCTTGACGAGTTATGCAATTGTTAAATACGAGTTGTTTAATATTAAGGTACTTGCAACTGAAATAATTACAGTAGCTCTTTGGGTAATATTATTTTCCAAGATTCTTGTATCAACTTCTCTTACTGAGACGATAGTTAATAGTTCTATCTTCATTCTCGTTCTAGTTTTTGGGATTTTACTAGTCCGCAGTGTTATGAATGAAGTTAGGCAACGAGAAAAGTTGGCGGAGCTTAACGAGAAATTAAAAGCCTTGGATAAGCAAAAGGATGAATTTATTTCGATGGCTGCCCACGAGCTTAGATCCCCTCTTACCGCAATCAAGGGTTATGTCTCGATGATTATTGAAGGAGATACTGGCGATATTCCTGAAAAAGCACGAGAATTTTTAGCTGATGCTCAAGCTGTTACTGACCGCTTGGTCAGACTCGTTAATAATATGTTGAATGTCAGTAGGATCGAAGAGGGACGACTTGTTTATCAGCTTGAGACAACTTCTCTTATCAGAGCAGTTCAGGAAATTTATTTTGCATTCAGAGTTGAGGCTGAAAGAAAAGGCTTAAAAATTACTATGGATATTCCGGATGGTATCAAGGATCAGGTGTATGTCGATCCCGACAGAGTCCGCGAAGTAATTAGTAATCTCGTTAGTAATGCCATAAAGTTTACCGTAAAGGGTTCGGTCACGATCAAGATGCGCAATCCCACTCCCGGTACGGTAAAAGTAGAAGTAATTGATACCGGTCCTGGCATTTCGACGGAAGAACAGGTAAAGCTTTTCCAGAAATTTTATAGAGCGGAGTCAACGGCAGGTAAAACTTTCGGAACAGGGCTGGGTCTTTATATTACAAGACTTTTAATTGAGAAATTCGGTGGTAAAATTGGAGTAGAATCGCAAGTAGATCGCGGAAGCAATTTCTGGTTTGAGCTTCCGGTATCAAAAGGTGCTACAATTAAATAATACTATGGCTGAGGAGGGTAAAAAGAAGGTATTAATTATTGAAGACGACCCGTTCCTCCTAAAAATATATCAGGAGAAATTTACGGGTGAGGGTTTTGATGTAGTAACTGCTGAGGATGGTGTAGAAGGATTGAGGTTGGCAAAGGAGGGTAATCTTAATATTGTAATTTTGGACATTTTAATTCCCAAACTTTCCGGGGTTGATCTACTTCTTAAACTGCGGGAAGATGATAAAGGAAAGACTCTTCCGGTAATTGCTCTTACTAATCTTACCCAACCGGAGGAGCAACAAAAAGTAATGACTTTGGGCGTTAAGGAATACCTTGTTAAAAGCGACTATACTCCGAACCAAGTTGTCGAAAAAATCAGAAAGTATATCTGACCTTACCCCCTAGGCCGCGTGAGAACGAATACTAATCCGAGTATTGCTATCAGTGCGAGGCCTGACGCGAGTCCGGCTCTTTTAAGTCCCAGAAGAAGTCGGTCTTTAGCCGAAGATTTTGGAGTTGGGGTTTCTTCCGGTGTCGTAGTTTCTTCATCACCACCCGACGTCGGAGCAGGAGAACCGGGTTTTTCCAAGAAAGTAATCGGTTTGATAGAACCTTTCATGACGACATTCCCGGCTGGAGCTTTGGTGTTGGGATTTTCTTCAGTTGTAACAAAGAGAGAGGTAAAAGCAGGTTTAACATCAAATTGAGCTTTCCCCAATCCTAACGCTCCAACTTTTACTGGGGCGCTGGCATCCGCCGGATTTGCCCAAAGAATATATGAGAAGATTGTGTTATCAACCGGGTATAGTATGTCACGGCAGGACACGGTTACTTTATAAACTAAATTTTGCATTTGGAGAGATGCAGCAAAACATCTGTAAGTGTTGTCGTTTGTACTTCTGAGTTCAAATGTTCCCTCTGATGCAAAAGCACTACCTTTTGAGATTAAAAATAGACCACTTGCAAGAATTAATGATGTTACTAAAATAGTTCTTTTTTTCATGCAACTTAGGTAATTATATACTTATTCTCTTTTGCTTTGCAATTTGAATGATTGAAAAGAGGGTATATCTGATTTAATATGAATCTAGCATGAATGGGCAAAATTCTACCACCAACCAGAAACAAAATCCGGTTCAGGCAGCCCCTGCCCCGAATATCGGCTCGGAAAACATTAGCCTGCCGGTTATTCTTCTCGTCGAAGACGATCCGGTTCTTTCGAAGATGTATACCGAAAAATTTAAATTTGAGGGCTTCAGTGTCCTGACTGCTGCGAATGGTGAAGACGGACTACACGTTGCATTAACCCAAAAAGTTGACTTGATACTACTTGACTTGATGCTTCCGAGACTTTCCGGGACCGAACTATTAGCAAGACTGCGTGAAGATCCGAAAGGTAAGGGAGTAGTTGTCGTGGCTTTAACAAATCTTGCTGAGGAAGAGGAAAAACAGAAAGCAATTCAACTCGGAGTTAAGGAATATTTAATCAAAGCCATGCAAACACCCGAGGAAGTAGTCAAAAAGGTCAAGGGTTATATAGGAAAGTCTTAATATAGCTTTTCTACGTATTCTTCGAACATTCTTTTTGCAGAAAATGCTTTGGCAGTATCAATTGATTTTTTCATCCTTTCAATCCAGAGTTTTGGGAGACCTTCGGCGTTTCTGTCGTAATATAGTGGCGCGATTTCGTTCTCAAGGAGTTTATAGAAGTCATCGGCCACGTTATCTGGACTCATAACCCAACCAATTCCGTCCCAATTAACTTCATACGTCCATCCGTCAAGTACCGTACAATTGAGCACACCATTGCCGATAGCCTTCATCCCCGAAGTTCCGCATGCTTCTAAATTGCCTTTCGGGGTATTTAGCCAGATATCTGACCCGCTCGTCAGATGATTGGCGAGAGATACATTATAATTCGGAATGAAAATAGCGTGCCCCGATAGGTCAGTTGAAAAAATTTTAATTATTTCTTCAATAATAGATTTTGCGTGAGGGTCGGCAGAATGGGAGTTACCAGCAAAAAGGAGTTGTATCGGTTTATCGGTAGTCGAAAGAATGTTTTTTAATCTTGCAATATCGGAAAATATAGCTTTCGGTTGTTTATATTCTGCCAGTCTTCTTGCCCAGGTAATAACTAAGTGATTCGGGTCATAACCGAAACCTGTTCTTTGAATAACAGTTTCGACAAGCTCTCTTTTTTTAAGCATATGGAGATGCCATAAATCTTCATCGCTGATGTTAATCTCTCTGTAATCGCTGTCCTGCCAGCGCTCACTACTTACGCCATTTGTTATGTATGTCCAGGTATAGTTCGGGTAAGCTTCCTTGCAATATTTTTCGTGGATTTTGCTGACGGCGGTATGTTTACTGGAAATGTTCAGTGCAAATTGTGTAATAGCGAAAGTATTAGCATCTTGTGCTCCGTCTCTAATAAGAAGGTCAGTGTCGACTCCTGCTTCCTTTGCAAACGCTTGACCCCACCACTGAAGAGTTCCAAGGGGATAAGTTAGATTACCCGCGGCGACGAGTGTGTGATTGGTGTAAACTATTTTTTTGACTGCTTTTTTCCAACCTTCATTGAAACTAACCCTCTCGGCAACAGAGATATTTTTGGCGATTTCCCAAATGATAAAACCGGGACGGCCCTCATTGATATGATAAATTCTTGGAGTTATTCCGAGCTTTTCCAGTAGTTTAACTCCCCCAACCCCTAAAAGTATTTGCTGACGGATTTGACTACCGGTATCTCCATGGTACAGGGCATCCATATCCGATATCCATTCCGGCGGATTACCGTCGACGTCGGTTGATAAGAAAAAAAGAATTGCGGTGTCCGAGAGTCTGATGTGGTAAGACTTGAATTTTATTTCTCCCGTCGGAGATGGAAGAGTTAGAATTAAGGGTTTACCGGCTTCAGTTGTTGGTCTAAGAAACGATGCATCATGATCAAATTCCGAATCCCGCTTTTCTTCTCTGGCATCGGCCGTAATGTGCTGATTAAACTCTTTGCCTTTATAAAGAATTCCCACTCCGACGAAGGGGTAATGAGCCGTTGCGGCAGCATTGATAAGATCAGATGACAGAACACCTAAACCTCCGGAGTAGGTAGGAAGATCATTATCTATTGCAAATTCACTGCAAAAAAATGCGACAGGATTTTTTATTTCAGGCAGTTTCACTTTATTAAATGTAGCATTCAACAACATTTAGTTAAAGTACGTAGTGTTTTGTAATATAATAGTTGAGGTTAGCAATATGAATGAAAATAGTGAAAAAATCGATGAGTTTACCCTTAGTCGGGAAATTCTGAATTTAATTGATAGTTATAAAGAAGCGGGAGGTGGTAAAAAGAACGGCTCGATAGAATCGACGATAAAGGTCAGCCAGGTATTAGGACCGCTTGCTTTTTTTTATGAAAGGGTGAGAAACGCTCTCGAATACAAGGGTGAACACCTGATTAAAAGAAATGCAATTGAACGCATGCTCAGGCGGCAAATTTGGGAAAGACGCTCGCACGATCCAAAAATCCTTGCGGATACCTTAATAAAAGAGCTTATTTGGGCACGGTATGTTAAAAACGATTCTGTTCCAAAAAGAAAACTGACACTGATCAGTAAAATTATTGCTAAATACCTCAAGATCTTCGCAGCCCTCTCAAGAACCGCCGACAATTATAATTACACCGACTTGAAAGATTGGCTTTTGGGAATATTTTCATGCGAGATTGAAGAAGTTCTTGACTCCTCTTATTTCTATAAAGAAGCACTCAATTATGCTGTCTTTTCTTGGTTTAAGAAGAACTACGAATGGCTTGACGGCGGATTAAGCCAGAAGGAAAAAGAAACGCAAATTTTTATTGCGGTTCACCGGAGTTTATCGAAATCGGATAAAGCCGGCATTCGCTACAGACTGCTAAAGGTTTATTATCCATCCTGGATTGAAATGAAGGACGAAGAATTTCCAGTAAACTTGGAAAAACTTATCAATTCATATCGAGAAATTGAAAAGGAAATAACTTCCCCCTATCAGTCGAAGATGTATCGTTTTGTCCAAAGACAATCGGCTGCCTTTCTAGTTTTAAGAGAGGTGATTGGTGATAATCCGGAACTGGCAATGGATGTAATAAATAAACCCCAGAAACTCGAGGCTAAAATAAAAGAGGTATGTAGCAATAAATACTCACAAATCAGAAGGCGGGTAAATAGAGGAATTTTACGGAGTATTATTTATATCTTTTTAACGAAAGTTTTATTGGCTATACTAATCGAAGCTCCGTACGAAATTTTCTTTAAAGACAGATTTAATGTTGTACCTATTTTGATAAATGTGATGTTCCCGCCTTTTTTAATGTTTTTAGTGGGCTTGAGTATTAGAAAGCCGGATGAGGATAACACTCAAAGAATTATTACTATTATTAATAGTTTTGTATATAGCGGTAGTGATAGTATTAAACAGGAATTTTCTCTTGTATCCAATACCGGGGGTGGTTTGATTTATCGGATATTTTTTGTAATTTACAGCTTACTTTTCCTGCTAACATTCGGCGGCATTAGTCTTATTTTATTTGACCTCGGCTTTAATATCATGTCGGCAGGAATATTTTTTGTATTTATATCACTCGTCTTACTCTTTGCTTACCGTATCCGCTACACGGCGGGGGAGTTAAGCGTCAGGGGAGAAAAGGAAAGTTTCATGTCCCACATGATTACCAATCTGGCCTTACCGTTATTAAATCTTGGCTCGTGGCTTTCGCAAGGACTGCAAAAATTTAATTTTTTGCTTCTTTTTATGGATTTCCTTATTGAGGCACCCCTGAAAAATATTATTCGTGTCTTTGAAGAGTGGACAAGTTTTATTAAAGAGAAGAGGGAAGAAGTAGTTGAAGTCCCGAACTAGGTGTTACTTCATCCCATTGCTGCAACGTAATTTCTTGCGACTTCTTGCCAATTTACGATATTCCACCAGGCTCTGATATATTCTGCGCGGCGATTTTGGTATTTAAGATAGTATGCATGTTCCCAAACATCGATTCCAAGTATTGGAACATTGTCGTCGGATAAAGGGTTATTTTGGAAAGAATGTTTCTTTAGCGACAACTTTTTATCGGGAGTTAGGATAAGAAATGCCCAACCGCTGCCGAAAACGCCCATGGCTTTAGTTGTAAATTCTTCTTTAAATATGTCGATTGATCCAAAGGTTGAATTGATGGCATCTTTTAATTCCTCCGAAGGCGGTGATGAGTCAGCCTCGGAAGCCATTATATTCCAAAAAAAGCTGTGGTTAGCGTGACCACCTCCGTTATTGATTACGCCTTGTTTAATATCGGCGGGTAAGTCATCGAGGTTTGATAATATTGTTTCGATACTTTTTTCATAAAATTGCGGATATGGCTCCAGCAATTTATTGAGATTGTCAACGTAAGCTCCGTGGTGTTTATCATGGTGGATTGTCATAGTTTCCTTATCTATGAAAGGCTCAAGTGCGTCGTAGTCGTACGGTAAGTCGGGTAGAGTAAACATAATTAATTATTGCCAGAGAGCATATATTTATCTGTAATAATAATTACACTATTTGTATTATAGCTAATACCCAAATTGCTACTTGATTTTTAGTTTATCAATTAGTATTATTGAGCTCTTCATCCTTATTGATTCCCTTTTTGTTTTTGACAAAGTGGCGTATTTTAAGCGCCTTGCAAACTTGCCGAAGCGTAAGCAGTGGCGGGCCTGCCCACAAAAGATTATATGCCAAACATGAGAGCTGAAGAAGCATTTTATATCGTTACATTTTTTTCTATGGCAACCTTTTTTCTGGTTTTGATAGGATTGGTGGGGTTGATTATTTAATTACAATACTCACTTCGTTCGAGTATGTAACAATGTGGCCGGCACCGTCATATACGCCGACTCTGAAGTAATAAGTTGTTCCGCTTGTTAAGCCCGTCCAAGGATAATCCCTTAGCTCGGGTCTGTTTTCATATCTCCCAAGATCCTCGCCGTTTCTGGGGGGGTATGTCGGACCTGGGTTTTGTGAATATATTAATTTAAAACCTTTAGGAGCGCTTCCTCCTGAAATAGTCCAGGTAAGTTTTGCCTGAGCTGTTGTAGATGACTCAACATTTAAGTTTACGGACGTTGCGTAATTTCCACTGGTCGATTCGCCTTGCGTAGGCGTAGCTGTTACATCGTTGGAATAGGAAACTATTTTCCCGCTATTATATATACCAACTCTGAAGTGGTAGGTAGTGCCTGCATTAAGCCCGCTCCAGGTGTAGCTTCTGTTATCGGAGGATATGAATACTGCCTGATCTCCTTCTCTTGCTGGATATGTCGGATCGGAATTGCGTGAACTTACGACTTTGAAACCGTACGGGGAAGACCCGGTAAGTGTCCAATTTAGTGTTACCTTGCCTGCTCCGGCGGTTGCACTGAGGGTGAGAGACCCGCTTGCCGGTTGGCCGGATTCGGCAGGTTTAGTTGTCGGTTTTGGGGTAGGGACACTTGTGGTAGTTGGCGTGACGTTTGAACTTTGTTCCTTGTCTTCATCGAGTATTTTATTCCACTCATAAAAATTTTCGTTTTGCTCGCTCGTGCTGAGTTCCGATGTAGCGAGTTTTTCGCTCTTGTTATCGTAAGTTGCTTTTTCACCTTTCCCGGCAGTATCTGATTGGGTTTCTTCTCCTTTAGCAGTTATCTGGACACTATTCTCAAAAACCGCAATTTCCGTAGATTCTTCTTCCGCATTGCTGGTTACACTGAATTTTGTTCCGAGCGCAGTTGCCAGTACATTTAAACTTTTGACGTTATAGACGAGCGCTCCGGGTTGGACGCGGTGATAGACACGGCCTTGTAGTTGGGTAATGAGGATAACGGAGTCAGTGAGTGCTGAAAATTGTGCTTCAGTATTTTCGTCAAAACGCACTGAGCTACCATCGTCGATTTCGAAGACCGCTTTACTTTCAGCACCAGTCCTGATTTGATCGCCTCCAATAATTTTTTGTCCTTTATCCAGCGACTTCCAAGTCCCGTCCGTATTTTCAATTTCGACTGTCCCTTCTTTAATAACAAGTACACCCGCAAGTTTGTAATTTTTTGTTTCGGTTATGACGGAATCGGAATTTTCTTTTCCGTCAGGCTGATTATCTTGAGATAAAAATGTTTTGCCGAGGAAAATTCCAGCCAGGAATATTAAAACAAGAAGTAATACAACAAGTATTGAAATGATATATAACTTTTTACCTTTTTTTGGTGGTGTGGGAGTAGTAATAGTTGGTTCGGGGGCTGGTACAGGTGATTTCGGGATAGCGTCGTCCATATGCTTACTTAAATATTATTTAATAATATGGGATATGTCAAGTTGGGGTTACCACGTAAGATACCAGAGTGCGGTTCCCGCTCCCCAGACAATAAAACCCATACCGGCGAGGGGTTTATTGAAGAAAAATAAAATAATAAGACCTACTAAAATAATAATGTGTATCATAAATCTTCTTAAGAACCTGTTTACTTTGTAGCTGTTAAAAAAGTTCGTTTGATTATAATCCATGATTATTTATGGTAACACAAATTTTCAAGGAAATTTTTTGTTTTATGCTAAATTTTGTTTCATCTGTACATTTAAATTTATTATAGGAACATTCAAGAATGCCCCGCTAAGCGGGGATGAATTGAACGTTCATATGTCATCCTCCTTTAGAGGAGTACCCGAGTTTGACTCGGGAGGATGTCATGGGTACAATCGAGTTATCATGCTCGCCAAAATTACTTCAGGGGCAACCGTAGGGCTTAATGCTACAACTATCGATGTTGAAGTTGATATCCCAAACGAAGGCTTGCCGAGCTTTACAATAGTTGGTCTTCCCGATAAAGCCGTCGAAGAAGCAAAGGAAAGAGTGCGAAGTGCGATTAAAAACTCAGGGGCCGACTTCCCTACGACCAGAATCACGGTTAATCTTGCTCCGGCGGATCTTCCCAAAGTAGGACCGGCGTATGATTTGCCGATTGCATTGGGTATATTAATTGCATCAGGGAATATTGCGCCTCGAATTTCCGACACTCTTTTCTTCGGTGAACTTTCTCTTGATGGAAGTTTGCGTCACACAAACGGAATTCTTCCAATGGCGTACCTGGCAAAGGAGAAAGGTATCAAAAGGCTTTTCATTCCTAAAATTAATGAAAAAGAAGCAGCTGTGGTATCAAACATCGACGTTTTTGCGCCCGAGTCACTTCTTGATCTGGTCAGATTTCTTTCAGGAACAATTGCTATTGAAAAAACTAAAAAAGTTAGTCTTTTATCTCTCCTTAAAACTTCGGAAGCGGAATTTGATTTCTCCGAAATTATAGGTCAGGAACATGCGAAACGGGCGATGGAGATCGCTGCAGCCGGATCTCATAATATATTTATGAAAGGCACCCCCGGATCCGGAAAAACTATGCTTGCCCGTGCTCTTCCTGGAATACTTCCGACATTAACAGAGGATGAAGCATTAGAGGTAACAAAAATTTATTCGATAACCGGTAATTTACCCTCCGGACAATCGATAATTACCAGCCGACCGTTCAGAAGTCCGCACCATACAACTTCACGGATTGGTTTAATTGGAGGTGGATCGAATCCGTTCCCCGGAGAAATTTCCCTTGCCCATCGGGGAGTCCTTTTTCTTGACGAATTTCCGGAATTCCCAAGGCATGTATTGGAATCGATAAGGCAGCCGATGGAAGATGGTGTTGTAACAATATCGAGGGCAAAGGGGTCGGTTACGTATCCTGCACAATTTTTACTTGTGGCAGCGAGCAATCCTTGTCCATGCGGGTATTTCGGCGATCCGAAGCGAGCCTGTAAATGTCTCCCCGGCATGATTTTACGATATCAGAAGCGAGTTTCGGGGCCTATTCTTGACAGAATTGATCTGCACATATCATTGCGTTTGTTGGAGACTGATAAATTGGTAGGAAATAAAGAAAAAGCTGAAAGTTCCAAGTCAATTCAAGCTAGAGTTCAAAAAGCCAGAGATATGCAGATTAGACGCTTCAAGGGTTCTAAGTTTAAATCAAATAGTGAAATGAGCTCGAAAGCAGTTAAAGAATTCTGCAAGTTATCTCCGGAATGTTATGCAATATTAAGAAGTGCAGTAGCCTCGATGAATCTAACCGCGCGTTCATATCATAAAGTCATAAAGGTAGCCAGAACTATTGCAGATTTGGAGGGGGCGAAAGATATTACTACAAACCATATAGCCGAAGCCCTCCAGTACAGACCCCAGAATGATGACGAGATTTAACTCCTTAGTGCTTCTTATTTCAACAATTTAAAGCTATAATTCGTTATAGTATTAAAATTAATATGAATCTTAAAGATAAAGTAGTATT
This sequence comes from Candidatus Woesebacteria bacterium RIFCSPLOWO2_01_FULL_39_23, assembly GCA_001793095.1. Taxonomy (GTDB): domain Bacteria; phylum Patescibacteriota; class Microgenomatia; order UBA8517; family UBA8517; genus HO2-FULL-38-9. The sequence continues at coordinate 39,239 of MGHG01000015.1, forward strand.
AATTACCGGATCGAATCAAGGATTGGGGAAAGTTCTTGCTAAAAAGGTTGCAAAGGATGGAGCAAAAGTAATTCTTTTGGCAAGAAGAGAGAATCTTCTTAAAGAAGTTAAAGATGAAATAACTAAAGATGGAGGTTTAGCGGAGTACTTCGTTTGTGACATTCGCGATAGTAAACAGGTAACAAAAACAGTAAATAATCTTATCCACAAATACAAAAAAATCGATGTCTTAGTAAATAATGCAGGAGTATGGACAGATGATGAAAGTGAGAAGAGAAAACCAGAGTTAAGGAAAAACGCCTTTGATACCAATGTTTTTGGGCATGTTCAGGTTACTGAAGAAATATTACCTTACCTAAATAAAGACGAAAGTATTATCTTCAATACAATTTCTACAGCAGGAGTACCAGATATTCCATCAGGCAATAATTTGATGTGGAAATCATATGGAGCCTCAAAATGGGGAATGGTTGGTTATACACAGGCACTACGGGAATCTTTAAGAGATACTAATACAAAAGTAATCCAGTATTTTCCTGGTGGTTTTGAAAGCAATTTATATGAGAATGCAGGAAGAGAAAATCCTCATAATCAGCCTTGGATGATGAAAACGGTAGATGTTGCAGACATAATTATATTTGCATTAACCAGACCGAAAGATGTTTATATGGAGAAAATTGTTGTGTCGAAAAAGAAGTAAACATTATGGCTAAACCTAACAAAATAAATTTAAAAGATAAGTTTAGTAAATTTACTAATTTATGGAGTCCAAAAGTAATTGGTGAACTTCACGGGGTATCACTTAAAGTGGTTAAGGTTAAGGGTGAATTTAACTGGCATCATCATGATAATGAAGATGAACTGTTTTGGGTTATTAAAGGCCAACTAACGATTCATTTTAGAGATGGTGATGAGATTCTTAATCCAGGAGAACTATTAATTATTCCCCATAAGATTGAGCACAAGCCCGAAGCAAAAGAAGAGGCAGAGATAGTACTTATTGAACCTAAAGAAACACTAAACACTGGTAATGTAAAGACCGATAAAACAATTGAGAAATTAGAGGAGATATGACATTTGTTCCTAAAGACTTTAAAGTACCAGAAAAACTTAAGCAGACAGATTTTCTAATACGTAAATTATGCGCGAGAGATGTCTACCTTGATTATTTGGCTGTAATGTCGAGCATTGATGTTATTCAGAAAACCCGAGGGGGGAGTTGGCCAACCAAAGACCTAACATTTGAAGATGATTTAATTGATTTAGCTTGGCACCAAAGAGAGTTTGAACATAAATCCTCTTTTGCTTACACAGTGATGAATAAAGACGAAACTGAATGTTTAGGTTGTCTTTACTTCTATCCTCCAAGATTCCGAAAAGAAGCTCCTGAAGGAACAGACGTTGATGTCAGTTTTTGGGTAACACAGAAAGCTTATGAACAGGGTTTATACGATAAGCTGTACAAAACAATAAAAGAATGGCTTACAAAAGACTGGCCATTCAAGAAACCGTTTTGGACAAATAAAGAGATTCCCACAATATAAATTAATATGGGTGATTTAAATAAACTAGCTAAAGAAGTAATTAAAAAAAATCAGTATCTTGCCTTAAGTACAGTAAGGGCTGATGGAAAGCCTTGGACCTGTATTTTGGCTTATATATTTGATGATAATTACAACTTTTATTATGTTTCACTTCCTACTTCAGAGCACTCAAAACATATAGAAAAATCTAAGAATGTGTCATTTGCAATTTATGATTCAACTCAAGGATTTGGTTTAGGGGCAGGATTGCAGGTTGAAGCAGAAGCGGAAAAATTAAACGAAGAAAAAATCCCTGAAATATCAAAGATGTATTTTGAAAGGAAGTATCCCTACGGGAATATATCCAACGATTTTACCGTAGGTCTTAAAAAGATGATAGAGAGTGGAGTTTATTTCTTCTATAAGTTAACGCCAATTCATATTTGGATAAATGACCCAAACGTTGATACAGATAGAAGAGTAGAAGTTTTTGCTAAATAAAGGAAGTTTATAGTATAAGCCACATATAGTAATTAAGATTAATATGATCATAAATTATAAGAATAAAGAACAAGAAGTATTGGTTAAAACAAATCTCAAGAAACTTCTGGATAAAATACCCAATCTTCGTTCAGTAATTGAAACCTTAAACAAAAACAATATTAAATATGGTTTATATGCAGGGGCTCACGTAGCGGTTTTGACTTCTAATAGAGAGTCAACAGATGTTGATTTGCTCGTAGCTGATGAAGATTTTGACAAGTTGAAAGAACTATTTCCAAATTCTGTAATAAAGGGTGGCAAAAGTAATATTTCAGATGGTATTTTTCTTTATCCAGGAGGAGAAGAGAAAATAGAGTTTATGGCTAATGCAAATATGATTGAGGATGGTAAAAAGTATCCTAATCGACTAACCGAAGCTGTTTGGAATAAAGTTGTAAGGTATGAAGTTGATGGACTTACTTTCCTAATGCTAGATCCTGTTGATACAGTGGTAATGAAAGCAATACTTCAGAGAGGAAAGGGACAAGGTAAACATGATATAGAAGACATTGAGGCTATTGTTAATGTAATAGATCTGGATAAGGAATATCTCAAAGCACGACTTAAGGAGGTAGAAGCAGACAAAAGAGTGTTTAGAGTATTAAAGAAGTTCAATTTGATTTAAAAAATATGTCGTGGCAATTATTAGTTGGAATTAGTGTTGTTTTGTATTCAGTTTCCGTGCTTCTTCAAAGACTCCTTCTGAAAGATGAAAAGAGTGAACCCATATCTTTCTCTATATTTTTTCAGGTAGGAGTTGCGTTAACAATAGCTGTATTAGTTCTCTTAATTCACGGCAGTATTCCATTGCCAGACTTTTCAGAAATCTCGTGGAGTGTTTTAATAATGACAGTTTTATATGCCTTAGCGAATATTTCAATATTCAAATCTTTAAAAGCCACTGAAGCCTCACGATTTACTGTCATATTTTCAAGTCGAACAATATTTGCTGTAATTGCTACCTCAGTTGTTTTTTCCGAAACATTAACAATAAATCAGTGGTTCGGAGCATTATTAATAATAATTGGTGTAATTATTGTTTCAATCAAAGAAACAAAATCAAAGATAAATAAAGGGGATTTACTGGCAATGATAGCAGCTGTTCTTTTCGGGCTTGCTAATACTAACGACAGATTTCTAGTCAAATTTTTTGATCCATACTCTTATGTGATTATTGGATTTCTTTTACCCGCAATCTTAATTGGAATTATTTACCCGAAGAAAATTACTGGTATTAAGACGTATTTCAAAAAGGATTTTATTTATAAAATGATCTTACTCTGTACCTTATATGGTCTTTCAGCTTTAGCTTTCTTTACGGCATTACAGATTACTCCAAATGCCTCATTAGCATTCGCTATGTATGCGTTTAGTGGTGTTTTAACAGTTGTTTTAGCAATAATACTCCTTAAGGAAAAGGATTATCTTTCGAGAAAAATTGTAGGGGCGGTGTTAAGTTTGGTTGGTTTATTGTTAACGAACAAATGAAAAACCATTTTTCAGAAAAAAAGTTAAGATACTTTATAGGAGAAACTATCAAAGAGGCTCAGATAGCTGTCAGTAAAGGTAATTATCCAATAGGGTCTCTTATTGTTGATGAAAAAGGAAATATTATTGCGAAGTGTCAAAATGAAAACGCGACCAGAGATGATATAACTGCGCACGCAGAAGTTTTATGTCTGAGAAAAATGGGATCAAAAAGACTTGCGAAGGAAAATGGTAAAAGTTATTATTTATTTTCCTCTCTTGAACCTTGTGGGGGTTGTGGATTTTTCATGGCAAGAACTAATATTAAGATAGTTTATATTGCTTCTTTAGATCCCTACAGATCTGGTATGAGCGTTCTTAAGAAATCAACTGACTTTTCTGAAATCTTTAAAAATATAAATGTAGTTGTTTGTGATTTTCTCGATTTAGCAACAAAATCTAAGTTGCTAATGAGAGATTATTTAATAAAAAAAGGTAAAAAGGAGGCAGCGAAAATATATGAGTAAAGACTACGATTTTGTATCAACCACAAATATGCTCATCGTTAAAGACGGGAAAGGTTTGTTTATCAAACGGAGCGAGAAATTAGAGAATTTTCCAGGTTGGTTGATGCTTCCTGGTGGAAAACAAGAGGTTGATGAAACTCCACAACAAGCAGCAATTAGAGAAACTTGGGAAGAAACAGGAATAAAAGTATTAAACCCCAAACTCAGGGTTGTAGCCACACACAACCATTTTTACAGGAACAAGGTTTACTTAGTTTTTATCTTCCAATCAGATGAATTTTCAGGAGAACTTAAAGAATCAGATGAAGGAACTCCACTATGGCTTCCTCTTGACGAAGTACTAAAAGATCCTAAGTTATACCCCGATCTTAAGCGTCATATTAAGTTAGTTTTGGAAGCAGAAAATGATCAAGTGATATTTACTTACCATAAATTTAATAAAGATTTAGAAATAATCGAGGAGGTTTAAATATGAATGTAATAGTTAAAACAGCAAAAAGTGGAGATTGGGAAACCATACAGAAACTTAATAACCAAGTTTTTATTAATGACCAAGAGCATGATAATGATCTTGATATGAATTGGCCGTTTTCTCCAAAAGGTATAAAGTATTACAAAGATTTGGCGAGCGGGAAATACGGGAAATGCTTCATTGCATATCTTGATAATCAGCCCGTAGGTTATATAGCATTGGCCATTAAAGACTTCGGGTATCGAAAAAGTAAATATATTGAAATCGAAAATATCGGAGTTAATCCTCAACACCGGTCAAAAGGAATAGGTAAAATGCTAATGGATGAAGCTGTTGGGTGGGCAAAAGAACAAAAAGCTACAAAATTATACGTTTCTGCTTATTGGGGTAACGAGAGAGCTATAGATTTCTACAAAAAGAATGGTTTTTACGAATCGGGTGTAGAAATGGATAAGAGATTGTAAGTCACTCCTTTTCTGGGACTTCTTTAGTAAATATAAATAACGACAGCTACATCTGGCGAGATTCTGCATAGGGAAGAATGTCGGGGCAAGTTGAAAGACTTCCTGACCTTCTATATGGATATCCTTTCTATGAGCAAAACGACATTAATCAGTCTGAGATTTATTTCGGAGACTGGAAGATGTATGTCATCGGGGATAGACAGACAATCTCTGTCAGAACAACAACTGAAGGTGGAGAAGCTTGGAGAAGAAACTCAATGGAGGTTAAATTTTCTTCCTAAGATAGCTTCTTGACATTTTATTTAAGTATAGTTAAGATATACTCAAGATATCTTAACATAATGACCAAAAAAAGCGGAAAAATAGTTAAGTGTGTCTGGTGCGGCAAGTCTTTATATAAGATACCAAGTCGAGTTCGTAAGTTTAATTTTTGTACGCCTGAGCATTATAGAACTTTTCTAGCCAGTCCAAAAAATAAAACACTAAGTAAAGGTTGGAAACATAGTGAAGATGCAAAACAAAAGATAAAACTAGCAAATTTGAGTAGGAATTATGATGAAATTTTTACAAAAGAAACTCGAAAAAAACTTGCAGAAAGCGCTGGAAATAAAATATGGACTAAAGAGGCTAGAGATAATGCTAGAAAATCTCATTTAGGTAAAAAACTTTCTTTAGAACAGATACGGAAAATAAAAGATCATGCAAAATATGATTGGAGAAATAAATCTTGGCGAGGTCGTTATTCAAGTTATGTTGCAAAGCATGTTTGGGCTGCAAAACATATAAGGAAAACTAGATGTGAATATAAAGACTCTGGTTTCGGTCCATGTAATGGTAAGTTACAGTTAGCAAATATCGATCACAAATATTATAAGAGAATCAAGGACTGGAAAGTATTATGTAAATTCCATCACGACTTATACGATTATAGACATGGCTTAAGAAAATTGACAAGTAAAACCAAACGCATGTATGTAAGATTTGATCCTCTTCAATTAAGAGACTTTACTGTTGATGGGATAATAGTCAGCTCTACATAAATAATATGAGAACGACTTACAAGAAAATGAATAATATAGAAGATATACTAAGGCGCTTGAGTTTGAAGCAATTAGAAGCGCTTGCGGTTTTTATACCAACAGGCGAGAGAGCTAGTACACATATGAGTATTGAGACGGCTAGCAATACTATTCACACTGCGGTAAATGACAATATAAAAAGAAAGAAAGCAATTGGGGGTGTAATTTCGACTTTGTGTAAGATTGAAACTCCTTATGGCAAACTTATTTTGCCAGCCGCATGGACTAAGGAAGAAGGAATGCGTTGGACTCTAAATGAGAAAGTTATAAATAGACAGGAACTGAAGGAGATATTGTTACAGATACCAGGATTAAATATATGAGCAGGTTGAAAAATCAGAAAACATTTCAAAAAGATGGTTGGAGAAGAATGTTATGTAAAGCTTGTGCGCGTATTATTGGCGAAAGTCACCTTAATGAAAAAAATAGTAGAGAGATCAGATGTAAGGAATGTGGAAACATCCAAATAATAGCCCCTCCGAGAAAAGGTACTAAGAACGGAAAAATTGGATACTTTTGGTATGAACCAGGTGATAGCTGTTTTACGGCTATAGTGTATAACAATTGAATTTTGAGTTAATTTAGGTTCCTGTTTAAGGAAATATTAGAGAACTCAGCTTTACGCATCTTCAGATGTCATGAGCTGAGTTTTTTTATGGAGAGGTTATGAAGAAGAGAGAAAAATACAAAGTAGTAAATAATCTCAATTCAGAGAGCGATAAAAATATGATAGCAAAAATATTAGGAAAAGAATTTTTAATATTTCTTAACAAAAACATTAGAGCATATAAAGATAGTAATAATTCAAAAAATGAAAGGGAGTGATAATAATGGCTATTTATAAAGTGGATCTGGAGGAAATTTGGATAAGGTCGATATATACCCGTGCGAGTTCTGAAAAGAAAGCGCTTGAGAAAATTTTAAATGGAGATAACGAGGCAAATCTAATAGCTGATAATTTTAACTACGATCGAATAAATACATCAACAAAAGATAATTGGTTAGTTGAAAAAGTGGAGAAGAAAGATTTACCAAGTAAATTAAAACAATTTTGATAAAGAACAATTAGATTAAACGACCGTAAGTCAGAGAGACTGAAAAGTTAATGAAAATATGAGATAGGTGGGGGTGATAAAAATGAGTAAAAAAAGGAAAAAAAAGGACAGAAAGTTTAAATGTCTTACTTTGAATGAGTTAAGACTTATAAGCGATAGCTTAGTGGCTTATAAAGCACTATATGCTATGAAGCTATCCAATTTATATAGAGAATATTTTGACAAATCAGAAGTGATGGATACTTTTACTGAAGATATTCAAAAAGCAAATTTTGAATGGCCAGATAAAGATGATTTTTGTAACGAGATAGAAAGAGAAATAAGCACGAGAGAAGTTAATGAAGATTAATTAGATTAAATAAGGATTTAACTCAATTTTTAGCCTTAAAAATAAACTATAAGTTATTTAAATTTATTATATGTAACCTTAAATAATAATCAATAGCCAAAAATAATCTATGTATTTTATTAGATTAAATCCTTATTAAAACGCATGGAAGAAAAGATATTAACAATTAGAGAAGTGGCAACTTTACTCAAATATTCTGAAGCTACTATACGATCATGGGTAAAGTCCGGAAAATTACCAGCATTTAAGATAGGAAGAAAGTATAGGATTCGGCTTAGGGATATAAATAAACACTTTAAACAGCATTTGCAGGAGGATAATGAAGATGAGTAGTTATAAGTTAGAAACTGCGATAAATGGTTTTCTAGGCTATTTAAGAAGTGTTAAACGCCTCTCAAACAGGACTATTAAAGCATATCAATATGATTTGACAAGCTTTTTAGGTTATTTCAGAGATAATAACGTCTTAGATATAGAAGACATATCGAAAGAGCATATCAACCAATATTTATCTTGTATAACATTATCAAAAACAGGTTCAACAGCAAATTACAATAGAAAATTATCTTGCATAAGGTCTTTTTACAATTATTTAGGGCAAAAAGGATTCAATAAAGCTTTTATTGAAGAATATCGGCCAGTTAAGAACCACTCTAGACAAATAAGTTATTTAACGGAGGTCGAAAAGAAAAAATTTATAGATACAGTTAAATATCACTCTACCCCTTTTTATAAAATTCGAGATTTATCAATAATATCACTCTTTCTAAATACAGGAATTAGAGTAAGTGAGCTTGTTAATCTTAGGATTGACGATATAGATTTTAGAAAGGAAGGCTTCAGTTATATTCGAATTACGAGAAAAGGCGGCAGTGAGGAAACTCTTCCATTATCGAATGAGGTTGCAAAAAGAATACAGAAATATTTAAAGAAACGTCCACAAATTAAAGAAAGAAGAGTATTTATAGGCCGTAAAGGAACAAACTTACAAGCTAACTCTATATATTACTTAGTCAAAAAATATTTAAGAAAAGCCGATATAAATAAGAAAAAAATGGGACCCCATATGTTAAGGCATACAGTAGGGGTCAGCCTTCTGAAAAAGGGAGTTGATTTGTTTACCATTCAAAAGATCTTAGGTCATAAAAGATTGGACACTACTTCTGTTTACCTACATGTAGAACCGGAAGATATTGAACGCGCTATTAATCTTATCACCATATGAATATGTTAGGAACATATGACCATCATGCAACTTATGTAAATGAAGATAGTGGGCTCCAAAAGTCAAAATTTATAGTGGCAGTATATATACGAGTCTCCGGTGAATCGCAAGCCGAAAAAGACAAAGTCAGCTTAGACATTCAAAAGAAAGACTCATTGAATTATGCAAACAAACAATGTTGGAGAGTATTTAAAGTTTATGAAGATGTTTTAACTGGCTATTTAGACTTTGAAAACAGAATCGGAGGAAAAGAACTTTTGGATGATGCAAGACAAGGAAAATTTAATTTAGTACTACTTTGGGATAGTGATAGGACTGGCAGGGACCCTGAAGCTTTGGCAGCAAAGCTTTTTAGGCATTATATGAGAGAGTTGGGAATACAAGTTACGTCACTTGACCAGCCCCTTATTCTAAAAGACCCAGATGAATATAAATATGACCCATATGATGAGGGACAAATATTTATGGAAACAATACATGACTTACAAAGTGCTACTACAGTAAGCAAGTTTAGACGTAGAAGTATGGAGTCAAAGCAAGAGAGGGCTAGGGGTGGAAAGATGCTTAATACACCGCCCTACGGTTATAAGCTTGAGCCCCTTCGAGACGAAAATGGAAACATCATTATTAAAAAAGATGGCAGGATCGTTTATAAAAGAGTCGTTCAAGAGAAAGAAAAACCTATCGTTTTGAGAATTTATCATGAATACGTATTTAAAGGTAAAAGCATGAATGGAATTAGAGATCAGTTAAATGCTGAAGGTGTACCTACACGTAAAGGCAGACATTGGGAGAGAGCTATGGTTGCCAGAATATTGAAAAATCCAGTTTATTTTGGAGCATTAATCTATAACAAATATTTTAGAAGAAAAAATGCTTTAACAGGCACAACGAAAATGGGAAAAAATCCGTTCGAGAAATGGATTGTAGTTCCTCCCGGACAAACGGAACATGAGGCAATTATTAAAAAAGATTTATTTGATAAAGCTCAAGAGGTAAGGAAAGCAAAATTAAGATTAGGATCGGTGGCAGTTTATAACGACTTCTTATTAAGTGGATTATCTAAGTGTGAAATATGCGGCAGTAAGATGTATCGAACGAAAGTAAAAACAACTTATACGAGGAAAAGTGATGGAGTTACAACAAAATCTCAAAGTAATGGTTATATATGCGGAAGATGGCAGAGGTTTAGAGATACAGAAAGAAACTATATATCTGAGTCAGAGTTAAAGAGTGCTGTAATAAACGACTTAAAACGTCTAAAAGATAACCCAGATGTCTTAAAAGGATTTTTAGCTGAAAGCGATAAAAAAAAGGTAGATGACATTTCGAGTAGGTTGGAGTTTTTAAGGAGTAACCTATCAAAAATAGACAGCAGATATAGTCGTCTAAGGCGTGCTTACGAATATGGAAGTTTATCAATGACTAAGTTTAATGATGCGGTAGACGAGTTAGGGCATGAAGAAGGGGTTATGAGGGAACAAGTTGTAAAACTTGAGAGCCAGATAAAAGATGAACAAAGAAGGGAGCTTACCAGAGAAGATTTTAAACAGGCAATTAACAGGTTTGAGGAAATATTTCTAAAAGGAGACATTGCTGACCAAAAAGCATTTTTAAGATCTCTAATACAAGAAATTGTGGTTGGTAATAAGAAGATAACTATCAATTATTTAATTAGTAGATAAAGGGGGTGATTAAACATGAAGGAAACAGAAAAGATTAAAAAATGCCCTCATTGTGATAAAGATATTTCATTTCGAGCTAAGAAATGTCCTTATTGCCAGTCAGATTTGCGAAGTTGGGTAAATAGACATCCCATTTTAGCTTTCTTAAGTGCAATAATCTTATTACCGTTCTTTTTGATGATAGTGGTTGGATCAACTACAGATACTAATGAGTCAGTAGAACAAACGCCACGAAGAGAATCTTTTAGGGCTAATGTGAATTTTACAGGTACCCAATTTGTAATAAGTAATTTGGATGATGTGGATTGTTTGGGATCGCAAATGAGTATAAATGGAGGATTACTCAAAGGAGGTTATGAATTGAATGACTACAACTTGAGAGCAGGTGAGACTTATACAGTAGGTGCTCTGCAGTTTGCTGATGATAGCGGTAATAGGTTTAATCCATTAACGACTAAACCTAAAACTTTTTATATTTACTGTCGAGGTAATAATGAATTGCATGGTACGGGGTGGGGAGGAGAGTTTAACTAGTCGAGGATACTTTATCATTAAAGTTAAGTGTTTTCTCTGAGGCTAGCTTGATGAATAAAAATTGAGATTTTATAAAAGATGATTACCCATACCTCTTTTAGGTAAAATTGATTTTTAATTCAGGTAAAAAAATGCTATTTACTTCCCTTTTAAAAGGTTTATAAGTTTCCCTTGGACTACAAAATTGTTAACAATTGGACTGTATTTTGGATTAGCGGGAACTAGAATTGGCCAACCATCAACGATTTTGAATTTTTTCAAAGTAACTCCCCTATCTGGTATCAAAGCTGCTACGATATCTCCATCATTTGCTATAGGCTGTGAGGCAATGATAGCTGTATCGCCATCATCTATTCCAGCACCAATCATGCTATCACCTGTAACTTTTACAGCAAATACATTTGTAATACCTTTTGTGTCTTGTATTGAGACATCAATTTTAGAATCACTGAATTCGTCGACCATAGAAGCGTAGCCGGCAGGTATTGGGGAGGTCATTAAGGGAATGGAGATTGTTTCTTCTTCCTCTGCAAATGGTACGGAAACTGTTTTATTAGAAGAAGTTCCTAGTAGAGCGGGGTTTAAATAAATACCTCTCGCGCCACGGTTCCTTGTAATATAACCAGCTTCTTGTAATGCTTCGAGTTGCAAGATTACGCCCCGTGTGGATTTGATGCCAGATGCTTTTTGAATTTCTCTTATTGTGGGCGAATTACCAAAAGTGTTTACTTGAGTAACTATAGTATCTAATACTTTTTTCTGCCTATCTGTGAGATTTTTATAGTACATTAATAATTTGTTTACTTGGTATACTTGACTTATGTTTACCTAAAATGTTACCATTCTTGCAGTTCTTATGTCAAGCATATTTTGGCATAAGAGGAAATCAAAGAATGATAATAGCAGATTACAACTTCGAAGGTCCGTGGTCTTTAGATCAAATCTTCAATGATGTTCCTGGTATTTATGTAATTTATACTTCCCAAAAATGGTTGGATGTGGGAGAAACAGATAAATTAGGTCAACGCCTTAATGGAGAAAACCATGAGAGGAAATCTCAGTGGATTTTGAATTCTAATAGACTTCCAATAAGTATTGCATTTTTACAGGTTGACAACATAGCTCTTAGATTAGTGGTTGAGTCTCGGTTAAGACAGGTATTGTCTCCCGTTTGTGGAGAAAAGTAAAAATGAATTTAGACAAAATAAGCTCTGCATTAACTATTTGGGATATTGTCAAAGTAGCATTTGGATTCTTGGTTCTCTTTTTTGGATTCCTGATTATATTTTGGAGGTCAATTAAAGTCTTTTTTCGATTAGGTAGAAATTTAGGTCGTAAAGTTTTTGTCTTTTGTCCTCCCGGAGGAAACAGGAATTCTGGAACTAATAAAAATATGGAACGGGAGCTAATAGTTCTCAGAAATTCTGGTTATTTTGAAGTACCTAAACAACCAATAACTGATTTTAATTCGATTGATGTTGTTGATATCGAAAAAGCTGGAGTGATCGTATTGGGATATCATCAGGAAATGAAAAACTTTAATGAATTTGTTGACTTAGTTAGACATGTCGGTAAACCTCTTATTATTTACACTTTTGAGTTGGGGTATCAACTTAAAGAAGAACATAGAAAAAAAGTTAAAGGTTACAAATGGTATGTGTTATCGAGTATGCCGCTTCGATTAGTGAGCGACCTCTTTGCTGTTATGGCTTCATATAAATATGAACAAGAACGAAATTAATACCACTCTAGAAGAATTTTGTAGAAAATATTTATCCCCTTCATCAGACGAGAGGACGTCAATTTCCAAACTCTATAAACAGCTTCAAGATATATTGCCAGGTAATGAGATTTTTCAAAGTGGTTCATATAAAAGGGAAACAGCGGTAACCCCCGTTCATGACTTAGATGTAATTTGGGTGTTACCTGAATCTTTACAGGTATCAGGAGAGGAGTTGTTTTCTAGAATCAGTCAAGGAGAACCTTTTTATTTTGATGTCAAAAAACCGCTTGAAAGTTTAGCTTCGGTGTTGACTGACGGTTATAGAAAAGTTGGTATGGATATAAAAATAGACTTGTCGCAAACACACTCTGTAAATATATCCTTTCCTAAAGAAAAAGACTTCTCAGTAGACGTTGTTCCTGCTCTGAGGTCAGGTAGAAAAAACAAGTATGGAGATGATGTCTACCTGGTACCTGAAATTCAGAAGTTTAGTCGTGGAAGGCGAGTTGAAATGTATAAAGCATACGGTGAAAAAATTCCGTGGATTTTGTCTGACCCAAAAGGTTATACAAGTCAGTCATTAGAGCTTAATTCGAATCTAAGTTATAGAAAAACAGTTAAATTTGCCAAAGTTTGGAAGAAATCGTGCAATGCGAGTTTGATAGACTTTGAGTTGAAATCTTTCCATTTAGAGCTGATTGTTGTCGATATATTTCTCCGAAACAAAAGTATAAATTTTTTTGATGCTATCTGTCTTTTTTTCAGCAACCTGGACACATGGCTAGCAGCTCCAACAATACCAGATATGGCAGACTGTAATATGTTTGTAGATAGTTATTTAAATGATGACGTTGCAGGCTTGCAAAGAGAACGAGCTATAAACTTTGCTTCAAAAACCCTAGATAGGCTGCAGAGTATGTTACTAAAAAATAATATCGATGAGCTTTATTTATTGCTCAGGGAATCTTTAATTTCCACACCTCCATGGGGCGCTAACTCGTCTGCGAGAAAATTAGAAATTACTTGCCAGATTGAACGTAGAGAGAAAGATAAATTTCGCAACTCAACTAATTTGAAAAGAATAAAGAGTAATCTGCCAAGTTATGCGCTTCAAGCGATTAACGGACCGAAGCCTATGATCTCTGGGGAATATATTGGAAAAGAATATTTTTTACTTTTTACTCCTCTGATTGATGGATTAGAGTATGATGATATACGATGGTTGGTTGTGAATAACGGTATAGAAGCTTTAGATATTGCCAGAATAGGAGGCTGGAGGGGTAATGAGTTTCATTTCTGTGAGAAAGATTCTATTTCTCGAGAAGAGCATACAGAATATCCAGGTATGCATTGGATTGAGTGCTATGTAATTAAAGAAGGAGTCTGCGTAGGCTCAGGCAAGTTCTACGTAGGAATTAGATCAGATTGAGACTCGTTTTGTTTCTCTTCATATCTGGAAACTACAACCAACCGTTGCAATATTTTTAAAATAAAAACAAACTAAATGATATGCACGTTGACGTCCCAAGTGTAGAGGTGCAGAAGTTAACCGAAAGTTCAACCCGTTCGGCCAGCTCAGGGTTGATGCTGAGCAAAGTCGAAGCATCGAAGGAAATTCAAAAACGAGTACAAAGCGCAAGGAATATTCAAATTAAAAGATTCAAGGGAACCTTTATTAAATCGAACGCCGAAATGAGTACTAAGGACGTTAAAAAGTATTGCGAAATGTCGACGGACTGCAGAATGATGATGATATCAGCAACGGCTAGTATGAATTTAACAGCCAGGTCTTACTTTAAAGTAATCAAAGTTGCCAGAACAATCGCTGATTTAGAAGGAGTAAAAAATATTACAACAAATCATCTAGCAGAAGCACTTCAATATCGGCCTCAAGAGGAAGAGTTTTAAAAATGAAATTTAAAAGTAAAAACAGGAATTGCTGATATAATTGCTTTATAAATATGAATGATTTTAGCAAATACACAGATTATAAAACGGTTCTTTCGGTAAACGCTTTAATATTTTGTGATGGTAAAGTGTTACTACTCAAAAGAGCTGATGATAAAAAAGTTGATCCAGGATTTTATTCAGGGATTGGTGGAAAAGTCGAGCCGCATGAAAGTTTTATAATGCGCTACTTAGAGAAATAGAGGAAGAAACTGGAATTAAAGAATTTGAAGACGTCAGACTCTTTTCTGTAACTCAACATCCATTTCCTCCAACTGATTCTGAATGGGTAAACCTATACTTTATAGTAAATATTAAAAAGCAAATAGAAATTAAACCTTCAAGTGAAGGAACTTTCCACTGGCACAACCCTAAAAATATAAATTCATTGCCAATGGTTAAGGATTTGAAGGAATATCTAAAAACCCTGACAGTTAACCCAAAAGCATTTATCTTCGGTTTTTTCGACCACGATAAAGAAGGTAATTTAATAAGCAAAACAACAAATACACTTTAAGCTTTTTCACTAATCAGATTTGAATCGGACTACTGTCTCTCAGAGCAATCAAATCGGTATGTTTCCGTAAATATCCGGCACTAATGCCTTTCTAAAGGTGGTTTCATACCAAGACTTATATGGGGTCTATGGTAATGATATCTCTCAA
>MGHG01000016.1 GCA_001793095.1 Candidatus Woesebacteria bacterium RIFCSPLOWO2_01_FULL_39_23
TGACTTCTTAAACCAATCCATACAGTAATCACCTCCGTTTCTAAAAAACTAACTATTTTAACCTAGAAGTGTTACCGATGTATCTCAGCCTACTCATGAAGAATTGCGTAATTTAAGTGTGCTGTATTTTCATTCCAAGTTATGACTCGAATGAGACTGTACCAGTCTGGGCAATGATCTCCCAGTAGGATGCCTTGACGTTCAAAAGTGTCACACTCGCTCCATCGGTATCTAGCGATAGATATTTACCACTGCCACCCCCGCGGATCACCTGGGTCGAGGCAGGGTCAACACGCACCGTCTGACTGTCAACCCGGACAAACCGCACCAGCATGTTCCGGGCATACGGCCCCTCGCCGGATGCCCCGGCTGTCGGTAGGGTAAAGGTGACCGTCCCCAATGCTCCCACGTTATTGAACGTACGCCCGCCGTCGCCGTAATGGACAGAGCGGTCGCCAGTCTCTGATATGACCAGATTTTGCTCTTTGCGTCCGATCTCGATGAACAGGTCGTCTACGTCGGAGCGAAGGAAGGTAATACTGTCACCTGCGTAAGGCTTCCAATGGCGATTGTCCTTAAGGACAAAATTAGTTCCCGTGCCTCCACTGAAAAGTATAGTGTTCCCATCCTCAAAGACGATTGTGAATGGCCCGCTATAGCGTGCTCCGGTGGTGGCAGCCAATCCGATCAGACTTGTGTTAGGCAACGTATTCGTTAGACGGACGATAGTCGACGGCCGCGCCAATGTCGCTCCAGGGTCGGTAACATCCGGAGGATTTATCTTCGCCCGGCAATTAGTCCATATTGTTCCCAGTCCAGCGTTGATGCTATAGCTGTTGTGCATCTGGATGTCGGTCAGATGCGCCTCAACGCTGTCGGATATAGTGAAAGTTGCAGACACGAAACTGCCGTTGAACTGCACACCATCCATAATCAGCGTGCCAGCATCGGCGTCGAACGGTGTGGTCAGGTCTTCTAACTGTGTATCTTTCAGATGGACCATGCCGTTTTGGAGATACAAGCCAATCTGGCCTACCACATCTTTATAAGCCGGGTCGGGGCTATCTACGAATCCTCCGTTGATCCAGACACGGTTTCCCGCTGCCCCAACGTTCAGGTGATAACCATACTTCATAAAGTCGCGCACCCAACAGTCGTTGAAGCTGTTGTGGAGCGCCTCGCTGCCACAGAACACACCGCTGTCATTGCCGATGATGGAGCAGGAGTTAAACTGCAAGCCGTAGCAGTCCAGGACGTAGACGGCGTAAAACCCAGTCTGGGTGAAGCCAGTAATATACAAATTCTCGATTTGCCCGATCACGACATTGTTGCCCGCTCCTGTGGGAGCTAGGTATAGCCCGTGCCCCGCGCTAGAGTTGCCCTGTAGGGTAAAGTCTTTCAGCACCAGCCTGTTCCACAAGTTCACCTCACCTAAAGTAATCGCATTCCCGGTGCCAGTGCACTGCAGGATACTCGCCCTGCCATCACCATATAAATAAATTCCTTCCGGACCGGGAATACTCAGTGTGGTGAATAAGTAAGTCCCCGCTGGGACGTATAGCCTTTTTCCTGCGGCTGAGGCAGCATTGATAGCAGCCTGCAAAGCAGCCGTATCATTAGTCAAACCATCACCTACAGCTCCATAATCTGTAACATTAAGAATATATTTAAGGGTACCATCAGAGTCGTGGGCAACTGTAAGAAACTCATTTAGTACTGTTCCCCAACTTCCGCTGTCGCCCCCAACTGTTGGTAATCTAGCCATTTAGACTCTCCCTATTCGTACCTCCATAAGGGCCAATCCCAAAACTGGATTTTTGAGGTCTTGAACTTGGTTTAATCATTTGGTGATTGGATATAGATTTTAATACACCCGAGATGCCAGTGATTGTTACAAAAAATAAACCTAAATATATTAAAAATTCCCGACGATTCATTTTGCGCCGAAGGAAAGAATTAAAAGCGTTCATATTACATTACAACAATAGTATATTGTATACATACTTCTATTCAAGTTGCCTTAGAACCCATTCTACCCAGATGACTAGCCTGCACCGTTCTGCCATTAACAAACCATACACTACCCGCTGACAGGAGATACAAGACTATTATTGGAACGGCCATTAATACCTGATTATACAAATCTGGTGTAGGCGTAATAATTCCGGCGATCACAAAACTGAGAAGTACTACCCACCTCAGGAGCTTCACTAATGTCTTTACGTCCAATTTATTT
The DNA here is from genome assembly GCA_001793095.1 of Candidatus Woesebacteria bacterium RIFCSPLOWO2_01_FULL_39_23. Taxonomy (GTDB): domain Bacteria; phylum Patescibacteriota; class Microgenomatia; order UBA8517; family UBA8517; genus HO2-FULL-38-9. The sequence continues at coordinate 2,237 of MGHG01000016.1, forward strand.
ATTTGATTTACAACTAACATCACTAACGGCAGTTGAAAAATAACGCCAAATCCTATCAGATAGCGCGTGACAAACGAGAGATACTCACCTGTTGAAATTAAAGATTTAACTTGTGTAGAGGTAAATTTACCAAGGAAATGAAGTGCTGCAGGTAAGCTTACAAAATATGCAAAGATTATCCCAAAAAGCATTAGAAGGGAAGCAGACAGGAAAATCATTATAAACGAGTGCTTCACCTTATCGGGGAGCGCCGGTTCTATAAATCTTAGCGTGTGGAAAATAAAAAAAGGTATTGTTATTAAAAAACCAAAAAGGAATGCGAGCCCAAACGTAAAATTAAAACCGCCAGCAGGTGAGGAATAATAAAGCGCTTGGTCCAGAGGCAATAATAAAAGGTAAAGTATTTTATCTTGAATTATATATCCCAAAACTGATCCTGACAGGAAAATTAACAAACATATTAGAAAACGTGATCGGAGTTCCTGGAGGTGACTTATAAACGGCTTATTTACATCCCTTGTAGATTTGACCACATTGTTATTATGTCGAATATTTTTTACGCTTCTTCCTGTACGAATCGCTCTTAGTATTATCGGAAAAGCCTTTGCGAATCTCTTTTATCGATGCTCCGATACTTTTTGAAAGTTCGGGTAATTTTTTCCCGCCAAATAAGACCAATATTATTACTAAAATAATGATAAGTTCCTGGGTACCCAAACCAAACATGGTTGTAAAACTCCCTTAATACTACTATTCTGAATATAATCGTAATTTATAATAAATTCAAGGAACAAAAGTTTTATCTTCCTTTACAAAAATGAGAAAGTTCTCCCATACAAAATTTATCACCCTCTTCGCTGGCTTTCTTATCTCTTTGGTTATTCTTTCAACTAACACCTCTATTATCTTTGCTGCTAATTATGGTAATGGTAACTATGGAGCGGGAATTTATGGCGAAGGTGAAAATAGCCCGACCCCATCAAATAACACATCCACAGCTAGCGCTCCAATCTGCACTGACCAGGCACCGGGACCTAAGGCACCTTGGTTGTATGGAGCAATCGCTGAGAATGCCAACAGTGTTCTATTATACTTTACTGAAGCAGACACACCTGTAAACAAATATCTTTTGGAATATGGGCTAGCTCCTTACAAGTATCTGTGGGGCGCACAGGACCTTGGTGTAAACTCACGCAGCCAAATGACTTATTTAGTCAAATCTCTAACCCCTAATACAACGTATTATTTCAGAGTTCGGGGGGGTAATGGCTGTGCTGTGGGTACCTGGTCCAATGAACTGTCGGCAAAAACAAAGCATATAGTAACTTTCAACCAGTTAGAAGTCAGTCAGTTGGAATTAGAGCCAGTAGAGTCAACCGAACAAACGCAAACATCTGGCGACGATTCGTCAACACCCACTAATTACATAGTTACAGTCAAAGCCATCTTCAACAATAATAAACCAGTCGCGGAAGCGCATGTTGCGATTTTTCCCGGTAATAATGAGGTAGCTACTAATCAAGATGGTATTGCGGTATTTAAAGAAATTCCACCAGGTGAGCACAAAGTGCTAGTTACTTATCGCAAGTTTCAAAGTGAACAGACGATTTATCTAACTGGTAATGTTAAAGATTTTAATCTTACTGTTACAGTCCAACAAAAACTCATAACCTTATCACCTCTTGTACTTGGTATCGGGGTCATTATAATAGCCAGTATATTAGTTATTTTGTTATATGTTCGTAAAAGATAGCGGCAATTACAAGCTGTAATAAACATGGTAATCCCAATTCATAGCTGTGACGCGATAGTTATTACTTGTATCGATTTCAGGTTCCAAAAATATATTCGCGACTGGACCGATAAAAACCTAAAGGATAAAACTTTCGATCTAATAGGATTTGCAGGCAGCACAAAAGATCTGGATACTATTATGAGACAGTTGGATGTTTCCGTTCGGCTTCATAAAATCAAAGAAGCCCACCTTATTCACCATGAAGCATGCGGCGCATATGGAGCAGAAAGTACACCTGAAAAACACGCGGAAGATTTGAGAAAAGCAAGAGAGCGTATCAATTCTACATATCCGCTCCTTGAAGTGGGTTTATACTATCTCCACCTCGATGGACTATTTGAAAAGGTAGACTAAACTTGTAAGCAAACTCCATTCGTTATATCATTTTCACAATGGGATCCTTTTTTAAAAGGTCGCTTGTCTTACTTCTTATATCACTATTACCCACACTCCTTCTTTGGACCCCATTCTTTTTTCGCTTCCAATCTGTTTGGGGTATCCCTCTTCCGCAAAATGGTATGGGGACAATTGTCGCCAATTACGATGGTCCACTTTACCTTGTGGTTTCGAAAACATTTTACCAGCCAGAACTTATTAAAAACTTCTCCTTTAACCTGCCTGTCGAATATTACGCTGCACATTTTCCGATGTATCCATCATTAGTTAACCTTTTTGCTTTCTTATTCGGATTTCCATACTCAATGTTATTCGTAACCGTTATTTCATCTTGTATTGCACTATTTTTCTTCAGCAGGTTGATCGAGGAATATGTCGATAAAAAAGACATACTTTGGATAACACTCGTTTTTGCACTCCTCCCCGCAAGATGGTTAATCGTCAGAAGCGTCGGATCTCCCGAACCGCTGTTTGTAGCTGCAATTGTCGCTTCAATTTATTATTTTAAAAAAGAAAAATTTATAGCGGCCGCAGTTTGGGGAGCAGTCGCCACAATAACAAAATCGCCGGGAGTGCTTCTTTTTGCAGTTTACATATTCGCATACTTTTTACCGCACATTAAAAAAATCGGACTTGTCAAGTCGCAACTATCTATTAAAGATTTATCTATCATTAAATTTTTACCCATACTTGTTATACCACTATCGCTTGTCGGAGTTTTTGCTTTGTTCCAGTTTCGTTTACATGACTTTTTTGCATATTTTCATTCAGGTGATAACATTCACCTTTTCTTCCCACCCTTTCAAATATTCAATTACAGCCAACCATGGGTTGGAACATTTTGGCTGGAAGAGGTAATTTTTGTCTATCTTTTCGGAGTACTGGGACTCCTTGAATTAATCAAGAGAAAAGAAAGTGTATTAGCTTGGTTTGTAGGCATATTTTTTGCATCAACACTTTTTGTTTCGCACCGGGATATAATCAGGTATTCACTCCCCATTGTTCCTTTTTTATTTATCGCCTTTAAGGATGTTTTAGTAAAAAGAGAGTTTAAAATTGCGATGGCAGTATTAATAATCCCGATCTTATTATTTTCATTGGTCTATATCTCCCAAAACGTCATGCCCATCTCTGATTGGTCTCCGCTTCTTTAATTTCCTGCGAGATTATGAGAAAACACATGTTTTATCCTTAGTTTATGTCGGAAATCCCAAGGTGGTGGCGGTGGCAATATGCTCGCGGACTTAGAGGTTATACCGCAGTATTTATGGGCAGAGAGGTTGTAAGCCTAGACGGCAGACACTGGTACCTAAAAACAAACAACGGAAATAACGGCCACGAAAAAGAAGATCCGTTTGCAGGGAAAGCTGAATTCCAATCCGCCGAACCTCAAGCCGTCTTAGAAACAGCTTCATCCGATAGGAAGTAATTCATATCCGACTTAAACTGAAGCGGATTAAAACTCAGGTTGCGTTTTTTCAATCCCGTAAATTTTTTGTAACCCTTCATTGCTTCAATAACACCCACCCTGAATTGGCTCTTTTGTTTCTCCAGTTTGCCAAGATTATTAATATTTAAAAACTTAAAATCCTTTAACCTGAAACTGGAAAAATCTCTGACCTTTGAGTATCTCTTTGGAAGTACTATCTTAAATACCTCTACCCTGACATCCGCTATATCCAAATACATAAAAGGTTTCGGTCTATTGGGTATCGCGTTTACGGGAACTTTCTTTTCAATAGCCAGGTCCGTAAAAACTTCGTATTGCATCACACGAAGTATTGCATTTTCCCTAGTATCGCGGATTCTTGAAAAAGTCATCGGCAGGGAAATGCTGCCAAATTTCTTACCCAAGTCAAATCTCGGGGTAGAAATATCAACAGCGGTTAAGACCAGGTTGTCATTATTTTCCGGACTTAGTATTAATGCAGTACCCATTCTCCTTGTTATGCCTTCTTTTATATAACCTAAAACTCGATATAAAGTGACAGCCGAGGTCATAAATGACGGAGGCATTTTTTTGTATAATTTCTCGAGGGGAATTTCTTCCTGGACCATTCTGTGGAGAAAATTAATCGCTTCGGAAAGCTTATTGTTCGGCCCGGCTGCTTTTATAATACCCCATTTATCCAAAATTCGCTGATAGTTGGCGTAAGAAATTGGTATGGCATATTTATGCTTCCTCATCACCTCATCGACTGAGCCGTATTTTAAATATTCTCCGACCAAAAACTCGTTAAACTTTTTTTCACTACCTGTGGGGAAACTCTTTTCGGACATGTGGTATTATACCGTTTTTTTCTTACTCCAAGGCATCTTCCACGTTCGCCATATGACTGCGTTATACATGAAGTAGTTATAAGGCAGAACCAAGAATAAGACTATAAAAGGAAGAAGTATCTGTCTATATTGCGGTCCGAAGACTGACACTCCGATTGTGCCGGCTGCTGTTTGGATAAAGAGAGCTCCGCCGGAAGTTAAATTGAACTGCAAAAATTTCTTTAACAGTCCCATCATCCCAACAATTTTCTCACTTTTAAAAGTCCATAAATTATTGAGAGTAAAATTACTGATAATCGCCAGTTCGGTTGAGCCTGCCCACGCGGCCCACTCAGGCCAACCAAGTCTGCTAAAAAGTGCTAAAAACGAGGCATTAACAAGATAACCCAAAAACCCCACCGTTCCGAATTTAATAAACCTCTGTTTATCCTGAATTCCGATTATCGTTGCCAGCTTAAATGTTGCAACCATTTCTTTAGTATTAAACTTTGATTTATCCGTAACGCGTGGCCTGAATTGCAGAGGAACTTCAACAACTTTTTTAGAGTTTTTAATAGATTGATATAATAAGTCAACTTTATAAGCAAACCTTTCGGGTTCTCGTATTTTATCCAGATCAATCCTATCGAGTACTCCTTTTACTCGGGTAAGTCGAAATCCTGTGGTTAAGTCATGAATTGATGGTTTGAGAAAAACCAATCTAATAAATAAATTTCCAAAATAACTAACTGCCTTCCTGAAAAGAGCCCACTCTCTCGGAACTGACCCACCGGGTATATAGCGTGAACCAATCACATAACCCGCACCCGCCAGATAAGCATCAACCATCGGTTTTACAAATTCCGGCGGATGTTGACCATCGGCGTCCATTTCCATTACAGCGTCCGCTTGAAGTTTTTCCACTGCATACTTAAAACCCGCAATGTATGCATTACCTAAACCTTTTTTCTCGCCCTGCTGGATGATATGAAGATTTGGCCTAAGCTTCATCTCGTTTTCAACAATTTGCGTCATCCCATCAGACGAATGATTATCGGCAACAAGAACATGCATATCAGCACCAATTTTAGGAAATTCCTTATCGAATAACGTATCAATCATGCGCTTGATGTTTTCGGCTTCATTCCAAGCTGCCATAACTATTACAATAATATCCATACTTTTATCGTAGCAGAAAATAAAGGAAATACCAAAACCATAAAAATATGTATTTAGTATTTCGTATCAAGTATATTGTATCCATAAATTCATATCCTAATACAAAATACATAATACAACTGGTTCCATAGATATTTGTATTCCACTGCCTAACCTGAAGGAAGGAGAATATATTTCTACTGACTGAATCATATGTTTTGTTATACTAATTTAATGCCTCGCACCTACCGGTTAAAAAAAATTCTCACACTGCCGAACTTGCTTTTTATCCTTATACTACTAATTGGTTTATTTTTCAGGCTTTATAAAATAACAAACTGGTTTGAATTCGGACACGAACAGGATCTTCAATCCTGGATTGTTAAGGACATTATTATTGACAAACATCCCAGACTTATTGGTCAGGAAACCAGTATTACTGGTCTTTTTATTGGGCCTTTGTATTACTATTCCCTTATACTTTCCTTTCTCCTTTTGAAACTTGATCCAATTGCCTCTTTTATTCCGGTAACGCTCTTTTCCCTAGCTACAATAATAAGCGTTTATTTCGTTTTCTCAAAACTATATGGAAAGAAAGTTGGTTTAATCGGATCTTTTATTTACTCCGCCTCAATTTCTATAACACTTCTCGATAGATGGGCGGTACCGACCCAACCCACACTACTATGGATAATTTGGTACCTATACGTTTTAATTTCTTTTACGAGGGGTAAGTTTGAAAGTTTACCCATATTAATTGTACTTCTAGGATTAATTTGGCATATTCATGTCGCTTTTGTGCCGCTTCTGATACTGATCCCTACAGCTCTTGTAATTTCCGGAAAAAATATCTTAGTCGAAATTCGCAAAATTAAAAAACATAATTTAATCATCGCAGTGATTATACTTTTCTTATTAATGGCACCATTTATCATCTTTGAGCTAAGACACGGTTTCCAACAAATATCCGGCCTTACAAAATCATTAAGTGATGAAAAAGGAGCGCTTACAGGAGCGTTCAAACTGGAGGTGATCTTAAAAAATATTGACCGCGTACTCGGATCAATTTTGCTCTTTGGTTATCTCCCTACCTTACCTAAATTCTGGATATTTCCCAGCCTGTTAATTCTATTTTTTCTTTTAGTGCTCTTAATTACAAAATTAAAAATATTCAAGAGCGGTGAGGCTATCATTATTTATCTTTGGATTCTTGATGTGGCGTTAAGCCACTACATGTCAAAAAGACCTTTGTCAGAATATTATTTTAACAATCTTATTATACCGGGTCTGCTGGTTTACTCACTTTTATTATCGGCATTCCTTAAATTTAAAAAGGGAAACATATTATTAATTTCAATCCTAATACTTCTTGCAATATTGAATAGCAATAAGCTCGTAACAAGGTCCACTCCGAGAAATGAATATCAGGACAAGAAAAAAATCGTTGACTACATTGCAAGTTACTCAAAAGAACATAGCTATCCGTGCATTTCAGTTAATTATATCGGTGATATTGGTATGAGATACGGTTATCGCTATCTCATGTGGTGGAAAAATTTAGATGTAATTTCTTCCGGAAGTGACGTCGCGGTTTTCAGCATAGTCAATCCTTTCAATATTTCAGAAAAAGAAATAACTTATCGTTCAGCCGATATAGGTGTAATTATTCCAAAAAACACTACCATCAATCCTGAGGTTTGTAGTAAACCTGAGCGCCAACTCATTCCATTGAACGGCTTTCTTAATTAACGCATACAATTCCTGTGCACCTTAGAGGTGAAATAGGTTCACACCTTAGAGATAAAAGATCATGCAGTTACTTCTCCAGAATAAGATGTTTAATCTCGTCAAGTTTTCTTTGGTAGTCGGCTTGATTGTAAATAAAAGTTTTATAGCTTTCGATGTTTGTGAAGAAATTCATAATTAATTCTTTATTAGATATACTTGAAGTGGAGCCTTCTAAATATTCTGGAAAAGATGAATAGTGATAATCTTTCAGGTCTTCGGCATTATTTACAATGTGTGAACTGTAAGGATTAAGATGAATATAACGCTGAACATGTAAAAGTTGTTCTTCCGTTACTATTCTTACAGCTTTGAATTTTCCTTGATAAATTGGTCCCACTCTATCATTTTTGATGTTAAGATAACGCGTATAACTATTTGAAATATTACTCATAAAAGAAGAGATTCCATTATCCCTTACTTGTTTCAGAAGTAGGTGTAGATGATTGGGCATCAAACAATATGCTAGTATTTCTACTAAAAAATCGTCTTTTTTCTTAAATTGTTCTATAAGTTCTAATCTTCTCTGTTTCGGTAAACGAATAAAAAAAGAGTATCTTAGGGGTGGATAAGCGTGTTGATAATAAGATAAAGTAGCAATTTTCCGGTCATAATCTCTTTTATTTAAAAATATGGGTTGAGAAGCAATCCCTCTGTTAACGACATGGTAGATTTCACCATTTACAAGCGGAACCTTTCTTCCTGGCATAATCTTAATGTAACTGAAAATACCAGAGGTGTAAATACCCCTTCACCTCTAAGGTGATATCTACTTATTCGTAGCGAATAGCTTCGATAGGAGGAAGTTTAGCTGCCCGGCGGGCGGGAAACACGCCAAAAAATATTCCTATGGCTGAAGATACAACAAATGAAATCACAACCGCAAGTAAGTTTAGTGATGCCGGAAAAAAAGCTCTGATTCCCAAAACAATCAAGCTAGCAATTATTAATCCTAAAATTCCTCCAAATAAAGATAGTAAAAGCGATTCGGTTAAAAATTGCCTTAAGATGTCTATCTCGGTCGCTCCAACAGCACGCCTTATGCCAACTTCTTTCGTTCTCTCAGTAACTGTAGCATACATGATATTCATGATCCCAATTCCTCCAACGATCAAAGAAATCGAACCAATTGCTACCAAAATTGCATTCACAATAGTAAAAATCTGATTTACGGTAGACAGAATTTCAGTTTGTTCTGTTACTGAAAATTCATCCTTTTTATACCTTTTAAGCAGTATGTCTTTTGCTTTCTCCTTAACAACAGGAACGTTATCCTCATTCGTTGTTCCGAGATAAATGGCAAAAAAAGTCTTATCCGGATTGAGTGAGGCAAAGGTTGTCCTATAGGGAATAATAAGCGCATTATCCATTTCCCTATCACCCTTTTTCTTCGCAACTCCGATTATTCTTATTCTCAAATCATCCACTCTAACAATGTTTCCGACCGCATCCGAGGGACTACCGAAAAGTTGTTCAGCAATATTATTACCCAGAACTCCATTTTTATTTCTCGACTGAACATCATTTTTATCAAATACACTGCCTTCTTCGATTTCAATATTCATCAATTTAAAAGCGTCCTCATTCGTTCCCATAATGCTACCGATTTTCTTGTCGGTCGTTGACTCAACGATTGAACTTTTCATGTACATGGGGGCAACGTAATCGGCTTCACTTATCCTTGTAAGATTTAAGTAATCTTTCTCGTCGAATTTTGCTCCTCCGGCAAAACCGGAACCGAAGTTAGCAACGCCTCCGCCGTCTTCACTTCCTGAAATATTTCCTGGAAAAATAATTATTAGATTCGCACCCAGGCTTTCAAACTGTCCCTTAATATAATTTTTAAGTCCCAACCCTAAAGCAATAAGCAAAACCACCGACAAAACACCAATCATGATGCCAAGCGACGTCAGTAAAGTTCGTACTTTATTTCTCTTAAAGTCCTCAAGAGCCGTCTTGACTAAATGTAACCAACCGTTTCGTAGCTTCATAGCTCAAATGCAACCCGTAGGGGGTGATATCACAAATATTTGTCAACTGTTTGACCGTCCTTGATATAGATTTGTCTATAAGTTTTTGCTGCGACATCATGCTCGTGAGTTACAATGACAACTGTTACGCCAAATTCTTTGTTTAAACCCTTCAAGATATTAATTATTTCATCGCCTGTTTTACTATCTAAATTACCCGTCGGCTCATCCGCAAGGATCATTTTAGGATGCATAACTAGGGCACGAGCTATCGCAACCCTTTGTTGCTGACCTCCGGATATCTTATTCGGAAAAAAACTCTTTCTTTCTGATATGCCAAACCTTCTCAATAGTTCTTCTGCCCGTGTTACCGGATCAAAAGGTAACGGTTCTTTCGAGTATTTTGTGGGTAGTAAAACATTTTCCAAAACTGTGAAGCGATTTATTAGATTAAATGACTGGAATACAAATCCTACTTTCCTGTTTCTAACCTTAGAGAGTTCAATATCCTTAAGTTGAGAAACATCCTTTCCTTCCAACAAAATCCTACCCGAGGTAGGTTGTTCTAAAAGACCAATCAGGTGCATCAATGTAGATTTACCGGACCCAGAAGATCCTAAAATTCCAATAAACTCTTTTTCTTTGATTGTAAGATTTATGTTATCTACTGCTTTAACTTCCTCATCACCCAAATAGTAAGATTTACTTACATTCTCCAATTTAATCATATATTACGTCACCCTCGTTAATGTCTCCCTTGATCTCAACTTTGTTGTCACCTTCAACCCCCGTCTCAATTCGTATTTTATTGTTTGGCTTGCCGATTTTAAGATATTTTCCACTACTGTCCGACTTGACAAACTTGGGATCAACCCATAAAACATCTATTTTTTCATTAAGGATAAATTTTGCGTCACCGGACATGCCGATTCTAACCTTTTGACTGTCCGGTAATTTCTTAAAATTAACTTTGACTTTATATACAGTACCTACTTCACCGACTTGGGGAGTTAAACTAATATACTTGATTTCTCCTTCCAACATATCATCAGGAAATGCATCAAGTATGACGCGCATCTTTTTTCCGATATCGAGATTTATAACATCTGTTTGATCCGCACTTACATCAAAATAAACGGTACTCTGATTGACTATCTCGATTTGCGACTCGGTCAAAGTCGTGTTTATTCCGCTGAATGGGTGCGTAATTGACGAAACGACACCGGCAAATGGAGCTCGAAGCGTCGAGTTGGAAAGGTTTTTTTGAGCTATAACATAATTCCTGTATGCTTTATCCCTATTCGTTTCTGCAATTGTTCGTGTTTCACGCTGAGCAAACGATTCGTCACTTTCGTGACCCTGAACGTCATCATAAGTTTTTTGAAGAGACGCGTCATACCTTCGTAAATCTGCTTCTGCTTCAAGTAAAGTCTGATATACGCTTGTCGTATCCAACCGAGCCAGCTCCTGGCCTTTGACAACAGTTTGTCCTTCGGTCACAAAAACTTTATCTAGTTGACCCGAGGATAAAAAAGCCAGATTTGCATGCTCATCTGCTTCGATTGTTCCTGACAATACAAGTTCTTCTGATACATTTCCTTTTTCGACAGTCGATGTTTTATTGGAGGCGGTTTTTCTAGAAGACAAATATCTCCAGCCTGTTGCAAATAAGATAGCTAAAATAATAAGTATTATTAATCTTTTACGGCTTCCCAACATCTTTCTGATTATATTTTGCTTGCCTTTTTTCTCCATACACAAAAAAACACCATATTCGGTGTAATTCAATTTTATCATACAAGCGTATAAGTTTACATAACACGATTAAACTACAGGAATAAAAAAACGCAAAAATGATATAATCCAGTTAGTTACAACTTCATGAAAAAGATATTAGTTACAGGTGCTTCTGGAGTAATTGGAACATCGATAATAAAAAACCTACTTAAAAGAAATTCAGACTATTATATACAAGCGTTAGCTAATCACGACGAAGAATCATTCTCTACTTTAGACAAAAATAAGTTTACCTTTATTAATGGAGATTGTAGAGACTACTCATTAGTAGACTCTCTGGTTTCTAATTCAAATGCCGTTATACACCTCGCAGCTCCGTCATCATTTTTAATGTACAAAGAAAAACCCATTGAATCTACGATTGACACGATCCAGATTTTTCTAAATATCATGGAGTCTATGAGAAAACATAAAGTTAAAAAAATCATACATGCGAGTACAAGTGCAGTATATGAGGGAAATAAGTTTCCATATAAGGAAACTATGTTCATAAGTCCACCAGAATTAAAATCTCTTTCAAAAAAAATGAATGAGGATATTGGTAAAATATATTCCTCTTCATCTGGAATCACTGCAGTAGCTATGAGGCCCATGAGTGTTTACGGAGACGACGAAAGTAAGAAAGGCGGATATGCAAATGTCATTTCGTTATTCGTATGGGCTATGGTCAGTGGAAAAATTCCGATCGTTTGGGGCAACGGTAATCAGACTAGAGATTTTATCCATGCAGAAGACGCAGCTGAAATGTTTTGCCTCGCTCTTGAAAAAGATGTCTACACACAATCATTTAATGTTGGTACAGGCATAGAAACGAGTTTCAACGAAATAATTGATATAATTAACTCATTACGAAAAACTAATATTAAGCCTAAATACGTACCTGTTCCAATAGATATTTATGCACGGAGGTTGTTATCAGATAATACGCTCGTCGAAAAAGTTCTGGGTTTTAAGCCGAAAATAACAATACAGGAAGGTATAAAAAGAGTAATAAAAGAATTTGAGTCAAAACATATTAAAGATAAAAAACTTGCAGATAAACAAGAGTTTTTCAAAACTCTACTTCCTCAAGAAAAGCACTCGCAAAGCAAAACTGATTAACATCTCATTTTTTTAATCCAACAATACATGCAAAACGGCCTTGTTTGTCCACAGGTAATTTTCCTTCCCGAACGTGCGAAAAAAATCGTTTATCTTTAACCGTATCTATTCCGCAATCAAAAATATTACTTTCTAAAATGCCTACGTCCTGTAACTGTCTTTTGCAAAGTCCGACAAAATCTACTTTATATTTACCACCATCAATCTTTTCAAGAAAAGGCTTCCATTTTGGATCAGTGTCTTGTGACGGCTTTTCTTTGATAAATGAGTCCTCCCTCGCAGCAGGTCCGAAACCAACAATCATATCTTTTGGGTCGATCCTGTATTCCGAAATCATTTTCTCGACCGCCTTCCCTGCGATATTTATATCTGCTCCCTTCCAGCCAACATGCACCAAACCTACAACTTCTTTTAGCGGATCAAATATAATTACTGGCAGACAGTCTGCAACAAGAAGAAAAAGAGATAAACCTTCTTCATTGGTGATAATCCCGTCGGCCTTAACTGCATGGTTGTAATCTCTCATACTATCCCCGGCCGTGCGGTCATCGGCAACCACCACGTCATGACCATGTTGAACCCACAAACAAACCACGTCTTCCATATCTATCTTATTTTTACTTAAAAATCTTTCCCGGTTGGAAATTACCTCACTGGTATTTAGAATATTTCCTAAAATATCGTTCGCCATATTCCCATCTTCCTTAGTCGAAAAACAGTGAATAAGTTTGGGATATTTTAGAAGTTCGGGAATCTGATACACGACGATATTTAGTATAGTACAATATAAGCATGGAGCCAATAAAAACGCCAAACATCCAAACTTCCAAAACTCAAAACAATATAAAAATATCAAATAAAAAACCCCAAGACCTAGAACAAAGATTAAACAATTTCTTTATAAGGATCATAAAACTATGCAAAAAATGTCCTTTAAATGCCAGAACTTCAAGAATAATATCACAACTTACCGCTGATGGTGGTCATTACCTGCAAACTACGCTGAAGCCACCGAAGCTATGAGCAAAAAAGATTTCTGTAAGTCGATCAAAATATGCAGAAAAGAAGCTAAGGAATCGAGAGTCTGGTTAAACGGACTCAAAGAAGTTGTGGATTTTGATTTTCTTATGCAGGAGGCAACAGAATTTATTTATATTTTTACGAGCATTCTTAGTAAAACGGATGTAAAATAATTTAAATTTAAATTTTAATTTTAATTTTCCATTGCTTGGAGTTGTGGAATTTTTGAGTTTTGGAGTTTTTAATATTATGAAAATTGACATCCTTACACTTTTTCCCGACATGTTTACGGGACCGTTTGATGCCTCAATGCTAAAAAAGGCGAAGGATATGCAACTTGTCGAAATTAATATCCATAATCTTCGTGATTGGGCAACAGATAAACATAAATCCGTCGATGACAGACCGTTCGGCGGAGGAAAGGGCATGATTTTACGCGTTGACGTTGTCGATGCAGCTCTAGAAAGTTTAAAGTCAAAAGTTACAAGTAACAAGTCAAAAGTTTTTCTTCTTTCCCCGCAGGGAAAAATCTACAACCAAGAAAGAGCCGGAGAAATGGCTAAACTCAATCATCTCATACTGATTGCCGGTCATTATGAAGGTTTTGATGAAAGAATATCCGAACACCTTGTTGATGAAGAAATTTCGATCGGGGATTATGTCTTAACTGGAGGAGAAATTCCCGCGATGGTAATAGTTGACTCTGTCGTCCGACTTATCCCCGGGGTACTAGATGAAGATGCTACTCTCTACGAATCTTTTTCTACTAACTACCACGCTACCCCAGTACTACCATTGGGTACGGGGCAGGCAGTGCGTAGTAGTAGTAGTAGTGAACAGAAGCTACTGGACTACCCGCAGTATACAAAACCCGAAGTATATAAAAACTGGAAGGTTCCGGAGGTATTATTATCCGGTAACCATAAAGAGATAGAAAAATATCGGCGTAAAAAAGCTCTAGAAAAGACAATGAAGTTCCGCCCTGATTTGCTTAAATAAATTTCTCTGGGAAAAGTTCTCGTAAAGTTGGATTATGTTGGTCCCTCTCGGAGATAATTGGATTTTTTATCGGCCAGTTAATCGCTAGATCGGGATCATTCCAGGCAACAGCTCTCGTATCTCCACCTGTATAGTAAGCGTCAACCAAATAAATATAATCTAGGGGTTCGTTACCTACCACACAGATTGAATTCGCAAGTCCATTGGGTATATAAAGACTTTTAAAAGGTTCTCCGCTAAACTCAAACGTTTCAACTTTTGCAAAAGTTGCCGATTCCGGCCTTATGTCTGCAATTGCAGCAAACATCCTGCTATTACTAGCTATGGGGTAAACAAGCTTATTCCATCTTTCAGCGTGCAACGCTCTTATTACACCCGGGTTTGATCTTGAATGATTCTGCTGAACAGGTTTGAAGTCCACTCCCGCAGCAAGTAGTTCATCCTTACGATAAACCTCGCGAAAAAAACCACGATGATCCCTAAAAGTAGGTCTTTCGATAACAAGAAGACCAGATATCGATGTCGTCTTTATAAATTCGCTCTTTGTGAGATACTCTTTTGACAAGAATCACTTCCTCTCCCTTCCTAGAGCAGATCCTTCCTCTAAACGCTTCTTCCACCAATACGTACCCACTTCAATAAGTGTTTCATAAGTCCCTGCGTCTTTCCAAAATCCATTCAACATAGCCCAACCTAACTTATTATCATCTAAATAAGACTGATTTAAATCTGTAACCTCCAGCTCCCCTCTATCCGAAGGTTTTAACTTGCGAATTCTATCAAAGACTGACTTATCATAAAAATAAAGTCCGGTTATAGCAAAATTTGAATCGGGGCTGACTGGTTTTTCCGTCAGCTTGATGATTTTTCCTTCGTCATTAAATGCAGGAACACCAAATCTCTGCGGATCCTCTACTTCTTTCAAAAATATTCTTGCACCTTCTTCAAAAGTAACTACATCTTTGTGAATATCTGCATCGGTACAATTGTCTCCAAGTATTACGCACACATTCTCTCCATCAACATATTCCTCGGCTAAAGACAATGCTGCAGCGATCCCTCTTTCACCTTCCTGAACTGCATAAGCTAAATTATTCAGACCCAATTCTTTTCCATTTCTTAGCACCCTTAAAAAGTGGCCGGCGTGTGGTCCACCTGTAACAACCATTACATCTTTAATACCCGCTTGCACTAAAGTATTTATCGGATAAAAAATCATCGGTTTATCATAAACCGGGAGAAGATGTTTATTGGTAGCATAGGTAAGAGGATAAAGCCTCGTTCCAAGTCCACCGGCAAGGATCACACCCTTCATGATGTCCCAATAATATAGAAAAGCAATTCGGTAGTCAAAAGGAAATTAGCAATTAACAATTAGTAATTAGTTTTAAGTTATAAGTATTTGTTCTTCGTTAGTTCGTTATGCGTTTTGCGTCACCCATAATTCTTAATTCAATATTCGTCATTTACGTATGCTTATCCGCAACACTCGATGCACCCCAGGAGTCAGGCTTCGTTTTGGCTACAAAGCCGTTGCCTGTTACCATACCGACAACTTCTCTAATCATGTCTCTTGTCGGACCTAAGGGGCCAACGTCAATATGTATCTCTAAGTCATATTTTGCAGGTGAGATAACTTTTCTGATTTCCGGAACAATATTTTGGGCTACGTCCAGACTCATTAATGTCTCCGTATAAATTTTATCCCTTAGAATCGGTTTTTGTATCTTCTTTTCCTTTCTCCAAAAATACCTCGCACCCCGACCTCTCCTGTAAATGACAATAGCTGTCACATAATCAATTTCTGCTTTTCCGTTAATTCTTCTCGTCTGCGAATCGGTTCCGATTACTAAACTATAATAATTTCCCGGTTCATGGTCCACAAAATCCCCTATCTCGGAAATCACCTTACCTACGGTTAATTGTCCGATACTAGGGCTATAATAACCATTTTTGTTCATATCCATGCCTGCATTATACGCCTAAATACTTCTTCCGATCAAACTAAATCTGGTATAATTCATTTGCTGTGAAAAGACCAAGGCGAAAAATTAAAAAGGCGGTTATCGCAGTAGCCGGATGGGGAACCAGATTTCTTCCTGCAACCAAAAACCAGGCCAAGCAGATGTTGCCTATTATCGATAAGCCTATTATTCAACACGTTGTCGAAGAAGCAGTAGACTCAGGAATCGAAGATATAATAATAGTGACACAAGGAGGCAGCTCCAATATTGAAGATCATTTTGACACGCATGTCGAACTCGAAGACGTACTCGAAAAAAGCGGTAAACTTAACCTTCTGGAAAAAATCAGAAAACTTCCGGAAATGGCTAATTTTATTTATGTCAGACAAAACAAACGTCTGCCTTATGGTAACGGAACACCCCTACTGACAGTAGCCCCACTAATAGACGACGACGAATCATTCGTATATATGTTCGGCGATGATCTGACAATAGCCGGCACTCCAGTCACACAACAATTAATCTCAGTTTACGAATCCCAAAAACCCAGTGCGATTTTAGCAGTTCAGGAAGTGCCGAGAGACGAAATTGGCAGATATGCAAGCATAGAATACAAAGAGGGCGCAAAGTATAAATATGAGATGAAAAGGGGCCATGAAAAAATACCTCCCGAAAAAGCCCCCTCCAATATGGCACAATTCGGAAGATTTGTATTCAACTATGATGTAATTAAAGAGGCAAAGGAAACTCCTCTAGGGAAGGGTGACGAACTCTGGATCATCGACATTTTAAATAGACTGGTTGAAAAGGGTAAAAAAGTTATAGCTCAGCCGATAAACGGAACATGGATGACAACAGGTGACCCGCTAACTTATATGCAAACTCAGGTAATGTTTGCCCTTGAACGATCCGATATAGGAGGCGATTTTGCAAAATTCTTATCGGGTTTAAATTTTCAAAAATACCTAGGAACT
This sequence comes from Candidatus Woesebacteria bacterium RIFCSPLOWO2_01_FULL_39_23, assembly GCA_001793095.1. Lineage (GTDB taxonomy): Bacteria > Patescibacteriota > Microgenomatia > UBA8517 > UBA8517 > HO2-FULL-38-9. The sequence continues at coordinate 19,455 of MGHG01000016.1, forward strand.
AAAGATAAGAGATAGCCCTATTACCGCCCCAAAGAACGCGATTATCAGATATTCAAGAAACACCACAAAATATAAATCTTTGTGCAGGTAATGGTGGATCACTCCCCAAGCTAAATAAGAAACTGCTGAAGCTATGATAATAGCACCCCTGAAACCTGTATCATAACTAACAAAAGTAAAACCCATGATAGACGCCGCCAGAATCCCGATAAGTGGTGTGTAATGCAAAAGATGATTACGCATTTTTTTATTTACTCTCCTTCAGAGAATTTGTCCTGCCCTTGCTATAATAATAATAATCAAAATCATCCCCAGGAAAGCCATGTGGGCAAAAGCTCTCCCGCCGACTCTTGCTATTTTTCTTCTCGATACTGTAAATATATCGATTGTAAATACTGCCATCAAAAAAACTATCGTTACTATGGATACTCCCTTTGTTGTATTAAAAGGAGACACCAAAGTCTTTTGTGGGGTGGTCGGCGGTGTCCCACTTTTTGCAATGATCACCATGGGTGTAGGTGTAGAAGACGGGGTTAAAGTAGGGAGCACTTTTGTAGGGAAAGCTGTCGGCATTGAAGTCGGAACAGTATTCGCGTTTCCTGCAACTGCCGAAGACGTCGGTATGGCTTGGGCGATATTATCACCATAGCCTTTACCGAACAGTTGGACTACTATAGTCGTATCAACGCCATTAAAATCTCCCTCTACAACTGCAACGCCTATCTCATCATATTTACCCGACAACATGTTTTCTTTATGGCTTGGAGATGCATTCCAGGCGTCAACTGTGGTTGAAGCGCTGGAAAAATCTCTAGCCAAATTTTCTCCGGCATATCTGTACTTGTAGCCTGCATCTGTGAAGAATTTCCAGGGTTCCGTCCCGTCAGGTGCAACATGCGCCCAATAATCTTTAGCCAGCATGTCCTCACCTTTTGCTTTCGCCGCACTCGCTAAAGTTGCACTAAAGCTAAGAGATTGTACTCCCGCATCGGCCCTCTTCTGGTTCGTCAAACGGATAATCTCGTCTACTGAAATATTAGCGGCATAGCCTAATACCCTTACTCCGGATTTCGGAAAAGTCTGGATTAAATATTGACTGAAGATAACTAAAAATATTATGACTAATATTGATTCGGGGTGAAGCACTTTCGCTTTATGATTATTCGAATAACCGGGAATAAAAAGGTGACTTAATTTCGACGCGTAATCTACCATCAATTCAAATAATACATGGGGAGGAGTACTTTAATCAAATTCATTTCAGAGAAAATCGCTCCGTAAATATTTTACCCTTTTTCACACCGACTTTCATAAGATAATTTCGTATATCCTTCATCATGGGAGGAGGTCCGACTATAAAAAAACTGGCATTTTTCCTGCCTTTTGTTAATTTACCTAAGAGGTGTGCATCAATGCGCCCGGAATAATAGCCTTTAGCCTTTTCCTGAGAAAGAACCTGAAATAGTTTTAAACCTTCATTTTTCATGCCTTCCAGTTCGTTTGCAAAAACTACGTCTTGTCGATTTTTATTCGAATAAATTAACGTATAATTTTTTAAATCATTTTTGAGTCTCGCTGACTTTAACATTGTCATGAGAGGCGTTATACCAATCCCGCCAGCAATTAAAAAAAAGGGGGGGGTTAAATTTATATTATTGAATACTCCGAAGGGGCCTTCGATCCTAACCTTATCCCCGACCTGGACTTTGCCCAGTTGTACCGTATAATCGCCTGATTCCTTGATTGTGAAAGACAAATATGGATCGCTATTAATTGAGGAAAGAGTAAAATGATGCTCTTCTACCGGAAGGGATTTACTGTAAATAACTGTATATGCAAACTGACCAGGTAGATAACTAAAAATAGAATTCTTCAGCGGTTTTAAATAAAAGCTCCTGACATCATCTGATTCTTTCTTTATTTTAACCACACGATAGAATGAATTTTTGAGGACAAGTTTCCTAATAAAATTTCTATATACAAAAATCAAAAGAGCAAAAATAATTAAAAACATCCACCAATAATATAACGGAGACTTAAGAAGCATCTCTGTACCCAAAAAAAAGCTGTGGATAAAACCTGCCAAAATAACAAAATAAACCAGTTTATGAAACAGTCTCCACAGCTCGTATTTAAGTCCAAGTTTCTCAGAATATATGGCGGAGAGAAGGGTCATGATCAAAGATGTCAGGGTTATGACACCTAGCCAGGTATATATTGAAAAAGTTTTGATATAAGCAATAAAACCCACACCGCTATAATGCATTCCGAAAAAAATAAAAGTGGGATGGGCTACTAAAAGAGTAGTGGCAATCTTTGCATTTAGCGAGTGAAAAGAGAGTAGATTATTATGCCCGACACCTCGCTCAAGTAATTTCAAACGACTTGAAAGAAGCATTTGCAAGACTAAAAGAGTCAGCCCTGTAATACCGAATATCTTACCCAAGTCATAAATAATATTTAACTTACCGTTGCCTGATCCAAGCAAAAAAAGGAGTGCCGGAGTGCATAAATAAACAAAGTATAAAATAGATAAAATTCTTGTTTTTCTTGTATTCATTCCAGTGGCTGAGGTCCTGAAGTTAACGTGTCTCGCTTAATAATTTTCTCGGTTGTATCTTTCATAAGTTTACCGCCACCGAAATAAACCAACGGAAGCAAGATACTTACATCTAATGCAATAAAAGAAATCTTTGCCCAAACTCCCACGGTTCTGCTGGCTCTTTCGAAACAATTAGACTTAGCACCAGTGAAGAGACGTTGAATAAAATTTTCCCGAGTACTATTGTTGGCCAAACCCTGACTCAATACTGCGTCACAGATCGCAACCTGTCTTTTGTAGATGTTTCCGGCACGATATTTATATATGTAAAATGTCAGGACGAATAAGAGAAATGACACGAAAGCAGTTAATTTAACTAACATGCTTACAAACCTTGTTGCGCGACTGATCTCGATCTTAACCTCTTCCATACAGACACCGTCCATCTAGTATACCAAACTTTGGCTGCCAACTCGAAGCTACTTTTTTGATTTGGAAGATTTTTGTGTTCTTTGTTTTTTAACTGGAGGTTCCGGGTTAGCAACTCGAAATCTGTTAACTATATAATATCCGATAACAAGTAACCCTCCGACAATTCCTAAGGTTATTTTTGTCCTGTCTTTAGCAAACTGCTTTATCTTATTTACAATGCTTGCGGGTGTCGGTGTAGGAGTTATGTCATCACCATTTTCTCCTAATACGCTTCCTTCATCAGTGGCCTCTAGGGTTTCAGCGTCTTCTTCGGGTAACGAGGTCACTTCTCCCTCGTTTTGGGTTGACGCGGCATTTGAGGTAATACTCACGGTCTCCGGATCGGCAACAATTCCTGAACCATTACCCGCCTCATCGATTGCTCTCACTGCATAATAATAATTCTTATTAGAATCCAGTCCGACATTATCCCATGTCATGTCCGCTTCGGTTGCACCGCCGACTTCCCCGACTTTCGTTGTCCCATCAGCTGTAAACTTAGTTTCGGTTGATCGGTATATAAATACCCGACTGAAATCGTCGTTTCCCGGATTTTTCCAGTGCAGTCTGTAAAATCCCCCTGCAACTTTTTCTTTCCAATAACCGGAAACGGGATCAGGTCCGCTTCTGTCAATAGTTGTGCTGGTCTCGTCAGTTGCTGTCCCTCCGTTTATCTCCACTTTGAAAAAATATTTTGCTTCTCCGGAATATACATCCCCTCCGCCGACCTGTACCTGTCCTGAGGAACCGTTAATATCGCCATTCACCCGTCTCCATGTTCCGTCACCGTCTTTTCTTACAAAGAATCTGGCAATGACAGGATTTGCAGATAGACCGGAATATGAAATTTCAAAAGAATCGGTTGTAATGTATTCGGGAAGCCTTTGAATAACTACCTTGTCCGCATAAGCATATGCGCCACGGAGGGATACAAACGTCAGAATTAATGCAGCTAAAGTTGTGACAACGCTTTTTGCGTATTTCTTTATGCTGGTCAATATCGCATCTTTCTGGTCTTCTAAACTCATAAATTTAAGCGCAAGCCCTAAAAGTAACATTATAAATAAAGCCAAAGATAAGTTTGTTTCAGAACCTGTTGCAGGAAGAATTTCAGTCGATGCTCCTAACACCTCTCCTCCAACACTAGTTGATATATCAACATGTAACCCTATATTTACCTCCGATGTAGCGGGATCAGACTCCACACTTTCTCCGTCACGTTCGCCATGCGCTATTGCAACATTAGTGTATGTTCCATCCTTAAGATCACTATCTGTAGTAACATCGTAGGTTAATGTTTTATCCTCCTCTGTAGATAGAGAGCCGACATGCCAGTTTAAGGATCCATCAACAACTGTCGGGTCAGGAACTACTGTTCCATCAAGTTTAGAGCTACCGGATACGTAGTGGAAACCTCCCGGAAGAACATCTTTTATCGCGACGTTAAGGTCAGCATTTCCGGTATTAGTGACTGTCAATGTATAAGTTACCGTTATTCCGGCAGAAGCCGTATCCGGTGCGTTATTTGATTTTTCAATTTCAAGACTTAAAATTTCTTCTTCAGTCTCGGTATTACCAAAATTATAGAGAGGTTTTCTATCATAGTTTTCCGATTCCTCAGATGAAAAATCCATAAGCACATTTACTGTATGACAACCGTCCGGGTATGTTTGGGTCCAGCCTTCCTGTTGGACTTCACAAACACTATAAATACCAGGTGTTAGTGGTTTGAACCTGTATGCACCGTAATGGTTAGGATTATCAGATGTCGTTGTACTTTTTTCACCTTCATCCAAAGTTTGATTTCCGTTTTCATCTATAAATATAGTCCACCCGGCTAAGCGCGGTTCGCACAAATCATCGGAATTCATTCCGTTTAAACCATCTGTTAAATTAACTTCACAATCTCTTTCACCATTACCGTTTTCATCATGCCACTTGAATCCTTTGATCACTCCAACTGGTTCCTCTGTGGGTGTAGGTGTTGGAATCTCAGTCGGAGTTGGTGTCAGCTCATCGGTGGGTGTCGGCGTGGGTGTTTCTGTCGGAATCGGACAAGTACAGGACCAAACTGGTGGCGGGCATGTAATTCCACTCATCATTTGTTCTCCTTGGTCAAATCCGCAATCATAATTCCTTTGACAATACGTTCTTTTCTCGTGCAGACAAGGATCGTCAAAATCCAATGTTGAACAGTCAAAACAACTGTATTCTAAGTTACAGTTGGGCGGAGTGGGTGTCGGTTCCTCGGCCGGAGTCGGTGTTTCAATTGGTATTTCGGTTGGGGTTGCAGTCGGTTCCTCGGTCGGAGTCGGTGTTAACTCTTCAGTCGGTGTTGGAGTTGGTGTAATACAGGTACCAAAGTAATCTTCTTCATGACCCGCTTGCGTCGTCCCATTTTCATTGAAATGTCCCCCGGGACCATAGACGGCCGGCCAAGGTAGTTCCAAAGTAACGTAGTTAGCAGGATCCTCTACCAAACCGGCTGCATGGCATATTGTTATATTATCGGGCACATCGGTTGGTGTCGCAGTCGGTTCCTCAGTCGGAGTTGCAGTCGGCGTTTCCTCTGGTGATGGTGTAACTGTCGGAGGGTTACACGGTCCCAAATAATCTTGTTCATGTCCTGCTTGCGTTGTTCCATTTTCATTGAAATGTCCCGCTTGTCCGTAAACAGCATTCCAAGGAAGAGTTAGGTCAACATAATTCGCAGGATCATCGGCTTGTCCCGCGACATGACAGAAAGTAACAACTTCAGGTTTAACAGCAAGTGCCGTAGGTGCCGTTTGCATGTAAAGAGATATAGGAGCAACGAAAGTGTTTACTAAAAGTGAAACAGCGGAGAAAAATGAAAATATTCTATTTACCCTTTCTTTGAACATAGTCTAAAGTTAGCCCGTATAGTACTATAAGCTATAGGTAATGTCAATATTTATAAATGAAGCAAATCTCAAATACTATACGATAACTTATACTATTGTATAGTACGTGGGCATTAGTTCATTGAACTGATCTTTCAGCAAGAACAATCAAGCGCAGGAGAGTCGTGCCTGGAGGATAGCAAGTCTGAAGAGTCAGGGTATTTGCATTCTTCTTCAAGGTTCCCAGATATCCTACAGCCTCAGGATTTACGATTTTTTTGTCATAAACACGATAGGTAAATTTCTGGTTTTTGTAATATAGAAAAACCTCGTCATTCGCTTCTAATTTTCCTAATAAATAAAATACGGCATTGTAGCGACCGACGTTATAAAAAGCATCTGTCGAGTGGGCAAAAATATAAGTATTGCCATTTGTGCCCGGGAAGGCTGTTCCTTTAGCATGAGCAACGCCCTGTCGCAAAACCGGTAAAAATTCTGCTGGATTAAATGGATCCGTGTTCGCAAAAACAGGGGCTACTGCACCGATCTTTGGTATTACTATTGAAAAATCGAAATTCGGTGGGACAAGTTCCTTAACTGTCGTCTCACTCTCTGAAGCTGATTCTTTAACTGTATACGTCTTTTTGAATATATTTCTAAGAGCATAATTAGCTTCCTGTAACACTACCGGCCCGAAGGTAAAAAATAGACCTAACAGGGAAGTTAAGATTAATATATTGGCTAATAGGTTCAAAAACTTACCCTTCTGAGGTTGATTGTACAATTTTGTACTCAATTTTTTCCTTTTCACGACAATTTTCACTGTTAAACAGTGGTTATTGTCAATATAAGCTATTTTTGGGATTAATACAAACTCTGGATTCCCGTTATATCAGCAGTATCTAGATCTCTTTTACTGATTTCTCCGTAGTCCGAATAGCCGTACATCGTTACGGTAGAGCAGCTTGTATTGTAAATATCATCGAGTCCCCATCCGTGTCCCATCTCGTGTGTGGCAATGTTTTGCACATCCATTAGACTCGGATTATCTGACGCGTCTCCCCAGGAATAAAAGTTGTTAAAGAGAATGTCGAATTCAACTATTTCTCTCGTTTGGACAGGTCCTCCGAAATAGCCCCAAATATTGGTTACGGCGATAACTCCTTCATTAGGATAACTGGCGAATGACGTCTCGTTTCTACCGTCAGGTGCAGAATCGTCCCAATTTGCGGAATTATCTACTGTATAACCGCTATATAACTGAATATCGGCTGCGCTGTTCCAAGTTTCCTCTGAGGTATTTAGTGTACCGGTAATAAACGCCTGACTTAATCCATCATCGTTAGTGGTATTAACAAAGAGCGATTGAGGTAACTCTTTCCATTGAACGCCTTTGCCTAAAAATCCATAACAAGCCGAAGGTTTTGGTTTCCCTACGTCCGATGGTTTGGCAAAATTCTTTTTATAATGTATAAAAGTAATTTTGCTTAAAGGACCGCGATCCAATCCCGGGGCATCTTCCTTAGCGATAACCGGTAAAACTAATAAAGCAACCAAGAAAGCTGAAAAAATTGAAATAATAAATGATTTTTTAATTTTTACTCACCTTCTTTCTTTAAGTACATATATTCTGCCTAACTTCAAAGCGAAAGTCAAAAGCAGTTTAAGTCTAACAAGCATTACTCTAGGATGTATGTTATATATCTCACAAGTGTACGATAGATAATAAATGGAGTAAAACCACCCTTTCAAACTGAGATATATCACAGTTAAGAAAAGCAAACTAAATGAAACCGCAAATAAACTACCACGGCATTAATTCTGTTGTATTCTAAATATGAGGCTAAAATTGGATATTACTCGTCATCAACATCAGCACCAAATAAGTCTGCCACTTTTTGCCAAAAATTTCGATCTGCAGTAACTCGTTTATACTCTATTCCATACCTCGCAGCATAAGCCTCCATAACTTTATCCCATATGATCTGTTCTCTTGGTGACAATAAATCTCTTGACAGCTGCATATTATCAAAAATCTCCCTAGGACTGTGAGGTTTTAAATCCGGGTAATAGAGTCCTTGTACTTCTCGCTGTTCAGTATTCGTCATATCTTTATTCTTAGATAGGGTTTGTTTTAGTTAGTTCTTTTTCCTTTTAATCGCTCTTCTTCTCGATTTAGTACAGACTGGGCTTTATCTTGAAACCTTTCTATATAAACTCTTGCTTTCCTTACTAAATTTTCATCTAACTTATAACCCAATTCCTCTGCTCTGACTAGGTCATCCATAAGCGAAGTTACTGCGTTAGCTATTTTCAGACTGCTTTCATCTCCAACTACACGCATTGACTTTTCTATAATTCCGATTTCTAAACTAATCAGACTCCCAAAAGCCGCTTGCTTTTTTAAACCAGTTTTAGTTAATTTCCTCTCCGCATTCATAGTATTCAAAGTTCGCAGAAGTGAATCGTTTCGCCGTTAATACACTCATCACTTCCTGAGTTGCCGTTAAGATAATCGCTCTCAGATCCGCCATCAAGAAAGTCGTCGCTATTTCCGCCCGTGATAGTATCATTATCTGCCTCTCCATAAAGCTTATCTCTTCCCGCTTCACCTCGGATTGTATCATTACCGCCTCCTCCATAAATTAAATCTTCTCCCGTATATCCACGTAAATCGTCATTACCACCCTCCCCGTAAATTACATCATCGTTGCTTCCTCCGTCTATGTTATCATTTCCACTTCCGCCGTAGATAAGATCTTTTCCCGATGCTCCTTGAATTTTATCATTTCCACTCCCTCCTAAAATACTATCGTCTCCGGGACCGCCTTCCAGATGATCATTTCCCTCGCCGCCTATTATACAATCATCACCGCTTAAGCCTTTAATACGGTCATTACCACCGTGGCCGATTATTAAATCACTTTCATTTGTTCCGGTCAATCTTTCACTGTCTTCCGTTCCCTCGATCACCGAAGTAGGACAGAGATGAGCGCATTCAGGCGGTAACTGCTCTATCGGAATCTGTGCTGACCATATAATGTCAAAAATAACCAAAGCAAGTTGGTATTCATTTCCCGATGGTGAGGGAAACTTAACCTTCACCCTATAGCTTTTATCGCTACCGGCGGGAATATTGCCCAAGACAAAGGGAGAAGATTCATCCAAAAAATTCTGGACAGTTTTAAAACCGGTTGTTCCTCCATAAATATCCGGTCCTCCCACCTCGCCCATGATAATCTCCAAAATATCGGCAAAGTCTTTTTCTTCATCAACAAAAACACTTTTCATCGTTACGTCCAAAGAATTGCTATAGACATTTATAACCTTAAACGTCTTCTCTACTTCATCTCCGGGAAGCATATTTGTGACGTAGAAAACGGGCACGGGTGGAGCATTACCGTTATAAGTAACCTGGATTAAATCAACCGCTGAAACATTATTTATCCTCTTCTCTTTATAGATATAAATACTTCCAGCGATTACAAAAGGCAAAAGCAATAATATTAATAATCTTCTATAATGCTTAATGTTAATCTTCATGTGTTTCGGCTGTGAGAAAATTTTTTATTTTCTGCCATAAGCCTGGTTCTACAGTTACCCTTTCGTATACTATTCCGTTTCGTTTAGCAAAAGACGCCAGAGCTTGATCCAAAATAACTCTTAGCCTGGGAGAAGAAGCATCTCTCCAAATCCTAAGCTCTTCAAATACTTTTTCTGCGTTAGGTCGTTTATTCTCCAGAATATGCATTTGAGAATTTGTACCTCCCGGTATTTCAGCGTTTGTCATAATCCTGGCTGTGGTGTAACTCTTACAGTAAAATCACTCGGTTCAAAATCACCTCCAAATTTAGTATCTTTCCCATCGGGATCCCGCTCAAGAGATTGATTAAGTGCCGGATCCGGATTAGGTCCACCTCCATCATTCCACCGTACATCATCTATGACCGCGTCACCTTGAGCTGGGTCGAGTAATTGCAGATGGCCGAAGTCAATATTTAACTGACCGCCTAGATTTGCTGTAATAACTCCATTATTTTGATAACATTTATTTGCTCCCCAAATACTTTCCGAATGCGCCAAAAGCGCAAGACCACCCGACGGAACATCTATATTACCTGCAGAAACAAGGTCTATTACATTTGTTCCATCGGTAATTTTAAAATTCTTCAAATTAACACTATTCGGAAAACCATTATATATTTCCAGCCACTGTGCTTCTGTTTGACCCTGGGAACAGGAAGAATCGGGTAGGACTTCATTAATTACCAAGGTTTGGGCGATTTGCGGGGGGGTCGGCGTTGGCGGCGTGGGCGTTGGAGTTCCGAAAGAACTGGCTGCCTGAAAAACATTTCCCACAGAGTCTTCTTTATCAAAGAAAAAGGAGCTTGATAGCGCCGCAAAAACTAAAAAAGCCCCGAATATTGGAATTACAACCGCAGCTTTTAGTACTCCCCGCTGATTCCTATGCAATAAGTTTACTTGACTTCTTTTTTCTTTCCTTCTAATTGATTTAACCCCTGTTACTAACAGACCAACTAACATTCTCAACTCCTCATAAATAATTATTGTTGCGGGAACAATTACAAAAAGGATAAACCCGTAAGGCTTCCTTGCATAATCAGCAAGATAACCCAAATAAGGAAGGTTAACGGTAACTTTTCCAATAATATCGGAGTTCTTTACCTGCCAGGTATCAAAATCTTCATTTGCATCCCCCGACGTCATATAAACCGGTTCCTTATCTATACCTTCGGGGTAGAGCTTGAAATCGATTCTGTGGGTAATAACATTTTTCTTATTGTCATGCAAAGTAAAGCTCACAACATCTCCTTCAGAATAATTATCTATTGGAGATACAATAACTATACTTCCTGTTTTCACAGCCGGCGCCATCGAACCGGACTGGACAATATACGCCCTCGGAAATTTTTTGACAAGCCCTTCGGCTCTGAGCTCAGGGTCGAAGAGGTCAGACCCTGTCAGGGAAGAAATGTTTGGTTTTGCCAGCGTCAGAACAAAATAAGTGCTGAAAGTCAGAAACACCAGCAAAGCAATTACCCCAAAAGTATAAATAGAGTATTTAACAACTTTATTTTTAAACATCTTTTTGATTAAACTACTTTCTTGACACGGCACAATACTGGATGTGTCAAGCCAATCCTCACCACGCATGTCCAACCACGTTTCACACCAGGTGTGGTCGAGTTCATCACACCTGGTGTGTATTTAATTAAACGTCTGCCCCGTATTTACCAGACCCTTAGTTTGACCCACTGGACTTACCCAAACAAAATCAGGGTATTTATCACCAGCGCCCTGCAACTGCATACTCTGCCCAACTGCAACTGCTGGCTCTTCGTCAACTCCAAGATTGGTTGAAATCATGCCACTAGCAGGTCCATTACTGGCAATAAATGAACCTTCGTAGCTTAAAAATTGGATAACCTGGCTGCCAGGTGCAACAAGCGCCAGACCATCAGGTGCACCGTTTTGCAATCCGGGAGTACTAAACCATAAAGTACCGAAACCCGCCTGCTGATCGGGAATTACTCCTGAAAGTGCAATAACACTATAGTACGCACCCCCTGAACCGTTGTAGAGTTTCAAATACCAACCGGACAAATTTGTCCCAGCCGGTCCGGCAATTTCTACCCCTTCTTCTGTGTCCGTACCAGCATTATCATAGTGGATTTCATTAATCCAAGGATCCGAAGGGGCTATTACACTAACTCCCAACACCTCGCCGTTAGTCGGATTTCCAGTGCACCTGAAGTCCGGATTATTTCTTGCCTGTTCAATGTAGAACTTTATAGTTTCATTCAAAATGTCGCTTTGTGCGTCATTTTGATTTCCCGTTCCATCGCAAGTAAATACTCCGCTTACTTCACTTAAATCACCGAAACACCACTGCAAACCAAGATATTTTGTAGTACTGGCTACAACCGGTGTTCCCGGTGGTTCTGCAATCGGGAAGTAATTCAGACTATCAAGCGTTCCCTGAGCAATCATCGATTCGGTTGGAGGTTCGTATACTCCGTCGTTATCGTCTCCCCAGATGAATACTTCCAAGTATTTCGAAAGTTCACCGTCTGGTCCTGCAACATCGGGGGGGCTTTCCGGTTCAAGCATGACATTTTCCAGGTCTTGCTTCTCCAAGAAAGTACACATCCATGCATTATTGTCATAGACATGGTATGAAAGCACATTTCTTCCATAATCTCCGGGTTTTACGTCGTGGAAATTCCAAATGAAATCTCCCTGACCCAGATCCTTCAATTCCCAAAGCTTACACTGCTCTTCATTTAATGTGGTATTACAAACAACTTCCTTGACTGTTATGGCATCAAGAAATGTTCCATATGAATCAGCTGTTCCTAAGTCGGTAAAACGCAACTCGGTTGAACTGCCTGTCGCTGCAACATCTAGTTGCATGTATTGCCAGGCAATAGAACCGCCTCCACCGGCAACAGTACCACTGTCCCAGACAACATTACCACCCCATTTAACTTCAAGACGATTGTTGTTTGCTGGGGTGTTTGGTCGCGGTGCAAATGCGAATCGCAATTTGTAGTTATTTCCAGCTGTCGTTGGAATATTCTGGTAAATAGTAACCGACGCCGGTTCGTTATTCAGTCCTCCACTGGGACCATCCCAGTCTGAATCAAGTTCAACATATTGCTGTCCTTCGTAGGCTAAACCCAAAACTCCTCTATGATACTCAAGATTTGCTGGAGTAGGCCTATTGACACTATTGTAAGTAGCCGGAACATCCGCTCGCCAATCTACATTCCATCCTCCTACCGGAGAAGGGTAGATATCCCAAAGTTGCGGAGTCGCGACAACTGGTGCCTCAAAACTAATATTATGAACCAGATTTTCCTGTTCAACGCAGTCCCTTAAACAATCCTTCCCATTATATGAAGCCATCGTGTGATCAATTTTCAGGTCAATCGCTCCTGCCTGAAAAAGATTACCTGTTGAAACTTCCCTATCGCTAAAAAATGCTTGCGATATACCGAATACAACACCAGCCACTAGCCCTAAAGTTAAAATACTTTCTAAAATTTTTTTAATATTTTCTCACCTCCTCCCTGTTAGATAGGCTTTTTATCAAAAGCCATCTAACGGGATCCCATTTGATGGCGAAGCCTATCAAATTGGGACCTCCCAATTTTTATAGCTTAATAAAGCGATTCTCAATCCTTGACAAGGTCAGAACTTCTCTAACCTTGCCAAGGCGAGAGTTCAAAAAACTAAATATCCGTATCGTCGTAATGTATGTAAACATTACCTTCAAACAACCAAGTGCTGAAATCCGGTGGCCATACTACGACACTCTTTGTAGCATCGTCATATGCGGCATCAGGTATCATCCAGATCTTGGCTCCAATAGCATAATTACCATCATTGACGTGCGGTAAATCCATACCCAAATTAACATTCCCCACCGATGTGATCAAATTACCCAATCCATCTGTAGCGTGTTTACCAATTAACGCACCCGGATTATTCCCAGGCCAACCATCAGCATAATAAATCAAATCATAAGTAGTGTTAGCCGGTAATCCGTGTTCATCCAAGTTATAATCAAATGTAGAACCTGAACTGTTGTATGTCATATCGACATACATGCCGTCTTCAATAACCTCCCATGGCCTACCTACAACTTCACTCTCGTTTTCTAAACGAAGAGTATTGGTTGGAAATCCTTCTTGAACTGGACATACAAATCCCTCATTATTCCTGGATTGCACTGTGTAGAAGGATATATCCGCCATGTATTTATCAGTCTGAGCAACATTTCCAACTTCCTTTGGAAGTTTCCACTCAACCCCAAGACAATAAGTTACATCAGGATTTAAAGGTACTCTTCCGGTTTGAGAATCGGCTATTGCCCAACTTCTTGGAGTTATCGGACCTGATCCTTCGGTAAGGGGCGGTTCATTATCATCCTTGACGTTGTTACAGTTCAAATCTGCCCAAATCTTGAACTGCATATTTTGTGCCAATTCACCATCAAAGATGCTGTCTCCATCCGGTTCATCAACAATTAACTCCGGTTCAGTCGAACCATTGTCGTCATTCAAGGTTGGATTTATGGTCACACAAGCCCAAGCTGGATTGTTATAGACATGGAGACTTATCGTTCCTTCACCAAAGTCGCCCGGTTTGACATCAGCAAGATTAAAGAACTTTTCAGTTTCAAGATCTTTAAGATCCCAATGCACATCAGGATGTCCATCAACGGCCTTATTATAATAGCCATCATAATCAACCTTAAGGTCAATCGCACCGGCTTGAAAAGTATTTCCTCTTGATGTTTCTTCATCGGAGAAAAATGCTGAAGTTGCATAAACTGCAACGACCGCAACTACTCCGATTGAAAGAATACTTAATAAAACTTTTTTCATAAATTATTTCTTTTTCACCTCCTTTCTGCTTTGCAGAAAGGAGGTTTGTCGGATATCGTTTATAGGGACTATCTAACTAGCAACCAATCTGCTTAAATATTTAAGGGTTTTACCCCTTATTCGATTAGTCTTTTCCAGAAACTAATATTTAAAGGGTAAACAAAATACTTCGAATCACCCTCCTTATTTCCGCACTCGACTCTTGGGAATTATTCATTCACGTCTCGTGCCGAAATTTATCGGAGGGTAGTTGATTATTAATATTTTTTAAAGGACAACAAAAAACAAAAAACCGAACACAGTGTGTTCGGTTACGACAAGAAACATGTATTGTCTTTGCAACAACTAAAATCCATTTAATTAAGGAAGGTTCACTTGGGGCAGTACAGGTGATTTACACATTTTGAATATTGCTATAGGAATTGTCAAGAAGCAATTTCAGGCTATATTTCCATACTACAAGGAGAATAGTTACTGTATATTTATATTTCTGTCAAAAAGCAATTCCACAATTTCTTAGAAGATATTTACTTTTGAGATTTGGTTAGTCCTTTAACATTTCCCGTAAAGTTTCATCCTGAATCATTATTACCGCACGAAGCTGAGCCAAAGATAAATTATTAAGTAAAACTCCGACTTTAGCTAATTTTTTTTCTTCGTTATCCTCATGGATATTAAAAATTTCCTCGGTTATTCTTATAAGTTTAGGATCTTTCGAAAATTTTCGTACTACATCAATATTAATCCCGCCAGTTCTATCAAGTTCATTTATAGATCTGTCTAATTGCATTAAATCTAACTTTATTTTCACAGCCAATGCAACTCCTCTAATTTCATTACCAATTAAATTTAAAAACTCTCTCGCCACAGTTTGTATTATACACTACTGCCTATAGTAATTGAAGTTTATGGCTCTTTATAATTGGGTGATATACTCAAACTGTGGATAGGGTCATATTCTTTTCGCACTAACAATCAAGCGCTTGGAGTCGTTGAAACCGGAACAGGTATATAGCGTTAAGGTTTCATCCTCAGTTGGTTTAATCACTTCAACTTGTGAAGGAAATACTTCTTTAATTTCAGTAACAAGATAAGACAATTCCTGGTCGCGGGTGACAACATTGACTCTCATACCCACTTTTGCCTTTTTCAAAGGCAGAAAAAGGCCGGGTCTCGCGTGAGCAAAGATAACCTGATTACCCGGATATCCCGGAAGAGCGGAGCCGATACCAAAAGATGCAACATCGGGGTACACTTCCCACCTCCCCTCAAGCACTTTTGCCGGCCTGACAACTAAGTCGATTGCCAAGTCGGGAATCTTAACGCCCACCGGTGCAAGCTCTTCCCTATACACACCAATAGTCACATCACCAGAGGGCTTTATCGGTTCTTGCGAACCTAAATACTGATTATCTGGTGTATATATTAAGGAAGCCACTTTATCAACAACAGGATTATAGAAGTAGCCTAAACCCACTAAAACCAAGCCTATGGATATGAAAAAAAAGCCAATTAACCTTCTCTTACGATATACTTTAAACCTAAAGTTTTCGAACCTAATAGTATTAAGGCTATTCCTACTCCAACTATCCATAGATTATCTATTTTACCAGATGACGTGGCCGATAAGCCCATTACTTCGCCTCCACCTGTTGATGACGACCCACCATTTCCACCACTACTACTGCTGCCACTCGGACTAGTTCCTCCGATCCCCGGGGCTGTAGTTGGGGTCGGTGTAGGAGTTGCTGTAGGTTCCGAACCTGTTGGCTCAGTTGTGGGCACATTTGTTGGAGCGGGTGATACTGTCGGCTCCTGGGAAAAATCATCGTCTCCGGGAAGCGGGGGGTATTCCGGTTGGTCCGGAAAAACCGGTTGGTCCGGAAACTGCGGCTGATCTGGGAATTGTGGTTGGTTCGGCATGTTTGGCGAACCCGGTATTTGCGGGAAAGATATTGCATATGCTCTTGCCACGCTAAAAAGTCCCAGTAGCACAAATACGGATACCAAAACCATTATGTAACCAGTTTTCGATTTCATTTAGAGTTTCACCTCCTCTCCCAATTAGATAGTCGCCTGAAGCGACATCTCATGGGATCACGATAGATGTGCGAAGCACTATCTAACTGTGACCTTTCCAAATGAGATAAGCCCTTCGGGCTATCTCATGGGATCCCGTCCCGTTAGATAATTTAATATCTCATGGGACTTGTGACTTTCAGATATTGGGCAAGTTAGTTATTCTGATGCGAAAACGCTTATGCCAAGCAGCGAGGACAGATAGTGCTTGAAGGCAGATAATAATCTTTCAAGTATTGCTATAAATTTCTCGGTTATTATAGCACGAATCCCACGATTTTCTACAAATGTTTCTCCATTTTGCTCCACCTCTCCCGAAGAATACGACAGCACCTTATTCATGTCATCTTCTTTTGGCTTTTGAAAGTTATCTTC
The DNA here is from genome assembly GCA_001793095.1 of Candidatus Woesebacteria bacterium RIFCSPLOWO2_01_FULL_39_23. Taxonomy (GTDB): domain Bacteria; phylum Patescibacteriota; class Microgenomatia; order UBA8517; family UBA8517; genus HO2-FULL-38-9. The sequence goes on from MGHG01000016.1 coordinate 36,197, forward strand.
CATCATATCTTCAACAACTAGCATTTTTCTTCCATTACTGGTTATTTTCACCGAAGATACCAGGGCTTGGCTTTGTGTGGGCATACTATCGTCGTTATTATCCGTAGTGTTCGAATCGCCATCTCCGGACGGAGTTGCTGCCTGCTGACTCCCACCACTTTCATTTTGTTCCGGGGTAGCAGACTGGGTAGTCTCCTGAGCTACGGCAACTTGCGGAGCTGCAGGCGGTTCACCAAAATACAGGTTGCCTATAAAATCTCCGAAAATATTCAAAAATACAACCAGCCAATTATTTCCGGTAATATTCATGTTAATGATATTTAACAAATTAGCATTAATTTGTACCCAGCCGGTTGTTAAAGAAGTTCCGGCGTCATTTTGATTAACCGAATTTCCCCCGCTAATGCCTGATATATTCATCTCATTGTTCACAACAGCTGAGTTTGTGTTAGTAACATCGGTTGTTGATGTCAAGGATGCATCCGCACTATTAGTAGAATCCTCCCCGGTCCCTACATTTCCAGCATAGACTCCAGGCTGTCCCTCTCCACCCACTGCAAGAGCTGCAAACGATCCGTCTGCCGGGGCAAGCATATCCCCGCCACCCGCAAAACCCACAATCTTTCCGTACCAGGTGCCAAAGACGTTGACTATCAAGAAAACCCAGTTATCGCCTGTTATGCTGAAGTCTAAAAAGTTTATAAGCTGGGTGACAATATCAACACCTCCGGAAGAAACAGTATGACCGCCGTCTCCGTCATCATTACCTATCTGCTCGTTATTACCCGAGACTCCTTCCGCATTTATCGTATTCGTAAGCGCAACACTATTCGTGTTGGTAACCGTTGTGCTCTCTGTTGAGGTAGCGGAAGCGCCATTAACCGAACCCTCACCTACATTAGTATTTTCTGCAACCGCCCCACCCTCTCCGGCAAGATAGGTGTCCGTTTCGGGAAGAAGGATATCTCCAGTTAACCCTCCGAAAATGTTGATCATGATAAAACTCCATTTATCTCCCGAAAAGTTAGCATTGATAAAGTTCATGAGGTTAGCTAAGATCTGAATCCTTCCGGTTATTACATCCGCACCACCATCGTTTCCGGACACGTTATTCCCTCCGGATACTCCGGTCACATTCATCTCATTGTTTACGACAGCGGAGTTTGTGTTATTAATATCCGTGGTTTCAGTTTGGCTGGCAGAAGCGCTATTGGTACTATCGTCTCCGGTATCTCCATTTGTAGCAATCACTTCGAGTGCATCTTCGTTTTCAAGACCAAGATAAGACGCGATATCATCCAGATCCAATGTTCCATTCAGCTGACCGAAAATATTGACGATCAGATGGATAAAATCATCGCCCGTGACATTGACATTTAAGATATTGAGCATGTTGGCAATAAGCTCGATGTCACCGCTCGTTAAGGCAACGTCGCCGTCATTTCCGACAACCTCGTTTGAACCACTGACACCCTCTACTGTCATCTGGTTATTGACAAAAGCTCCATTGTTGTTATCAACGAGAAGTGTGTCGGAAACCGTCGCGTTCGCAATGTTCTCAGAATCCTCGCCCGTAGCTAAATTCTCTGCATCTGTCCCCGAAGCAAGAGAGTCCCCACTTACTGCTTCTGCCCCCAAATCTTCGCCGGTTGCAGTTCCATTAATATTACCTTGGTTAACTAGTGTCCCGTTAGCTGAGGCGCTACCTGTATTCACGCCAACCGGACCGTCATTAAAGGAAGAAGTATTATCTCCGGATATACCTCCTGCGTAGCTATTATTGGCAATCTCAGTACAATTATTGTTGAGTATGGCAGCTGTATCATTATCTGTGCTCAGAGCAGAAGAAGCGCCGCCCCCTCCCAACTGACTATCCGTCGTATCCTCAGCAGCCGTCCCACAGCCACCAGTCACAGTACCGGGAGAACCTGAAGTTGTTATATCTTGGCCGGAAAAAGGATCATCGCTTTGAAGCAGGCTGGATACGTCGGTCTCCGCGACAGCATCGGTCTCTTCGGCAGCAGCTGCTGCCGCCGTAGCTGCGGCGGCTTCTTGATCGGCTTCCCATTGCCCTGACGTATAGTAATACTCATTCCCTCCGTGCTCAGCTACCCAGACTGGATCATTATCATGTGCATCCCATACGGCTTCCCTAGCTTCCATTTCATCATCTAACTTTTCCTGTTCGGCTTTCCAGGCATCATACTCATCTGACCAGTATGGAATTGGTGTTGGGGTAGGTATTAATGTGGGCGTTGGAGTTACCTCAGGCGGGGTCTCTGTAGTAGTATTCTCTGATCCTGTCTCTCCCGGTGTCGGAGTAGGATCTACTGATTGTAAATTCTCTCCTGTCTCCCCCCCTGGCGTATCGCTTGTGGAGCTGTCCTGTGTCTGACTCTCCTCAGGCGGAGTTGGAGTCACCTCTTGAGCAACGACTGATATCGCCGCCGGTCCTATATTATATATATATAGTACCAGAATAAGTACATAAGCTAGTATTTTATTTCTAACATCACTCATTTGACTAAATATTTACTGGCAGGAATCCTTATCACTTTTATTAGCCTTATTGTCCCGACAACATTTTTGTCGGGACTGTAAGACTAGCGCACCATTATAAAGAACATGGTTCGCTGCCTCCCTCAGGTAAAGTGTTGTCTCCAATGCTAATCCATGTAGAATTAACAGTGTTGTTAGAACACGATGTACCCGATGAAGCGCCTGTGTCAATTGAGCCACCATCGTCATTTCCGGATTGAACATTACCTCCAGAAACTGCGATAGCTGCGCTCGTATTATCAACGTCAGCGTTGTTATCTACGTATACTTTAACAGTATCGTTATCGTATGCCTCCGCATCGGACGACAGACATTTATCTTCATGACAGCCGTCTTGTCCACCGCATTCAGCACATCCACCACCAGCCAAAGCTGTGTCTTCTCCGACATCGGAAGTGGCTGTTGCGCCTCCTCCCAAGTCTCCAATCATAACTACACTCGTGTTGAGGTAGTTATTGGCGGATGATGAAGCTGTTGAGCTTCCTGTGGTGATCTCATTATCATCGTCATTACCGAACTGTGCATTGCCTCCTGATATTGCCAAAGCTATGCTAGCATTATCCAGGTCAGCATGATTATCGATTTTGACTTTGAAATAATCATTGTCTTCTGCATAGGCAGAAGCATCACCATCATCTCCAACTGTAGCAGTTGCTGATGCCGTATGTCCTCCGCTTATAGCAAGCCAAGTTGAGTTTAACTCATTCAAGGCTGATGCCGTTGCGTCGGAATCTCCTGTGTCAATAACATTGTTATCGTCGTTGCAGTATTGAAAATTAAGTCCTGATACTGCAGCGCCAAGAGTTAAGTTATCTACTTCAGCCCAGTTATCGATATAGACTTTTAATACGTCATTATCATAAGCTTCGGCGTCCGCAAATCCATCCTCACCAACACTTGCTTCAGCATCAGATCCTTCCTCTTCCTCACTGATCTCACCCATGGTGCTGTTTACAAAATTATCACTGGTGCCGTGTCCATCAGCATCTCCGGTTAAAATTTCACCGTCGTCGTCATTTCCATCTTGGAAATTAGCGCCTGATACACCAACTCCAGCATCCAAGTTGTCAACATGGCCATGATTATCAACATCTATCTTTAAATAGTCGTTGTCCTCAGTGTAGGAACTAGAATCTCCGTCGTCTCCGACGGTTGCTTCTGCATCGGCTGCAGCAAAGGCTATTCCAGAATTAAGAAGAAGCCCTAGTAATGCAGCTCCCGTTGCAATTGTTTTTTTAAGTTTCATAAATTCTTTTCACCCCCTTTCTAGATCATAACCAGCCATTATGTTTATGCATAAATAAAGGTGCTGGTTCAAAGTAATATTGAAGATTTTCACTACTCAAAGTTATATTCATTATTCTCATTAAAAAAGGCACCCGAAATATAATTTATATGGGTGCCTCCGATTGCGGTCAGCTTCCTCAAGTACCTAGGACTATAGACAATAAATACGTAGTATGTCAAGACCTAAATAAATTGGTAATGTCATACTTAGTTTTTTTTATGTTTCTTTGGGTAATTTGAACCACTTTACTATCCTGGACAAAGATCTCGACGCTCCCCCAGCCTTTTACACTTTTTAAAGCTTCTCCCACCTCAGCAAAAAGTTGCTGGTTGTTCTCGGTTCTACCGTTTAGTTTTTTTCTTTTCTTCATTGATCACTTTTTTATTAGATGCTAAAACTTAACCTCGACCACCTGCTTCTCCCCCGACAGCTCACCAACCGACAGCATGAAGCTTTTACCACTCTTATTGACCACAAAGGCCAGAAGGTCTTTCCTAACCGAGAGGGGATCGATTACAACGTTGCCATTATGAAAATCCGGGGCAAATAATTTATCGTCATCCGCCTTGAGTCTGACATAGTCAACCGTAGCAAACGCCAATTTCTCAGTAGTATCGTTTGTTAACTCAATCCGAAGAAGTAAATAATCCTGATCTCCGCTTATGCTTCTTTCTTCACCCTTGACTTTAATTTGGCTTTTTCGCTCGGCTTGAACTAGCGCAAATTTAATCCTGACCTTTTTCTTGTCAACATTGATTGCATCAAAGTCAAAATCTTTGCCAATCACGACGGTAGGAACATTCTGAATTCTAGTGTCAGAAATCTTCAGGTTCGTTTTTCTCGCCAATGCTTTAGCCGCTGACCTTCGCAAGAGGGCATAAGCTCCGACTATTAATATTATAACAATAACAAAATACACTAATCTAAGTTTCCTTTTTGGTAATTTTCTATTCAGATTAAAATTCTCCCTTCTCTCGGCGTCAGTCTCATAACCACTTTCTACTCTTGGTCTGGTGGTAAGTCGTGTAATTATTGAAAAAAGTCTTAAACTGCTTGCTTTCATATATACTATAATTTTTCTGAAATGTTCTGTAATATTTTTAACAATCTGATTTAAACGCGAAGGTTTTGCATCAAGAGAAGCGCTTAAAAAATCCCGATTCATTGTTCCTAAAGTAATTTGATTTATCTGCATTTATGTTAAAAAATAATATCCTATAACGGGCAGATAAAACGTAAAAGCATAATATAGAAGAAAAAAGAGTTTGTCAAGAACATTCGGAAAATTTCTAAGAAGGGTTAGTAAGTCACTTTAATTACAGTTATTTTCTCGTTAGGCTTTTTCTCAATCTCAACTTCTAAATCTAGCGATCCTCCTGCACCTGCCAGCTTATTGAGAACGTGCCCGTTCGTGTTTGTCTGGGCGAAACTCCGGGCTTTAAAGTGTTTCTCTTCAAATAACTTTTTATACCAATTTGTTATATCTCCAGGATCGGAGGTAGAAGATAACTCTATACTATTTGCGGTTGTGCTTAAAACGGTCGAGTTAGGATAGATGTAAGCGTTAGTTGCACTACTGTCAGAAGTTTGACTATCCGAAACGGTGGGTGTCGGTATAAAAGGAGTGATCGTTTCGATTACTTCATCTTCTTCTTTATCATCATCGTAATAAGGAACATCTCTGTCATCCGTGGACCCTTCCACCTCTTGGCTGACGGGAGTAGGAAAAGGTAACTCTTCGTTGGCTCGTTTGTTGACAAAACTTCCCCTCACAACTCCGGCTATCAAAAATGCTGCCGCTAAAAATGTAATTATTAGTCCCATCAAATAATATTACTCCAACAAGTAAAGACTCACAGGCAGCTTGGCGAAGTCGGGAAAATGCTGCACCACCAGGGTTTTGATGTAGATGGAGTAGGAGTTGGAGTGGGGATTGGTGTTGAAGTTACAACAGAAGTCGGAGTTGGAGTGGGTGTAACTGTTGGAGTTGGCGTCGGAGTCGGCGTATTTGTAGGAGTGGGTGTAATTGGTGTAACTGTTGGAGTTGGCAGAATTGGAGATCCAGTGCAATCTAAGGCTTTACAAACATTGATACGCCCGTATTTATAATAAGTTCCCGTATTTGATACAGCATCTGACGTTGATTCGATCTTACTTCTAATTTGAGAATTTCCCCAACTCGGGTTGTGTGATAAAACCAAAGCTGCCAAACCAGAAACAAATGGGGTAGACATTGAGGTTCCCGAAAGTGATGCGTAATTGCTACCATAGGTTGACAAAATGGCAACTCCAGGAGCGGCCACGTCGACCCAGACCCCGTAACTCGAGAAGCTTGCCTTATTATCATTCTCATCGGTCGCCCCAACAGCAATCACATTTGTATAATAAGCCGGATAAATCGGAGAAGTTGATGAATTATTTCCTGCTGCTGCTACTAAGATGGTACCTTTACCCCAAGCATAATCTATTGCATCTCTTACTGATGAAGAAGAAAAAGAACTTCCTAAGCTCATGCTAATAACGTCAATTTCGTTATCAGCAGCCCAAGTTATACCCCGAACGAGCCAAGAGGAATAACCACTGCCCGATGAATTTAGAATCCTCACTGAGGCCAACTTCGCTCCCCACGAAACTCCAGCTACACCCAAAGTATTATTGGTAACCGCTGCCGCAATTCCTGCTACGTGTGTCCCGTGGCCGTTGGCGTCCGTCGGAGAATCTTGCGGACAAAAACTTCTCGTACAGTTAACGCTAGTTGCTATTTTACCTGAAAGATCGGGGTGAGAGCCGTTTATTCCCGTATCCAAAATAGCCACCGTCACATTTTCGCTCCCAGTGTTTATATTCCAACCGGAAGGCGCTTGGATCTTAGCTAATCCCCATTGACTGCCAAACATTGCATCGTTGGGAGTATTAAGTGCCCTGACAACGGTATCCTCTTCGACATATTCAATAAAAAAATTATTAGTAAGCTTTTGTAAGAGCTCCGCCAGCTTACCTCCCGGAAACTCTACTACAAACATTCTGGGAAGGCCTAAGGATTCCTGAGAGTAGGCTCCTAAATTTTTGAATATATTTTGGGTTATAAAATTTGGAGCAAATGATTTGGTTTTTACAATAATCCTAGTTCTTACCCCAACGTCAGCATTTTGCTGTGCTTTGAGGGGCATACTGAAAACAAAAAGAAAAAGGAGGATAAAAACAGATACTGAAACTAAAAAAAACTTTCGCATCCTAGTCCATATATAAATAACCTAAATAACCTATTTTGTCAACCCGTTAGTATTTCCACCCCTTTGGATGTTTGCTATACCAGGTAACAAGCGATTTAACTGAATCTCCGATATTACTTTTCGGCTCCCACCCTAAAACCTTTTTTGCCTTTGAAATATCGGCAAACACTTTGGCATATTCCCCTTTTCTTGCCTCTCCCCGCTTTAGTTCAAATTTTACACCTGTAACTTTTTGGACCTTGTCAACAATCTCCAGGACCGAATTCCCCGTACCCGTTCCCAAATTAATAATCTTGCTTTTACCCCCTCTAAATAAATACTCCAAAGCTTTAATATGAGCTTCGTTAAGATCAACAACATTCACATAATCTCTTATCGGAGTTCCATCGGGAGTATCGACCTTGGGACAGGTTAGAAAAAAAGGCTCAATTTCAAGTGCACCGCGAACAGCATTTTGAACCAAAAGAACGGATGGTTTTTTAGAATCACCGATCTCCCCGTCGTCGCTTGCGCCGCAGACATTAAAATACCTTAAGATGACATAGTTAAAATCTTTAAGTTTCCCGTACCACTTAAGCATTTGCTCTATTATCTTCTTTGACTCACCGTATGGATTGGCCGGATGTGTCGGGTGTTTTTCGTCAACCGGGACATACTGTGCTTCTCCGTAAACCGCACAGGTTGACGAAAAGATAATATTTCTAATATTGTATTTAAGCATTGTCGAAAATAAACTTTGTGATCCGCAGACATTATTAGTGAAGTATTTTTCAGGTTTTTCCATCGATTCGTTAACCGAACAGTGGGCTGCAAAGTGGAGAACTGCATCAATTCCCTTTTCTTTAGTGAATATTGGCTCCAAATCACTTTTCAGGTCAGCTTTGTAGTATCTGAACTTACCAGCCAAAGGCTGATCGTCCTTTGGACGAAACTTAGACTTCAACCATTCCAACGGCTCTTTATATCCCGTTGAAAAATTATCAAGAGCGACAACATCATAACCCTTCTGCAGCAAAAGATAGGTCGCGTTTGATCCTATATACCCACCTGCACCTGTTACTAAAATTTTTTTCATTTAGATAATCTCCATTCTTTTTGCTAATTTTTTACAACTTTGAGATGCCTTGGGTAAATAATACCAAATGACGTATAGTGCAATTCCCGATCCGAGTGAATCAAAAATTATATCCCGCAGGGTCGGTTCTCTACCGGGTGTAAAAGATTGATGATACTCATCTGTCGTTCCGTACAAAAATGCAGTCGCCAAGGCAGTGTAACCGGCTTTTTTCAAATCGAAGTCACTCTTCCGTAATGCTCTATACAATAGTGTAGTAAAAACGGCATATTCGACTATATGTGCAGTTTTTTTAACAATAAAATCCTGCCAATGAATTTCTGAGGTACGGGTTGTCGGATTAGCGGAAAACAAAAATATTACTATCGCCCATAGGAGAAAAGGTAACCAATAACCGAAAAATATATGTACTTTTTCATTTTTGTTCATCTTCTCTAGTAATATTACTACCTTTTCGCTTGTCTTTGAAATATAAACCTGCCGCACCTCCGATAAAAACCAAGCCTGTCGTAATTATAATAATCGGAAGAATTTGGATTTTTGGTTTCTTTTCCTCTTTTGTTCCCAATACTTCTGCGTCGCCACCATTATTCTGAACTTGATTTCTTAATTCATCTACTCCAACGTCATCCGGTAATTCTTGCGACTTATCGGTCGGTTCCGGCTTCGGAGAAGGGATAGTTGGCGATGTCGGTTTCGGTGTCGAGGATGGTTTTGGTGTGGGCGTATTAGTCAGCTTGGGAGTTGAAGTTGGTTTGGGGGTCGAAGTCGGTGGAACTGGTGTATTAGTCGGCTCCGGTATTTCCGTCGGCTCAGCTGTGGGAACGGGACAAGGATCTAGTGTTCCACCTTCATTTGAAGACTCCTTAGTTGATACGGCGAAGTGATCAATTGTCTGGTTACCATCAGGATATCTACCTACCGAACCTAAATAAGTTGGTGGAACACATACACCACCCTTATCTCCATATGCAATTTCGTCGACAACTTCTGTTTTACCAGGTCTATATAAAGTAATAATATCGCCGTATTTATTCAACCTATCTGAGACGGGAATTACCACATAAGTAGTTTGATTCGAAGGTCCAACCAAACTTCCCTGGGGAAAGGTATAAAGGTCAGAGGCTGTACCATTATCATCCAAAACCCAACCCGAAATATCTATGTCTTCAAAAGCATAAAGTTCAATCCAATCTGGGGAATCCCATATTCCTAGTTCGTTAACCAAAATCTGAGCAGATGCGGGTGACGATAGAAGAAGGAAACTTATTAATACTACACTCGAAAATAATATAGTATGTAAAATTAACTTCACGGTATTACTCATAGCCTGCCTATTACCAAATACTATAGCACTTCCCGGTTTTAATTCCAGATGCTCTTCACACCGGGTGTGTTAGACTCGGTCACACCCGGTGTGGTCTTAAATTGTATTCCGCGCTTGTGATCCTGAAACTAGTTCAGGATGACGGTAGTGTGGGACGTCATGTAAACAGCCAATAACAAACAGTCACTGGTCAATGGTCAATAGTTAATATGGAGATAATACGTTTCGAGGTCATTTTCGTCGTGGTTTACTCTGACGTATCGAAGTCTGCATCCACCCGAACCCGCATAACTTCCTCTGTATAAAGTACCCCCCCTTACCGCCTTCACTGTTGCCGAGGAGTTACTATCTATATCAATACCGTTATGAAAATTATAAACACGCCCGACCCAAGTATTTCTGACTGCCCAAGTTGAACCGAAACCCTGCGAAAATGAAATTTGTTCATTTATCGGCCAATTCCATGAACCGCTTGGATTAAAAGCATCCCCATCACCACTGCCGCAGGAGGAACCCGAACAGTTTTCATAACTTACTCCGCTTCTTAGATAACTAAAGGGGTTTAATACCGTACCTCCCTGACCTATAATAAAGTGGAGATGGTCCCCGCTTGAATTACATGATGCACCCTGAATAATTGACGCGATTCTGTCACCCTCGTTAACATGACCCACTTCCGACTCCTGCCCCTTTCCGGCAATAATAGCCTGGATTGCCTCAAATTCAGATCGCGCTTGTGATAAAAGCTGTTGATACTTAATCTCATCATTCTTTGTTTGTTCCAATAGTCTTGTTTTAGCCGACTTCTGAGAAGCAAGAGATCGTTTTTGAGATTCCAGCTGATTCTGAAGTTCCTCCTGAGTAGACTTCTCCTCTAAATACGCCTCCTGTGCAACTTTCAGTTTATCAAGTAAGGATCTGTCGGCTTCCTGTATTCTTTTAAGATAATGAAAGCTCGATACTGTTCCCTCAAGATTGGGAGATGTAAAAAGAAGTAAATATGGCTCACTAAAACGTGACATCTTGTAGGTCTGATTCGCCCGTATGACAAAAGCGTCCTTCAGTGAGTCTAATGACCCTTGCAGTCGGTCAATTCTTCCCCCTAAAAGAAGTATTCTCGCCTCGGTCTGGGATATTTTTAAGGTTGTAAGCTTTATTTGAGCGTCATATTGAGCAATTTGATTTGAAAGTGTTGATTTTTCCGCACCAAGCCTTTTTAATTCGTTTTCATATTTTTGAATTTCCTCGCTTAATTGTGTAAGTTTAGAAGCGTCCTGTGCTTTGACGGGAAGGTATGCAAATACTATTCCCAGTAATATTATTGAAAAGACAAATGTGAAGAAATATTTCAGGAAAATCCGCATTATTTTTTACGTCTGGCACGAGACACTGCCAGTATACTTCCTGTCAAGGACAATACTATACCTATCAAAACCTCGGATCCCAAAATAATAAGAAGAATAATTAGTAATCTTAGAGTATTTGATGGTAACACCGGAATATCCCCGAAATAGCGGATCAAGGTGGGAGTGCTATATAAAATCAATATAAATGAACTTAACCAACCGATGAATACTCCGATGAGTGCATAGAGTACCGCCTCAATTAAAATCGGTGAGCGAATAAATCCGGGAGTAGCTCCGATCAAATCGAGTATTTCTATCTCACCCCTTCTCGCAGTAATTCTCATGCCGATAATTATCAAAATTACCAAAAGAGACGTTCCCAATAAAAAGCCTACAAAGACCGATCCCCCAACCCTAATATAATAAGTTACCTTTCTTAGCCTCCCGACAACATCAGTCAAACTCGACTCCCCGCCCAAACTGGCAGTAAAACCAACCTCTTCAACTATGCTTTCTTTCTTAACTTCATCGATCACTGATTCAGCGTCCGTCAGATCGTTTACCGAAAACTCCAAACTCGCCGGAAAAATTGAGGGGCTTACTAGTTCAGACAGAAGCGGATTTTCGCTCGTCGCCTCTTTATAAATCTCAAGAGCTTTTTCTTTTGATATATAACTGACATTTTTTAATCTTGCATCTGAGGCTAATTTAGCCTCAAGTATCGTAATATCAGATTCAGTTGTATCATCTTTCAAAAATGCAATTATTTGTGGTCTGGTCTCAAAATACCTGATTACCTGTCCCGAAGAATATATAAAGATCGAAAGCACGGTCGCCACAAAAAAGGTTGTGGTTAAAACAAAAATTGCAGCCATCGCCTGAAAGGGAGATCTCCTGATACTATTTAAGGCAGTTTTTAAATGCATACTATTTTTCTTCGGCCACTTCTTCTTTAGGTTTTTCCTTATGACTTTCTTTCTTGCCGCTGTCCTTGACAATTTTCCCTTTTTCAATTTCAATCACTCTTTTTTTCATCTTATCAATTATACCCTTATGATGCGTTGCCATAATAATTGTTTTTCCCTCTTTATTGATTTTATCGAATAAATCCATTATCGAGTCGGCGGTCTCCCAGTCAAGATTACCTGTCGGCTCATCCGCTAAAATTACTTTCGGATTTATTACCAATGCCCTCGCCAAAGCAGTTCTTTGCAGTTCGCCACCTGCAAGTTGGGAAGGGAAAAAATTACCCCTTTCCATTAAACCCACCAGCTTGAGCACATGATTCACTCTTTCTTTCCACTCGTTTTGTGGAACTTTGGCAACTGCGAGGGCCACCTCAATATTCTCCCGAAGGGTTCTCTCAGATAATACCTTGAAGTCCTGAAAAACTACGCCAATTTGCTGGCGGATTTTTGGGATTTCTTTATCCTTAGCCTTGGTTATATCCTCTCCGTCGATAATAATTTGTCCGGTATCGGGTAAATATTCGCGTAATATTAACTTTATAACAGTAGTTTTACCAGCTCCCGATGCTCCTGTTATAAAAACAAACTCCCCATTTTCTACCTCGAAGGTGATATCTTCGACTGCTTTAACATCACCGAAGGATTTTGAAACTTTCTCGAGTTTTAACATGATAATAGAACTCATTATAGATTAACAAATGAAGTCGATCCAAGCAAGGAGAGCGTAATCTAGCACCACATTTGCAACAGTAATAAACTGTTGTATGAGAGTAAAGCCAAGAGATATTATTCTGGAATATAAACGAGAGGGAA
>MGHG01000017.1 GCA_001793095.1 Candidatus Woesebacteria bacterium RIFCSPLOWO2_01_FULL_39_23
GTTCCTTACAAAGAATTATTTTGGTTTTATTAAGCACATCCATATTTTACTCTGGAGTGCCGGATTTCTACGGAGAATACAGCGCAAATTTGACTGTCGCAGGTCAAATTCTTATACTTACGCATAACTATGGGCGTTGAAAGACCTCGGGCTACTCTGATTCATCCTGACAGTAGAGGAAACTACGTTCAGTCAACGATTCCCAGAGAAAATTTGGGAATTGGTTACCTATCCTCGTATCTCCAAGCTAATGGTTTTGAAACTGAAATATACGACGCACGAATGGACAGGGATACCCCTGAGGCCATAGCTCAGGAGATTCTGGAACGGGGTCTTCCTGCGATAGTCGGGCTTTCCTTGATTACTGTTGAGGGGGCAAGCTGGAGTGAAGATTTAGCCACTATCGTCAAGAAAGAAGGGCGGGGAAAGAATACCCCACATGTTACACTGGGCAATTATTTTCCTACTCTTCAACCAGAAAGGGCCTTAACAACTATTCCTAGCGCTGATTCGGTGGTTCGTGGTGAAGGAGAATTAACCCTGCTTGATTTGGCTACCGGGGTGGTTTCAGGTAAAGATTGGCAAAATACGCAAGGAATTATTTACAGAGCTGATCAAGGCGTTCGAATAAATCCAAGAAGGGATAAAATACGAGACCTGGATCAGTTGCCGTATCCCGAACACTACGCTGCTAGGTATAAGTTAACTGAATTCGCAATTGAAGGTTCCAGAGGTTGTTACTGTAGATGTTCTTTTTGTGCACTGGATCCCTTTACCGATGCAGATTCTCCTTCAACGAGGTGGAGAGCCAGGACTCCAATAAGTATTGTGGGAGAAATTAAGGATACAAGAGCGAAGTATCCGAATATTGATCTGTACCGCTTTATTGACGCTGATTTTATCGGAGCTCCCAGGCATGCAGATAGAGTAAAAGAATTTGTTCGTGAGCTAAGGGATAGTCGACAAAACATCGGTTTTATTATTGATTCCAGGTCGAAGGAAGTAGTTAACGTGCCTAAAGACGTATGGCAAGATTTAAGGGATGTTGGGCTGAAGGAAGTTTATTTGGGTATAGAGACCGCTATTCCAGAGATCAAAAGGATGATGAGAAAGGGTGGCAGAGTTGAGGATGATAAAAGAGCTGTGGATACTTTGACAGACTTAGGGATTAATGTCCGTTTCGGTTGGATGATGGTTACTCCCTGGACCAGGGAAGAAGATGTTGAACAGAATGCTCAAGTTCTCCACGATTTGGGTTTTGCAAGGCTCGACAAATACTTTCAAGAAATGAATCTGATACCAGGTACTGACGCAATGGAGCTGACTAAAAAAACTGCACAAATATGGCCTGACGCTGGTAATCCTGACTATTTTACTTACGAAGTACCAGCAAGAATTGATAACCTGAGGAGGATTGGCAGGACTCTTACGAGGGAACATTTACCGTTTATGGAGAGATTTATGTTTTTACACAGGCAGGTTGAAAAGCAACTGGAAAGGGATACGACCTTTTCAGGAGCATTCCGAGATAGATTGAATGATCTTAACTTATATTTCTTTTTATCGGTTTTTACTGCCGCAAAAGAGCTTGGAGAAGGTGTAAGTGCTGAGGGGATTAATGATGCGGCTGCAAACTTAGCAAAAAGCTTTGAACACGAGGTTTTGCAATTGGAGCGGGAAATTGGAGAACAAAAGTAAATATGTCAGAGAGATTTGTGTTACGAGACGAAGTTTTTGGCGGGACACTTTACGATAGAAGGCTGTTAAGACATACTTTTTTAACACGAGGAGAAATAGAAAGAGGTATTAGATCAAATGGTGATGTGGTTGAAAATTATGAGCATTGGCAAGCGGAAACGGGTAATCTGCCAAAAGATATTATTTATTCACCTGTAAGGGTCTACTTTGAAGCTACAAAAATGTGTAATCTACAATGTAAACACTGCTTTAATTCTTCTGGCTCTAGGGATAAGGATGAATTGACAACACAAGAAGTTTTTGAGTCGCTTCGTGGTATGAGACAAAATCATGTTTTTGACGTAAGGTTTACGGGCGGAGAGTTTACTTTAAGACCCGATTGGTTTGAAATCTTAGCATTGGCTAAAGAGCTGGGGTTTGCCGTTTCTTTGAATACGAACTGTGTTTACAGAGACAAGAGTGTGATAGACAGGCTTGCAGAATTAAATCTTGATCAGGTTACAACAAGTATCGATGGTTCGAGAGAAAGACACGACGACATAAGAGGAGAGGGAAATTATGATAGGACGATGGAAACATTAAAGGAATTACACAGGAGAGGTGTAGTTTTGAGAACTAATACAGTGTTGACTGGAGAAAATGATGATGATATGGAAAATGTTATTCAGTCTGTTGGTGAATATATTAGCGAGATGAACTTCTTTCATATGAGATTAACTGGAAGAGCAAAAGAGATACAAGATGGTGCAATAACCTATAATCGGTTGCGTCAATTTAACGACCGTGCCATTGACATTGTCAGAAGGTATCCCGACATTAACATTATGTTTGGATCGTATGTTGCACGAATAAATTCAATAAGAATGAATGAACTTGGACTGAAAATAGGTGGACCAGATGGCTTCACAAGATTTAATTTGACACCCGATGGGTCAATGTATGCTGGTGGATATGCTCCATATATTGATTCTAAATTGAAATTAGGAAATATAAAGGAAGAAAGTTACAGTATGCTGAATGTCTGGAGATATTCGGAAAAGTTAAATGAATTCAGAGGCTTCAGTAACGAAGTGGTTGCAAGATGCCTGAGTTGTCCTGAACTTCTTGTTCATTGTGGAGGAATGAATGTTGAGATGGAACTTATAAAGTTAAATTCTATTCAAGGTAAAAATCCTTACTGCATTATGTTTGGATAGATATGGTATGCGAGCGCTGCGACGGTAAATCGGTATTTTTAAAACAACAAGCATTAGCTATTCTAGAGCAAAAAGGTCTTGAACCATCCGTGTTTGTTCGGGCAGATTCAAGGACCCGCCTAGAACTTATCAGAGAACATTTCCATCTTGACGAGGTGTCTTCTATCGATACTCGAGAGATACTCCCCAATGCACCAAAGAACTTGGGATTGATAATAATCAAACCAGAAATGGTGCAGGCACAGTGTGTAATGGAACAATATTTGACAGGTCAAATTGGGGTAAAAATATTGTCTTCAACTGATTTTATCTATAAACCTCAAGAGTATTGGGCACTCCACGGTGCGGCACTTGCGGATTATCATGATCTGTTTCCCCATGGAGCACTTTTGTTTCTATTATTT
Source organism: Candidatus Woesebacteria bacterium RIFCSPLOWO2_01_FULL_39_23 (assembly GCA_001793095.1). GTDB lineage: Bacteria > Patescibacteriota > Microgenomatia > UBA8517 > UBA8517 > HO2-FULL-38-9. Next base: position 3,299 of record MGHG01000017.1, read on the forward strand.
GTGACAGCCCCTTCAAGGTTGGTTACTTTTGAACATTTTACGGCTTTGGAATACCAGGAAATTTTACGAAAGAAACACTCTGGTGTAAATGTTGAACCTCTCAGAGAGGGTGATGACTTGCAAGCTATCTTTACTAAATATTTTGTAAGAGGAGGACCAGATTCTATAAGAAAAACTGTGTGCGGACCAGAAATAGCAAGAACTGGTCTTTTGTCTATGGATTCCAATTCATGTCCAGCAATATGTTGGGATTTTACTGGTTCATTTGGACAGAGAACAACAGATCAAAATGCAAGAACGTTTAATGGTATTCACAGCCCCAGGGATAGAAGTGAACTTTTGTTAGATCTTTCAGTTTTAAAACGCCTGTTGTAGCATAATTGTATGAATAAATTAGTTCAAACAAAGAAATTGTCGTACAGAGATAATGTTTCCTGTATTGTATTTAAAGGGGACAAATTTTTATTAGTTCAACAGATTAAATGGCCTGAAAATTTTTGGAAATTTCCTCAAGGAGGAGTTAATGGTGGAGAAACAGAAGAGCAGGCCGCCAAGCGGGAACTTTTAGAAGAGCTGGGTACTAACAAATTTAGATTTATAGGGAAGAGCATTCAGATAAACAAGTATGATTGGGATGATGAATCCGTTAAGCTGGCTGGTCATAGATGGCGTGGTCAGATTCAGAAATTTTTTCTGGTTGAATGTTTGGGAGATGATAGGGATATAAAATTAAATGCTAATGAACTTCGTCGGTATAAATGGGTAAAGCTTAAAAATTTATTCGTCCACATAGATCACAACAACAAAAATTATACTAATTATAAAAGCTCTATTGAAAAAATACTTCAGGAGTTTAATGATTGCTTTACTCAGAATGCCTAAAGCCAAATTGACATTTAACTACCTGAAACACACAAGCACAAATCCAGTTAGAAAGTGGACAATTAACTCGCTTTACAAGTCAATTTTCGAAATGTTAAAGAACATTAGCATTTCTTCTGTTTTGGATGCAGGTGGGGGTGAGGGGTTTACTTTGGATCGTTTTAAAAAAGCCAATATAGGTGAAAAGCTTGTATGTATCGACAACTCTCAAGAGGCAATTTCTCTTGGAAAGGAAATATTCTCTAATTTGGATTTAAGAATTGGAGATATTTACAAGTTGTCTTTCAGAGACAAAACCTTCGATTTAGTTATTTGTACTGAAGTTTTGGAGCACCTCACAACTCCTAGAAAGGCATTGAAGGAGATGATTAGGGTGTCAAAGAAATATTTGATTTTGTCGGTACCGAATGAGCCTATATTCAGTCTGAAAAACCTTGTAATTGGTCGAAATATTACTCGGTTTGGAAGTAGCAAGGGACATATTAATTGGTGGACAGCGAGGGCATTTGAGAAATTTGTTAAAAAGGAGAATGTAAAAATATTAAAAAGCAAACACCCCTTTCCATTTACGGTAGTTTTATTGAAGAAACTGAACTTTAAGAGCTAAAATCCGCGCAGATTTAGACTTAATCAAGTATTTGTTATTAATAATTAGTCTATTTCGCCCAGATATGAAGTTGGGAATTTAAATCCGTTCTTATGGTCTTTTATTAAAACTGTTACTAGTTTTTTAGGTCTGATGTCCAAGTTTTTTAGTTTATTAATATCAACCCATGTTTGCCAATGATTTCCATTGAACTCTTTATCTAAAACTCCCTCGACTTCATTAAACTTATCGATGTCGCCTTTTATATATAACTCAAGACTGTGATCGTTAATTTCAGGTTTAATGTAGTCTCTTATATAAAGTATTTTTTCAAATTTGAAATTAGCCTTACATTCTTCCTGTACCTCTCTGATGCACGCTTCTTTAATTGTTTCACCATATTCCATTTTGCCACCGATGAAAAAGTAAAAGTTTTCATCTTTGACGTAGGACATTAAGACCTTTCCTTTTTTGATGATAATAAGCCTTACTCTTGGTTTAATTTTATTATTAATATCATTCATCTTATTAAGAAAATCTTGGATCACAGTCTCTTTCAATTTCTTTTAGTTGTTGATCAGTTCTAATTGCCTTTAAGGCTTCTGATGGGGTTACTGCTGCAATTGGAATTAATCCTTGACTTGCCCGTTCAGCAATTAATCTGTCGAATTTGGCAGTATCTGGAAGTATGTCCCACGCCAAACTTCCATCTTCTGCATTCCGAAACAAAATTGCCCGAGAACCACGTAAACTTTCAATCATACTAATATTATTTACGAATTGTAACACAGGAATTTATTATTCCAAAATGATGTATTGAAGGCATAGACGGCCCAAGCCGAGTCTCAACAATGATCATGTTATCTAGCGCTAAAGGTATTGATTAACACATGTCATTGCGTTTGTTGGAAACTGATAAGCTCGTGGGAAATAAAGAGAAAGCAGAAGGTTCTAAGTCAATTCAGACAAGAGTCCAAAAAGCCAGAGATATGCAAATTAAACGCTTTAAAGGTAGTAAATTTAAGTCAAACAGTGAGATGAGTTCAAAGGCAATTAAAGAATTCTGCAAATTATCTCCGGAATGTTATGCAATTCTTCGAAGTGCAGTTGCGTCAATGAACTTAACTGCCCGTTCTTACCATAAAGTTATTAAAGTTGCTCGAACAATTGCAGACTTGGAAGGTGTGGAAGTTATAACTACTACTCACATCGCCGAAGCACTTCAATATAGGCCGAAAGAAGAGGATTAATTTTCAAGTTTTGGATTATCTTAATCACTCCAGTTATAATCAAGAAATGAAAAGCGTTTATTTTGCTACATCAAATTCCTGGAAATTTAATTTGGCGAAAAGATTTTTTGAAAAACAAGGAATTGCGTTAAAGCAGTTCGATATAGATGTTCCGGAATCAAGAAGCGAGGAGGGAGAGATAATTGCCAAAGAAAAAGCTAACTTTGCCTTTGCAAAATTAAGAAAACCTTTATTTGTCCTGGATGGTTCCTTTCAAGTGCGAACTTTGAATAATTTCCCAAAAACTTTTATAAAAATGTTTGATAAATACATTGGTGCGGAGGGATTATTAAAGTTGGTGCAGGATAAAGTAGATAGATATTGGGAATTATTAAACATACTTTGTTATAAAGATAATAAAAATGAAAAAGTATTTATCGGTGTCCAAAAAGGACAAGTAGTAAAAAAACTTACTCATAATAAAAAGGGGCTAATTAGAGACTTTGATAGGGTATTAGTTCCTGACGGATATGATAAGACCTTTGCGGAATTTAAGGATGAAGAAATTAAAGAATACGACAATAATGTCTGGCCGGAAGTTTTTGACAAATTTATAGATTGGTACAAACAAAGATAAATGAAAACAGTAATTCAAAAAATAATTGTCGCGGGGATTATTATATCTGGAGGAAAAGTTTTAATCATCCAAAGAAGCTCGGATGAGGAAGTATTTCCTAATATTTGGGAAATACCCAGCGGAAAAAGAGAGTTTTTCGAAAAGTCCCAGGATGCTATTGTTCGTGAAGTTAAAGAAGAAACCGGAATTGATATTGAAGTTCTAATTCCTGTTGGCGTTTTTGAGTTTAAAGTTGAAAAAGAAAATGAAACAAGAGATTCGACCCAAATATCTTTTCTTTGTAAACCAATAGGTAGCGTGGAAGTAAAATTAAGCGAAGAGCATCAAAATTTTGCGTGGGTTAAGGAAAACGAAATTGGTAAATATAATTTAAGTGATGATATCAAAAAAATTGTTACGGAAACTTTCAATTTAGTAAATAAAGGTAATTAATAAATTTCTTGAATCTGTATAAAGACTGCTCTATCGCTATATAACAATAGAGCAAGTTGAGGCTAAATAGGTACTAGTTATTTAATTTGGGAGGAATTATAGAAATATCCACCACCCACATAGCCGAGGTACTCCAGTATAGATCAAAGGAATCAGAATTCTAAATATTTTCCTAAAAACTCAAGGGAAAATGAAATATTTCTTCTCCAAACTTCCCAGTCGTGCCAGCCGGACGTTATTTTAAATTCATGTTCGATTCCTTTTTGTCTCAGTATTTCATCCAGCTTCTGGTTTTGATTAATGTATCCCTTATTATCTTTTTCGCCGATATCAAAATAGATGTAAGTTTTTGGGTTAAGCTCGCTATTTGGTAGGTATTCAAGAGGATTATTTGCAGAAAAATCATCGCTATTAATTAATTTCTTTGTAATCGATTCATTGTTTATAAAATAACCACTATGGCTGATTATTATGCCGAACTTGTCGTTATGGTGAAGACCAACGTTCATTGCTCCGTATGCGCCTGCTGATATACCGCCGATGGCCCGACTCTCTCTTTTATCTAAAGTTCTATAGGAAGCATCGATCTTTTCCATTAATTCCAGAATATAATCTTCAGCAAGTTGATTTATCTTTGTTGTTGCATTTAAATATTGGCTATCTTTTACAATAGGACCATTTCCATCCGGGAAAACCGCAATTAAGGCAGGCAATTTATTGCTGACTACTAATTCATCCAGTTTATTTTGCAGATCGGCATTTATTAACCAGTCGATGTCCGAGCCCGGGAATCCGTGTAGCAGGTACAAAACCGGATATTGTTTGTCACTCTCTTCGAAATACACTTTGGGTAGGTATACCTTTGCCTCTTTTTGCAGTCCTGCATAAGAATTTGAGTTAAAGCTGAAGGTGTCTATTTTACTCTCGGAAGAATTTTTTCCGTAATTTCTTAGTTTATAGAAGGAATGTTGTAGTCCAGTAAATATAACCTCCCAGTGAAAAATGCCGTAGAGAAAAATGCTTAAAAAAAACAATAGTAAAAATTTTTTAGGTCCGGATATGACTACCATCAAGTATCTAACAGAAATTTCCTGGTATCTTTTTCAGTGAAATGTGCACGAACTAGGGAAAAGGTAATCTTAGGTAGATCAGCAACATTTTTATATGCTAGATACTTGTGTTTCCATGAAGGATTAAACTTTTCTTTAAAGTTAAAAAGGTATTTATAACCGTAAAATTGATTGAAATTATTGAAAAGATAACTTATTGCTTTGTCTATTAATTTTTCTTTTGGACCCACGTTGGCAAGCGGTGCCATACCCAAACTTACCTCTTGAAGTCCTAAATCTCTAAAATGCAATATTGTATTTGCAAGTGCTCCTTCGACTACGCCGTTAGGCGTTCCGCTTCCTCTTATCATTAAATCTAAAACCATTCCGTTTTGTTTTTTGTATGAATAAAAACTGAAAGCAGTTTGGATTTGGTTTTCACTAGAATAGACCACGAGAAGGTATGCCTTTGGCTCCAGAGGAAAGGGATAAAATCCCAAGGAAAAGGAAAGGGCGGGAGCCTTTTTGGCCTGCAACCAGCTTCTGTACAGTCTATCTACATCCTGTAAAACTGACCATGGGATTTGATCCAGCTGATACCAAACCAGTTTCATCTCTAATTTCTTAATTCTATTAACTCCATACCTAACATCTTTCATCTCCGGCTTATCAATAGAAAAGTCAGAGGTATAAACTATTGCTTCTTCACCTACCTTCAGTAACTTTAAGCCGAGCTTTTTTAAAGAGACAGATGCTGTAGCAGTAATATTGTAGAAAGCGTAAATTAAACCCCTTGTTTCTATCCAATCTATAAATTCACGAAGTGTTAATAATTTATCTTTAGGCTCTCCTATTGGATCTCCCAAAACTACTGCAACGCCGCCTGCTACTTTGTAAGCCAGAAAGGAGGTTTTATTTTTGTTAAAAAAGTAAGATTTGTCGGCCATTAAACCGAAATAGCTTACTGAGTTTGTTGCATCTTGTAACATCATTTCTCTTGCTAAATTTTTTTGTTCGTCACTTGGTTTTTTCTTGTCTATAAGAGGCACGAAAAGTGCCGCAAAAATAAGACCGATGCTTATAATTCCAGAGGTAGAAATTGAGTCTTCGAACCAAACAGCATGGCGTGTTCGTGGAACCAAAATATCTGTCCCGACACCGAAGATACTATAAAAGTAATCGTTAGAAATGTTTGAAATTGTAACTGGGTTTGAAAATTGGCCTTGGAGTATATAAAAACCAAAAAATGAATAAACGAAAAGGAGGATCAAGATAATTCCTGACGTTTTTATACTTTCTAAAAGTCCGAATTTTGAGCTTTTGACCGTAAAAAGATTCTTGAAGAACACCAATATAGTTAAAATAAAAAGGAGCATTATACTTTCCTCGTAGTCAAGCCTTTTTATTAAGTGAAGGACAATTGAGAGCGCGATAAGGATAACGCTTAGCCACCAAGAGCGTTCTTTTCTTTGCCATAAACCTCTTGCTAAAAAGACCAGGAATATCCCGAAAATAATTACGAGTGTTCTTGAGAGATGAATTATTCCCAAAGGAAAAAGATCTTCCACTAACTCGATTCTTACTGGAAGTTTCAAGAATAAACTGGATGCAATATTTAACAAACCGGAAAGGAAAATAAGTACCGCGATGAAATGAGAAATATTTATATACATATGCCCCCATTCTCTTGTCAATTTAATTTTACTCTTCATTTCAAACTTTCATAGAAAAACATATAACAGAAGCCCTTGAGTACAGACCACAAGAGGAAGATTTGTGAAATACATAATTTTTAATCAATAATTGTCGCTGAATTGGCGAAAATTGTTGTTTTTCAGAGGAAGAGCTAAAATTAATTAGTGGATGAAAAAATAAAGAAGTATATCGAAGATAATTTAGCTAAGGGTTTTACCAAAGAGGATATCCGAGGAAATCTATTAGCCTTTGGATTAAAAAGAGATGTCGTTGATAATACTTTCAAAGAACTTAATGCTATAGCCAGTAAGGAAAATCCACCGAAGGAAACTATACAACCACCCTCCGAAACAAAAGAAAGTGTTACTCCTCCGTCACAAGAAATTCCGGTAAAGACAGAACAGTCAGAAGTTAACTTACCTTCAAAAGGACGCGGTTTATCTTTAGTTATCTTATTATTCCTGATATTATCGGTAGGGTTAATAGTATTAGTCATTCCGAAATTAAATTTAACCTCTTCAAATAAACTAAGACGGTCATCGTCCGTATCCGAAGAATTAGAAAATAAATATATGCCGATTTGGCAGCAATTATATTTAGAAGAAAATAAGATTGACGAAGAATATTTTAAAAAACATATTATTGCTAAAGAAGTTGATTTGAAAGTAAATCAACTGGGAGAAAATCTTTGGATAACATACGAGTTTGAAATAGATTGGGTGACACTACAGTTTATAGATGGAATTCTGATTAAACCAATGGGAGCGGACCATTTTTATTCATTGGAAGAATTGAAAGATGCGGCAAAACCTCCAACAGATAAACATCCCGAAGTCGGTGAACTTGTGGAAGGTGTTTATTATCAGATAAATCCAATAGTTAAAATTGACAGTATTATAACCAAAAAGGAAGCTGAAGCAAAATTAAAGTCCTGCGATCCTGAATTAAAACCAGCTCCTAGTCCCATTAAATTCGGCCGTTTCGAATTTAAAGAACATGCAGATTATAAAACAAGATTGTTGTATCGTGGGATGATGAACGCTCTATCAAAAACCAGCAAGATGAAAGTGGGCGAAGTAGATCTATCAACAGGTGAAGTTAGTTGTACAGAGACAACATCTCTTCTTCAAAATCTTTAAGACTAGATTCAGAATTCCCTGAGTTTCCGTACTCGGGGAGACTTCACTTGTAAGAGTTTAATTTTAAGAATAAATACTTTATAAAGACTGCTCTATCGCTATATAACAATAGAGCAAGTTGAGGCTAAATAGACGTAATCTTACTTAATCTGTTCCAGAGGTTGTTTTTTGTTCCAGAGGTTATTATTAAATTTTTCAGAAACAATTTCGTAGACGTCATGTTTAATTGGTTTGTTGTCCAAATGTATTTTGTCTATCCCGGAATCAGAAATTATTTTTCTAGCCTGGTTTTTTGTCACTAGTATTCCGTAAACTAGTTGATGGTACTTAATTAGTCCTTCCATAATTGAGTTTTTTACTAACTGACCTTCATGCTGGTAGATATACTGCCTTAAAAATAAGCCGAGATTTTTAGTTTGAATCGGGTCTGGAAGTTTCACAAGGTTAATGACAACTGAATTTGTTCTCGGAGTTGGATAGAAGTTTCCTTTCCCGACGGTGAAGAGTACATCTACTTTAAAAAATGAACCAAAAATACCATGTTCTAGTTTTTTTAGAATTTTAAGGGGTACGACAAGGATAACTTTGTCATAGTTTAAAAATGTGAGGTTGTGTAAGAAAGGTTCGGCAAAAGAATATGGGAGATTCGATACTACTTTATTATATGCCTTTTTATATGGCACCTTTCCGCCTAGTTGCACATAATTCCAGGCGTTTTCGAGATGTAATTCAATATTATCGGGGAGTTTAGTTAGAATAGGTTTAAATCTTTTATCTACCTCGAAGGCAATAACACGACCTGCTCGTTGTGCAATTTCTTTTGTGATGGTACCTAATCCGGCTCCGATCTCTAAAACCGTATCCTTTTTATTTAAATCGGCAAAATCAACAATTTTTACAATGACTTCTTCGTTTGTTAGAAAGAACTGATCCTTGAGGGGATTGGGTTGTATATTATATCTTTGCAATATTTCGCTAACTTGCATACGTAGATTATAGCTATCTCTCAGTTAATTTTCAGCTTTGAGAGTATAATCAAGCTTAGCGATGTACTGAATTAATTTTAGTGTCATAAATACGAACATTACAGGTTATTTATATGAGAATACTAGTAGTTGAGGACGGACAGATTCAATCTTGCTGTAGCAAGATTTCATTGTTCTAATTTTATGCGAATACTAATTGTAGAAGATGAACATAAAATTGCAAATTCAATTAAAAGAGGACTTATTCAGGAAGGTTTTGCTGTTGATATAGAGTATGACGGCACCGGTGGATATGATATGGCAACGAGTGAGGACTATGATGTCATTGTGCTTGATTTGATGTTGCCCGGCATGGACGGATTGACGCTATGCAGAAAATTGCGCGAGGGGAAAAATCACACACCCATTTTGATTCTTACCGCCAAAGGTGCACTCCAAGATAAAATTGGCGGACTTAATTACGGCGCCGACGATTATTTAGTCAAACCCTTTGCTTACGAGGAGCTTCTTGCCCGCGTTCGGGCTTTAACCAGAAGACCTCAGGACGGAGGCGAAACTATACTTAAAATGAACGATCTTGAATTGGACAGTATTACGTATGAGGTCAAAAGAGATAATAAATCTATAAATTTGTCGCGCAAAGAATTTGCACTATTAGAATATTTAATGAGGAATTCCGGAAAAATTTTAAATAAAGATCAGATAATTGCCCATGTTTGGGACTATGACGCGGATATCCTGCCTAATACCGTCGAAGTTTATATAGGCTACTTGAGAAAAAAAATTGATTTGGCCTTTCCTAAAAGCAAGTCATTAATTCAGACTATTAGGGGGTTTGGATACAAGATTTCAATATAGAGTAGCTAGTACAATGTTCAAACATGCTCGGATTAAATTAACGCTATGGTATTTGGTAATAATAATGCTAGTGTCGGGGTTTTTCAGTCTTATCGTTTATCGTGGGTTTACTAAAGAAATTGGCAGAGGATTACGTTTTCAAACAATGCACGCACTTCCCGGTACGAGTTTTTTTATTCCCGGTTCAAACGGCTATTCGAGAATTTTACCATTCGTAATCTACCCCGAAGATACTGCTCCGGCTGAAATGGCCGAGATAATAAGTCTTGCAAAGCGGCGCTTTGCTTTACAGTTACTTATTATAAATAGTGGTATTTTTGTTCTGGCTGGGACTGCTGGGTATTTCCTTGCAGGTAAAACTCTGACTCCGATTGAATTAATGGTTGACGAGCAAAAACGTTTTGTAGCCGACGCCTCTCACGAGCTCAGAACGCCGTTAACATCAATGAAATCGGGGATCGAAGTTGTTTTGAGGGACAAAAAACTTGATCTAAGAGATGCAAAGAGTCAACTTAAAAGTAATTTGGAGGAGGTAGACAGGATGAAATATTTTACGGATAACCTATTGTCTCTTTCTAGATATGAGGCAAATGGCAACGATATGCTGATAGAAGAAGTTGATTTAGCGGAGGCTGTAAATCAAGCAATTGAGAGGAACTTAGCTTTGGCGAAAGAGAAAAAAATCGAAATTAAGAAAAATTTAAAAGAAGTAAGTGTAAAAGGAAATCCCCAAAGTTTGGTGGAAATCATCTCCATCCTTATAAACAATGCCATAAAGTACTCTTCGAATAAAAAAGAGGTAAAGGTGACAGTTAAGAAAGGTAAAAAACACGCTATTGTAGAAGTTGTAGATCAAGGAATTGGAATTTCAAAAAAAGATTTCCCTCACGTTTTTGATCGCTTTTATCGGGCTGATTCTTCAAGAAGTAAAAGTAAAGTTGACGGCTATGGCTTAGGTCTTTCTATCGCTAAGTCGATTGTCGATTTACATAAAGGTTCAATCTCTATTGAGAGTGAAGAAGGTAAAGGCTCAGTCTTCACGGTACGACTTCCGAAATAAACTACTATGGCCTAAAGGCTGTAGTATTCGCGCCTTTCAGGCTCGACAAGTTTGTCGCGTTCGATTCACCCCCGGCATAAATGCCGGGGTACTCTCGAATGCGATAGATTAAGCTTCTTCTCAGAATCTTCGTTTAAAGTACAAGAATTAATGGGAGAGTCCAAGTTAGATAGCGTAAGCGCATCTAACGGGATCCCGTGAAGTGCGCAAAGCGCTGCTTCACTGGGAGGAGGTGATAAATATGGATAAAAAAGTAAAGAAAATTGTTTTTCCAACTGCTTTGATTTTGGGAGTTATCCTCGTTGGGCTGTTAAGTATGTCTGCAGTTTCCGCACAAAACGCGGGTTATTACCCGTCAATTGTCCAAAAAATTGCAGACAAATTTAATTTAAACGAAGCGGATGTCCAAGAAGTTTTTGATGACGAGAGGGATGAACATTATGCGGATATAGAAGCCAGATGGTCAGAAAGACTTGATGATTTAGTTACCGACGGCAAAATTACTGCTGAACAAAAGCAGGCTATTGTAGATAAACACTCTGAAATGCATGACAAAATGCAGGCATGGAAAAACTTAGACCCTGAAACCAGAAGAGAAAACATGGGTGCCTTGCGGGATGAGCTTAAAACATGGGCAGAAGAAAATAATATTGACATGCCTCTTATGGGCCCGATGGGACACGGGATGATGCAGGGATTCCGTGGCGGTTTTATGATGGATAGTAATTAGTTGTTGTGCCAACATGCAAGGAAGCGGGAGGACTAGCTCCTCCCGCTGACATTTTCCTTACGAGCTTCTTACTTATCCTTGAAGCATTATTAATTTTATTAATGTTAAATATACAAAACGGGAATTTTGGGTACTTTAATAGCACAATTGAGGTGCGAAAAGCTACCTTACTGTGAAAGGAGGTGAAAAAATGCCGCAAGATATGAATAAGGGTCAAGGCAGGGGCTGGTTCGGAGACACAGAGGGTCATGCTAAAGCAGGTCGGAAGGGTGGTCGAGCACGGGGTAAAGCCAGAAAAGATAAAAGATCTAACTTAACAGACGAAGATAGAAATAGGGGAGAACTTGAGTCTCAAGACGAGTACATGTAGCGGTTTCAGCGGGGCGGGGATTAATCTCCGCCCCGGCCAAGGGAATACTATTGTAATTATAAATTTCTTCCAGAATGGCTATGGATTTCATACAAGCTTTATAGAAGATATCCTTGTTTTTCGTCGGTGAAAAGATAGTAATATTATACGTTCCTATTTTTTCTAGATTCCAATTCCAAGTAGTCTCTCCGATATAATCTGCATTATTTTCCTTTTTTAGTGTTTCAAGTTTCAGATTTTCCAGTATTAGATGTTCGAAAAGATGGCCAACCTCGGTATTTTTTACTTCATTTTTAAAGGATAGCTGTGCATTATTGCAACAAAAATTGCCGAAAATTGTAGGTATTTTTTTTAATAGCACAGGTATTGTGCCTGATAGTATATCTGTGTGAATGGCCGGGTTTGTAATCTGTTGTAAGAGGAAAACCTTGTCTTTTTGTTGATCTATTTTCACACTAAAATTTCGGGAGCAATAATATTTCATTATTCTTATCCTTTTCTTACTATGTCCAATCTTAAAGCTGCGGGAGAATCCGCAGATGAAGATTGCACGAGCGTTAGCGAGTACGCCGTAAGGCAACAGAGCCAAGAAAGCTACAGGTATAGCGAAGTGTCACCCGTAGATTCTTACTAAGATCTTACAATTAAAAGGCTGATAGGAACCATTGTCAAGCAATTCGTGGCTAATTTGAGGAGCTCTAAGCAAAATGGTTTTCAATAACACTCCGAAGTTTGTCGATATCGATTGGTTTCTCAAGGTATGCGTTTGTGTTATATTCCTTCGCAATTTCCTTGATTTTATAAGAACCTGAAATAAGTATTATCGGGATTTTTGAGTGTGGGTTAATTTTTCTGATTTCGTTTAATAGTTCTGTTCCGTCTTTTTTCGGCATAATGATGTCAAGAAGAATAAGATCAGGCGGGCTTCTTTTTATTAAATCCAGGGCAATTCGGGCATCGTCCAGTAACCTAACTTCATAACCGAATTCCTGGAGAACAATACCAAGAACTCCCAGAATCATTTCATCATCATCGATGACTAATATGTTTTTTTTATTTTTTTTCGTACTTTTCTGCATGTTATATTGGTTTTACTTCTTTGGTAGTTTAACGATAAACTCTGCACCTTTGTTAACCTTACTGTTTAAAATAATTTCTCCTCCATGTGATTTTATAATTGCCTGCGAGATATAAAGACCCATACCTAAACCTGAAGACTTTTTTCCTGTTTGTTTAGGTATTGTCCGAAAAAGTTTAAATATTTCATTCTGGTATTTTTTAGGTATCCCGACTCCATAATCCAGTACAGAAATGTATATGAAGTTCCGATCCTTCTCAGACTTAACGTTTATAATATTACCTTTGTGAGAATGCTCGACTGCGTTCGAAAGCAGGTTGATAATTACTTGGATGATTCTGTCTTCGTCACCAATGGTATTTATCCCAATTTTGCCGGTCCTTGTTATGTGGTGTGTTTTGGTGGTTAATAGGAAATCGGCAATCGTTTTATCTATTGTGTCGTCTGGGTTGAATTTTCTTATATTCAGTTCGAATTTACCGTTCGTTAAGCGAGTCAAGTCAAGATAGTCATTAATGATTTGGGTTAATCTGTCAGTTTGGGAGTCGATATTTGTGAGGTATTTATTGATGTTGCTATCATTTTTAATATCTTCCTTCCTCAGTAAAAGCTGAGTATATGCCTTAATACTTGCTAAAGGATTTTTAAGCTCGTGGCTAACGACCCCTAGAAAAAGTTCCCGTCTTTTTTGTTCCTCAATGGTTGGTGTTATATCTTTGAAACTTTTTACCGCTAAAGGTGTTTTATTTTTAGATATTTTGACTGCTGATGCTCGGACGAGAAGCCATTTATCAGTACCGTTTTTTTTGTCGATGAAATGCAATACTTCCGAGACCTCTTCTAAGCCGGCAAATATTTTTGAAGCTGGTCGATCCCTCAATGATATTCTTATTCCGTTATCGTCTATTATTTTATAGTTTCCGAATATGTGTTTAATATTTTCTCCGATTAATTCTTGTTCCGAATTATAACCGAATATTTCGGCTGCAGATTTATTTGCATGTGTGATAAAGCCTTTTTTATTTTCAACGGTTATGCCAACAGGAATTTTCTTAAAGATAGTTTCGAGGAGATACGCAGAATTATTATTTGTAATGTTTTTCATAGATCTTCTTAATAAAGATAGCTATTCTAATTGTAGATAAATAAGTCTCTATATTACAAAAAGTTTTGCACTTTGGTGCAGGGAGAATGTTATAGATTTGTAATAGTAATGTAAAATACATGATCAATTCAATTCTTATTATCGAAGACGACGAAGGTATCAGGGCGTATCTGCGCGAAATTCTAACTGATCATATGTATTCGGTAAGCGCGACAGGAGATGGTATAAGCGGTTTACGTCTGGTAGAGAAAATTCAGCCCGATTTGGTATTACTTGATTTGATCTTGCCGGATATCGAAGGCGAAGAGGTATGTAGAAGAATTAAGAAATTACTTCCGGATACTGTAGTTATTATTTTAACTGCAAAAGATAAAACCCAGGATATCGTTCATGGCTTGGATCTTGGGGCTGATGATTATGTTTCAAAACCTTTTACCTCTGAGGAGCTGTTGGCAAGGATTAAGACAAGATTAAGAGGAAAGATGATAGCTAATCCAACCGTTAAAGTTGAGGATTTAGTACTTAATCAAAAAACAATGGAGGTTCAAAAGGGCGGGCGGGATATTATATTAACCCCTCAGGAATTTAAGCTACTTGAGTATCTTATGTTAAATAAAAATACTGTACTGACAAGAGAAAATATTTTAAATAAAGTTTGGAAATATTCTCCGGAAATCGAAAGCCGTGTAGTTGACGTTTATGTAGGTTATCTGAGGAAGAAAATCGATAAAGGCATGAATGATAAAATAATTCATTCAGTCCGGGGATTTGGCTATATAATTAAGGAAACCAAATAGAGCGGCTTCTTATCCCCCTTCGCAAAAAACCGCAATCGTGAGATTGAGGATGAAAGCGAAGAGTATTTCGCTTCGGAGGGATGTCATTCCCGACGAAGCGAGGGGAGAAGTCTTCGACCCTGAGGCTCAGACCCGAAGGGATACCCCGAGCGTCCTTCGACAAGCTTAGGATGGTGAGCAAAGTCGAACCATAAGCTCGGAGGAGATTCATTTAATTATTGTCATCACATATATTTAATGTAACTATGAATTCCAGAATGCAACTAAGGTTAAGAAATCTGTTGATTGTAATAATACTATTAGCAGCTTTCGTAATACCTGCTTACTTATTTTTTAATAGCAAAACGGATGGGGATATCGTTTCTGTTTTTGAGAGTGTAACTGAAGTTTTTAATACGCCTACTCCATCAAACTTTGCTTTCCGGGAAATAACAATTCCGTACTTGAGGAACAAAAAGTATGAAAGCAGTTTGGGACAACTGACAAAAGTAGGTGAAAATCAAAATTACACAACTTACCTAACAAGCTATGTTTCTGACGGTCTAAAGATAAACGGACTCTTGACACGACCTAAGGTACAAGACGTAGGGGACGGGTTGCCTGCGATTGTTTTCGTACATGGCTATATTCCGCCGGAAGAATACAGGACGACCCAAAATTATTCAGCTTATGTTGATTATTTTGCAAAGAGCGGTTTTGTGGTATTTAAAATTGATCTCAGGGGACATGGCGATTCGGAAGGAGAAGCCGGGGGGGCTTATTATTCCGGTGATTATATTATTGACACCTTAAACGCCTATTCGGCGCTCCAGAAACTGGATTTTGTAAATCCGAAAAAAATTGGTCTTTGGGGTCATAGTATGGCAGGAAATATTGTCATGCGAACTTTGGCTTCTAGTCCCGATATTCCGGCAATAGTAATTTGGGCGGGAGCTGGATACACATACTCTGATTTACAGGCATATATGATCCAGGATACGAGCTATCAGCCACCTCCTACAAATACCGTTAGAGCGAGAAAGAGACAGGAATTAAGGGAGGCTTATGGTACTTTTGACCCCAATCATTGGTTTTGGAAGCAGGTTCCGGCTACGAATTACTTAAGTGATATAAAAGGAGCGATTCAACTTAATCATGCAGTAAATGACAACGTCGTTAGCATAGAATACAGTAGAAATCTTGATGCTCTATTGTATAAAACTACAATTCCGCACGAATTGCATGAATATCCGACTGGTGGTCATAATATTGAAGGGAATAACTTTACGCTCGCTATGAGAAACAGTGTGGAATTTTTCAAGAACTATTTGAGATAGTCACTTTCCCCATAGACTTTTTCTGAGTTCTCCAAATCTTTTGCCTAAAGCAATTTCACTGTCAATTTCATCACCGGTTAAACCTAGTCTTTTAGCCGCCAGCATGAGGATTTTTTTCTTATTACTAGAGATAATTTAGATTTTTTTCAACACTATCAATTCCCCACCAGTTGAGACGACCTTTTGTTTGAGAGACCAGGTCTATCCTAAGTTCATTTTTGAGTATTCTCTTCCCTAGTCTTTTGTGCACTGCTTGCGGGCTTTCATACCCCCCATTTTCTCTTTCCATGGAAGGATATATAGCATGCTTATCTTTAAATATGTAATTTTTGCTACAATTCAAGTATGCGACTTCTTATTCAAAGAGTTTCAAAATCATCAGTGCAGGTGAGAAATAAAGTAGTTGGGGAAATTGGTGTAGGATTATTAGTTTTAGTCGGTATAAAAGATGGCGATAATGCCGATGATGCGCGTTTTTTAGCAGAGAAGTTGTCAAAATTTAGAATAATGGCCGATGGGAATGGGAAGATGAATATATCGGTTAAAGATCTGAATGCAGAGGTATTGGCTGTTTCCCAATTTACTTTATATGCCGACACATCAGGAGGTAATAGACCGTCATTTATTAAAGCTGCCGATCCTGCGGTCGCAAAGAAAATATATGAGCATTTTGTTGATAGACTTAAAAGTTTTGATATGCGGGTCGAAACTGGGAGTTTCGGTGACTATATGAAAATAGACGCGAAGCTTGATGGACCGGTCACGATAATAATGGAAAGTAGTAATGGTTGAATATGGGCATAAAATTTAATTTAAGAAAGACAGCTGATATATTAGCTAAAACACTTCTACTTTCGGCTACTCTCGTGTTTATGGTTTTTTTCATTTCATTAATTTATTTTCTCGGATATTTGAATGGTTATACGAGTGAGGGCGAAAGCGAAGGTGTAACTAATTCTTCGACAAGTTATCTGGTAATTACACCTGTGCCGACTGAAGTTCCAGCAGCCACTTCGAAGCCTAAGGTAGTTACAGAAAAGAAATCCACCTACGGCATGTCTGTGGATTGGGGAGGACCCCAGCTTTGGGAAGCGGTTAATAAAAGAAGAACTGAGTTTGGAGTAAATCCATTAAGACTTAGAGAAGAAATTTGTACACTTGCATCGATTCGCCTGAACGAACTACTGACTCTGGGGAAGTTAGATGCTCATCAAGGTTTTACCAATTTAGCCGAGCGCAGGCCTGATTTAAAATGGATTTTTGATGAGTTTGCGGTTATGGCAGAATTTCTGGCAGTTGGCGGGAAAACACCTCAGGAAACTGTAGGTTTATGGGAAAATACATTAGGCCACAAGCAACTCTTAACCGGCGGAGAATATGTTTGGGGATGTATTTACTCACAAAGCACCTTCGCCGTTGCCATAACTGCGTATTAAATAAGTTCTTCAAATTAATTTATTACTTTGGTTGTGCTATTGTATTGAAACTTTGGACGTGCTATAAGTCTATTACTTTAGGAGGGGGTGAATTTTATGACAAGATTTGTTGAAAGAGCAGAACAGTTGGTGGGTGACGTTAAAAAGAGACTTCCCAAAGTTAATGTAGAACGGGTTCGAAAAACTGTAAAAAAAGAACTATCGGGAGTTGAAGTAGTTGAGAACGAGGCAGGTTTAGTTAGATTTGAAAGAGGCCGGACTTATTATGAAGGTGAGATTGATGGTGTGCGAATTATAGCAGATGTTAGTACCAGAGAAGGTAAGTTTGAGATAAGGGTAAGTAGACCGACCGGTGAAGTTTTTACGGATGGATCACCAGTTAGAGAACGGCCTGTTGGGGTGTACGGACATAGAACTTGGGGTCTTGGGGAAATACCCGCCAAACTTCACAAAACAACTAGTTATTAATATTTAAAAACTTTAAGTTATTTATATGGGTAAGTACTTTTATAGTAAGGATATATTAGGACTGATTAATTAAAGATGACTTCGGAAAACAGAAAAGACATTTCAGACTTGCAACAAGTTGAAGAAATACTCCAGGATTATAAGAGTTTGGGTGACAACTATGAGAATCCTCCAAGAGTTGAATTAGCTTTAATAACACAGAGTCCCCCTGATAAGGAAGGTGTAGGAGAACGTGATATTGCTGCTACAACTGCGTACCAATGTTATAGCCCTGGTATAACTAAAATGAGAGTTAGGGAAGACGAACGGGCGCGAAAAGTAGCCGATAGTACGCTTGCAGCAGGACATCATACGACAAGATTACATGCTAATTACACTTTTTTAATCGAAGGCACAAGCAGATCCTCGATACATGATGAGAGACATCAAGACCCTTTTTATAATACCGAACAGCAGAGTCAACGGTATGTAGAAGCAAACGAGGGGAACTATATAGTACCTTCCGGATTAACTCCAGAACAAAGAAAGATTTATAAGGAGTCTGCGGAATTTTCGAATAAAGCCTATTTTGAATTGTTAGAACCTTTAAGGAAAGGAGCAGGTATTAGAGTTCGTGATATGTACCCAGAAAAGGGATGGGTTGTAGAAGGTACTGCAAAGCGTTTAGAACAAAAGTCTAGAAAAATTTCACAAGAAGTAGCACGCTACGTTCTTCCGATTGCTCAGAAAACCACCTATTACCATACACTTTCGGCTCTGCAGCTGATCCGACATTTTCGTGCAAGCCAAATGCCTCACGTTACGGATGAGGGAAGGTTTACTGTTGCCGGTATGATTTCTGAGATAGCTAAGGTGGATCCCTCAATTCTGGAGGAATTGAGAAAGCCGATTAGTTTTGATATACCCAAGGAACCAATTAATCAACAGTATATTACACTCCATAAACAGGAGTTCGATGATGAATTAAATGGTAGGAATTCGAAGTTGTCGGATACTGTACCCAACATACGGCAAAGATTGGCTGACGGCTATAGGAATGTTAATGGTATTCCTTCATCTGTTGTGTCCGACAGCCGGGTTTTAGAACGATTAATGGATCCCTCGCAAAATAAACTTCTGGCTGATGTGTATGATGTTGGAATGCTTGATCCAACGACTGCCGCACTTAGACAGGTAAACCTAGCCTTTAAGACTAAATTATCACATACTGCCGACTCGCAAAGACAAAGACATAGAAGAACGCCCGGTGCGACCCCGCCAATAGAAACATCTTATGATGGTAAACCTGACTATATGACTCCGATGATTATTAAAGGGAATCCCGATTTAAATGAGAGATACCAACAGATAATGGATGTTTCATATAAAAATGTTGAAAGAGCCTTAGACGCGGGGATACCTTCGAGTTCGGCTTTGTTATTGCTACCCAACGCTCACACGCTTCGTGTTGAAGAGAATGGAGATCTGTTTGATTGGATTCACAGGTGGAAACAAAGATTGTGTTATTTAGCCCAGGAAGAAATATTTTTTATTTCCGTGGAGCAGGTCGAGCAGGTGGGTAAACTAATTCCGGAAGCGAAGAATGTACTACTTGCACCGTGTGGCATAAGGCAGCACGCTGGAGTCAGACCAAGATGTCCCGAAGGAGACAGGTGGTGTGGAAAGCCTGTTTATAACTGGGATTTAAAGGATTATTCAGATAATAGGCTTGTTTAATAGATCTTCAAAACTTACTACTACTGGGTGGTATTTACTCACAAAATACCTTCGCCGTTGCACTAACTGCGTATTGATCGGAAAATTTAAGCAGAAATAAATTTAGCTGGTCGGAGCACCTTCCTCTTTTGCTCTTGCTTCGTTGACAATCAAATTTCTACCATCCAAATCTTTTCCGTTGAACATTTCAATGGCTTTTTTAGCTTCATCCTCGGTTGACATCTCAACAAAACCAAACCCTTTTGATCTACCAGAGTATTTATCTGAAATAACTACTGCATCAACTACATTACCGGCGGCAGCAAAATGAGTTTTTAATTGGTCGGTAGCAACAGTGTAAGGAAGATTCCCTACGTATAATTTTTTATTCAATTTATTTCACCCCCCTCCGGGCCGTTGCCCATTGTGCCTCGGCTCTATGGGCCGGAGGCCTGACTGGAGACTTTCTTGAAGACCTGACAAGAGATTCGAAAACCCGAATACACTTACAAACGGTATCAAAGAATACTCCTTAATTTTCAACAAGTTATTATATCAGATTTAAAATAAACTCGCCATTTCAAGTACTATCTACCAATTGATTCTTGATTAAAAATTCCTTGAGTTTTTTATGGGAGCGGTATTTTCTTCCTATTGATACAAAGAACCGATTAATATCACTCCAATATTTTTTCGGTAGGATTTTATTAAGTTTATCCTCCGTTTCTTTAGGAGTTTTAGTATTTACCCAACCTAGTAAATTGCTAATTCTATGAACATGCGTGTCGACGGCAATTGCAGGCTTGGAAAAGGCCCGATTTAAAACGAGGTTAGCAGTTTTTCGTCCGACACCCGGAAGCTGCATTAATTCTTCCTGAGAACGTGGAATTTCTCCTTCAAATTCCTCTAAAATCATTTTTGCGAGTATCTTTAAATTCTTGGCTTTAGTTTTATAAAAACCGACGGGATATATTAAATTCCTAATTTCTGCCTGACTTAATTGACGTAATTTTTTTATATTCGGAGCTTTTTTAAACAGTCTTTTCGAGGACGTCAAAGTCACTTCATCTTTGGTTCTTGAAGAGAGAAGCGTGGAAACTAAAGTTTTATAAGGCTTATCGGCAAATACCTCAAGGGGTACGTGTGTATAGTTTCTTTTAAATACAAAAAATACTCTTTCGAAGTTTTTCACTTTTTTTAAAAGAAGACACCACGGGTTTTATCCCGTGGTTCTTCGTCTTGTTGTTCAAGAGTGTCCGTAAACTAGCGGATTACTTTAACCACCAATCTTGAACATTGTTGTGCCGCAAACTTCACACTTCCCCTTTTTGGCTTTCTTTCCATTCTTCATTGTAACATCTACAATGTCTTTACCTTCTCTCTTTGCTCGGCACTTTACACAGTACATCATCAATCTTCACCTCCTTCCAGGTCGAGATTTTTGGCAGAAACCCCCGACTTATGACCATAATAAGTATAACACCGTCTCTATGCCCAAAATGAGGCTGGCAACAATAAGACTTTTTAGCAAATCCTTTTTAATTAAGGCTATTTCTTTATAATTTACCGATTCTACGGATTTAATTCTTGGTGATGAGGATTTATGTTGATTAACTCCCTCTTGTTTATTTTGCCTATTGACACTAGCCTCAAGTCTTTCGTTTTTAGCTTCAGGTTGCCAAGAAATCTCAAAATTGTGTCGTGCGGATTCTTTTTGTTTTCGAGTTCTTCTTATCGCCATAAGGTAATTAACTTAATATCACAGCCGAGTTCGGATTTCAATCCCCCTCCGCATGTGATTTGAAACATGTTCCCTTTCTTGATATCCTCAAAGTGGCGTTAAAGTATCAATTTAGTTTCATATGACTAGTGTTCTTTTTATAATAATTATTATCTGGTTACTGGCTCTGTCCTTTTTGGGTCTAAGAATATATCTCTTTTTTCGAAAACTTTCCAAAGGTATTGATAGAGGAAATTTAATCGAAGCTATTCGGAGATTACTTGGTCACCACGAAACGCTGTCGATGGATGTCAAAGATATAAAAAGGGTACTTGGTAAAATTCTTGCTGATAACACTTATCATTTACAGAAATTCGGAATAGTCAGGTTCAACCCTTTTAAGGAGATGGGTGGGGACCATAGTTTTAGTATTGCGTTACTTGATGGCAATCATACAGGCTTTGTCATTACAGGGCTGCATACGAGAGAGAGAACTCGCGTGTATATTAAAAATGTAAAAAAGGGAACGCCCGAACATGAGTTATCTAATGAGGAGAAGAGTGCTTTAAATAAGGCATTAAAAAAGGATTGATTTGAAAGCGCTTCTTGTAATAGGTTCCTTTTTCAGATTAATATATTGTTATCTGGTTATTTAAACAACATGCAAGTTAAATCAAAAAGTTTATTGGTTTTGGTTTCATTTTTAGGCCTGTATCTTTTAGCCACAGGTGTATCCTGGGCGCTTTTTTCATATCTCAGGGAGGAACCCTCTGTCGGCAATATAAAAACCACACAAGAAGGGAGAGCGAAAATAGACCAAGGTCTACCGAAAACTGAAGAGTGCCCTATAAACGGAGCGAAATATTCGAAACCTGAAAAAGCAATTTGGGAAACCCGTCGGCCTGTTGCCGCTATGATAGAAAACCATGCAGACTCGCGTCCGCCTTCAGGTATATCAAAGGCTGATATTGTGTACGAAGCGGTAGCCGAGGGTGGCATAACAAGATTTTTATCGATATTTTATTGCGGAGCTTCAGCCGAAGATGTAAAAATTGCACCAGTCAGAAGTGCCCGTATTTATTTTATTGATTGGGCGTCAGAATACGGAAAGAATCCGATATTTATGCACGTTGGAGGTGCTAATGATTTCGGAGGAACTGGAGCTACCGCGAAAGACGCTAGGGCATTGGAGTCTCTTCAGAAAATAGGCTGGAGGGTTGCAGGTGGAAATGATTTTGACACAACGTTTGACTCGGGATATCCGGTTTTTTGGAGGAATTATGAACGGCTTGATCATGCGGTAGCGACTGAACATACGATGATGGCATCTTTGGACGCTGCGTATACCCAAGCGGAGAAACGGGGATTTGGTTATAAAGATACGGACGGAAATACGTGGAGTGAGGATTTTACTGCCTGGAAGTTTGGGGATGATAGAGCCGTAACCGAGGATACGACCGATGAAATTGCATTCGGGTTCTGGGATAACAAACCCGACTATGACGTAAGTTGGAAGTATGATCAAGGAACTAATTCCTACCTTAGATCTAACGGAGGTAAAAGCCATATTGACCTCACCACTCAAAAACAACTATCTGCTAAAAATGTGGTAATTCAGTTTGTCAAAGAGAAAGGACCTATTGACGCCAATATGCATATGTTTTATACAACCACAGGTAACGGTAACGCGCTGATTTTTCAAAATGGAGATGTGGTTGAAGGAAGCTGGGAGAAAAAAACTACGACTAACCGTACACGTTTCCTTGACGCATCCGGTAAGGAAATTAATTTTGTTAGAGGAAGTATTTGGATAGAAGCCGTTCCTACTGGAAATAAAATTAGTTATTGAGTACAATTAGTAACCAAGCTGCCCTTCAGTGAAAAGTTAAGTAAAAATTATTCGAATGGCCGAATTTTCTGACATCGTTACTTCAAAAGTAAGACTTAAAATTATCGAACTTTTCCTATCCAATCCAAAGGAAATGTATCACGTTCGTGGAATAACGCGGGAACTTAAAAGAGAAATTAACGCGGTTAGGCGTGAGCTTGAGAAATTAGAACATGCAGGAGTATTAAAAAAAGAAATTCGAGGGAACAGAGTTTACTATTATGTCAGGCTTGATTATCCATTCTTCGGAGATTTGCTCTCAATTGTCGCAAAATCGGTTGGACTGGGAAAAGAAATTATAGTTAACAAAACCAAAATTGGCAAGGTATCTTTTGTCATGTTTTCCGGTAGATTTGCCAGAAGAAAGGATAGAAAAAGGGAAGATTCCGTAGATATACTTGTGGTTGGCGAGGTTGTTCTACCTGAACTGGCAGCTCTGATTAGGCGTGAGGAGTCCAAGAGAGGTAAGGAAATAAACTATACAGTAATGAGCAGAGACGAATTGGATTTTAGGAAAAAACGCAGAGACCCATTCCTTCTTGGAATTCTCGCGGGAAGTCGTGTTATGATAATAGGCGACGAAGAAGATTTAGTAGGTTAAAACCAGTATGTTTTCCTCCCCCTTGAAAAAAGTGTTGGCAATATTGATTTTAGCGTTTTTAGCGCTTTATATCGATCTTCCAAAAAAAATACCAGTCAAGTTCAGTGCTGGCGGTATGAATATTAATAAAAATTTAGTGCGGGGGGATATTAATATTACAACAGAGCGCTTAACTATTAAGAAAAATTTTGATTTGGTTTTGGGATTGGATTTGGCAGGTGGCAGCCACCTTGTATTTGAAGCGGATACTTCGAAGTTATCATTGGATAGAAAAAAAGAAGCAATCGATTCGGTTAGGGATGTAATTGAAAGGAGAGTTAACTTGTTTGGGGTAACTGAACCTACTGTGCAAACTTCTTCGTTTGCCGGGTCCCAGAGGATAATTGTTGAGCTGCCGGGAATTAAAGATGTCGGTGGTGCAATATCTGTTATCGGTAAGACTGCCCAGCTTACCTTTGCTGAGCTGGGTGATGAGAATGATCAAGGTATTTTCCCAACAGAGCTGACTGGCGCGAATCTTGAAAGTGCAAGGGTGGAGTACGATCAAAACACGTCTAAACCGGTTGTAGGAATTAAGTTTGATGAAGAAGGCGCAAAAAAGTTTGAAGACCTGACCGAAAAAAATGTGGGAAAGCCACTTGCAATTATTCTTGATACCGAGATTGTTTCAGCTCCGATTGTCCAGGAAAAAATTTCGGGCGGATCGGCTGTAATTAGCGGTAACTTTACAATTGAAGGAGCGAAGAATCTCGCAATACAGCTAAATGCAGGTGCGCTTCCCGTGTCGATAAAACTTGTTGAAGAGAGAACAGTCGGAGCAACACTCGGTCAGGATTCCGTACAAAGGTCAATAAGGGCAGGTTGTGCAGGGCTTTTAATGGTACTTCTTTTTATGGTGCTAATTTATGGAAAGATGGGATTTATCGCGGATATTGCATTAATAATCTTTGGCCTCATGACATTAGCTTTATATAAAATTATTCCTGTTACGCTGACCTTACCAGGTATCGCCGGTTTTTTGCTGTCCGTTGGTATGGCAGTCGACAGCAATATTTTAATCTTTGAAAGATTCAAAGAAGAAATCCAAAGACGACCGTTCGGAGATGCTCTTGAAGTTTCATTTGGCCGGGCGTGGGATTCAATAAGAGATGCCAATATTGCAACATTATTTACGGCTTTTGTTTTAGCGAATCCATTCGACTGGAAGTTCTTGCACACCTCAGGCCCTGTCAGAGGTTTTGCAATTACCTTGGCATTAGGTATTGGAATAAGTCTTTTTACGGGTATTGTTGTAAGCAGAAATTTATTGAGAGTTTTGATAAGGGAGAGTGAAGGAGTGTAAGAGTTGAAATGTATAAGTTAAATACTTATACTCTCAGGCTCTTTTACACTTCTACTCTTTTGTTATGGATTGGATGAAATTTAAAAATATTTATTTTGCTATTTCAGGGATAGTTATTGCCCTTGGTGTCTTTAGTCTCATAAAATGGGGATTAACTTTTGGCGTCGATTTTTCGGGGGGTTCTGTAATCGAATATAGGTTAAAAAGTAGTGTAACTGAAACGGAATTGACAGAAACACTTAATAAAGAAGGGATTAATCTGACGTCTGTTCAAAATACAACCGGTTCTACTTATTTGTTCAGGCTTCCGCCGATTAGTGAAGAAACGAAAAATAAAATCGATGATGTTTTGAAAAAGAAATACAAAGAGGTGGATGGGTTGAGATTTGAAGTTGTCGGACCGACAGTCGGGCCGGAACTGATTAAAAAAACAATTGTTGCACTTTTGGTATCTTCGTGTGCGATACTTTTTTGGGTAGCTTTTCAGTTTAAAAGTATTAAGTTTGGGGCGTCGGCAATCTTGGCAATGTTTCACGATAGCGTAGTATTAGTTGGAACTTATTCGCTTTTAGGACATTTTTATGGCGCTGAGGTAGATTTTCTTTTCGTAACGGCGGCTTTAACAATACTATCATTCTCGGTGCATGATACAATCGTTGTTTTCGATCGAGTCAGAGAAATAAATAAAAGATCAGGCCGTAATCTTGGAGGATTAAAAGGAACTGTAAATATTGCCTTGACGGAAACTATGGTGAGATCTTTGAATAACTCCTTTACAATTTTATTTATGCTCCTTGCTTTAATTCTTCTGGGCGGTACGACCATAAAATGGTTTGCCGTCGCACTATTTATTGGTACTGTATCGGGAACATATTCATCGCCTTTTGTAGCTGTTCCGATTCTTGTTACGTGGGATGAGGTAGCTTCCAAAATTAAACCCAAGAAGAACTTCTTTAAAAAGTAAATGAGTAGAGAAGTTGGATAAAGCCCAACAGTGTTGCGAAAGCAAGTATACCGATTATGGTGATTAATATCGTTAAAATAATTGCTGAAATTTTACTAAAAGGCAGGAAAAGTTTTAATAGCGCAATCGGGATTACTAAAAGGATTGTATAAATTATTATTTTAATAAATAAGTTTATGTTTCCGGAGAAAAAACCTGGTGGTGTTTTGTCATAATATGGTTTCAAGTAGTCCGAGATTTTACTACTTAATAGAGCGTCTACGTGGCTAAAGAAGTCAATAATTTTAGTGGGCATGTGCTAATAATTGTAGCATATGTTTTTGAAGTGTGAGTTTTGCTTCAATGATATATATCATTGAAGCGGGATAGTTTTTTTAATCCTCACTTAATCTTTGCAAAAGGGTATCTCTTTCATTAGGTAGTTTCTTTTTAACAACTTCGTCAAAAAGTTTTTTTAATATTTCTCCGACTTCCGGACCCGGCTGAATTTCCAATTCTTTCATTACGTCATTTCCGTTAATTTTAAGATCCCTAATAGAAAAAGGTTGTTTTTGAACCTCAATGAGGCGTTTCTTAAATTCTTCAAGTCTCCAAGAAGTTTGAGTCGCTCCGCCACCAAGTCGATCTCCAATACGCAAATCCAGGATATTGGGAATATTTTCAATTCCGACATGTCTAATGAATCTCCTTATGGCTGAATCAGTTTGATGTTCATCGACGGTAAATTGATGATATCTGACGAGTTTATAAAGTTTTTCTTTGTCTGTTTTAGAAAATCGAAGTCTGTCAGCAATCCGCGACGCAATTCTGGCGCTCACAATTTCATGATTATAGAAAGTAATTACTCCGCTTGCTAATTTTTTGTATGTTTGGGCCTTTCCAATGTCGTGGATTAATGTTGCAAAGCGCACAATCGGGTCCTCCGACGGGCAAAATTTAAGTGAAAGTAAAGAATGGGTGCCAACGTCATAAACATGGTGTCTTCCGGGGGATTTTTGTTCTACTCCGAAAGTTTTTTCCATTTCGGGGAGCAATACTCCCATCAAACCAACGTTCTTAAATAGCAGCATGCCTGCATATGGATGGGGGGATTTTAAGATTTTAAAAAGTTCGTCTCTCACTCTTTCTTTGGAAATGTTAACAATTTGCGCAGCATTAATTTTTATTGCCTGGCATGTATTTTCTTCAATTGTGAATCCCAACTCAGATGCTATTCGTATAGCGCGCATCATGCGGAGGGCGTCTTCTGAAAAACGTTCATTCGGGTCTCCCACTGCTCTGACTAACTTGTCTTTAAGATCTTTTTGGCCGTTATAAAGATCTATTAATTCAACCTTGGTGGTGTGTAATTTATGAGTAACCCCAGGCTGAGAACCACTGGTTTTTGAGAGCCTCCGGCTCGGACCACCGGTTCTGAGAACCTCCTGGTTCGTAGAAGAGCCTCCGGCTCGGAGAGCCATTGCATTCCAGGTAAAATCTCGTCGCTTCAGGTCTTCTTCTAAAGTTTGTCCCCATTCGACTTTATCAGGGCGCCTCGAATCAGAATAACTATGTTCTGTCCTGAACGTTGTTATTTCATAAGGTCTTTCGCCTTCTATTTTATTTGGTATTCCAATTGTGCCGAAGATGTTGTCGTAAAATGCATCGGGAAATATCTTTAGCATTTCGGGAGGTGTTGCGTTTGTTGTGAAGTCCCAATCATAAACCTGCTTATCCATTAAGATGTCTCGTACAGCTCCACCGACTATATATATCTCATAATTATTTTCCTGAAATGTATCAAGAATATGAATTACCATTTCGGGTAATTGGACAAACATGTTAGTATCATTATACTTCAAAGTAGAATGATTCTTTGTTGAACTTTGGACGATTAAGGTTATGAAAGTAAATAACACAAATCACTTCGGTATGCGTTATGAAAAATGGAAAATTTTGGGAAAATTAACAACAAGGAGTAACGGCCAAACGGAAGATGCAATAATAAATATCCTTCTGAGTAATCGAAACGTAGTAAGTAAAAAGGATAAAAACGAATTCTTTAAGCCTAAAAAACCAGATGATGTTACTTTAAAAGAATTTGGAGTGAGTAAGTCGGAGATAAATAAGGCTATTAAACGACTTACCTTGGCGTTAAAAAGGAAACAAAAAGTAATTATATATGGAGATTATGATGCGGATGGTATATGTGCCACAGCAATACTTTGGGAGTGTATGTACAAAATTGGATTTGATGTGGCTCCTTATATTCCGGATAGATTTTCCGAAGGATATGGTATTAATTCGGAGAGAATTAAAAATTTAAAATTAAAAAATAAAAATTTAAATTTGATTGTTACTGTAGACAATGGGATAGTTGCAACGGAAGCAGTCAGGCTAGCACATGATTTAGGTATAGACGTAATTATTACAGATCACCACACACTAGGAAAAGAAAAACCCCGGGCATACGCCATTGTTCACACAACTGAAATTTGCGGATCCGGTATTGCGTGGTTGCTCGCGCACGAATTAACAAGAAAACTCAAAACTCCTTCCAGGTCAGCTTCCGGCTCAGAGAGCTCTCCAGCTCGGGGAGAGACCCTCTCAGATCGGAGACATAACTCAAAACTCATAACTAATAACGGTCTTGACCTTTGTGCGATAGGGACAATTGCTGACCAAATGCCATTAATTGGTATCAATAGATCATTTGCAAAATATGGCATAGAAGCATTAAGAGTTACGAAAAGACCTGGTTTAATTGCTCTTTTCGAAATTGCAGGTGTAAAAGTGGGCTTAAGTGGCTGGCAGATCGGTAACTATGAAATTAATTATTTAATTGCCCCGAGAATTAATGCCATGGGACGTATGGAGAATGCGATTGACTCATTAAGACTTATTTGCACCAGCAATAAAGCTCGTGCAAGTGAGCTGGCTTCAATTTTAAATAGAACCAATTTAGAGCGGCAAAGAGTGGTGGAGAATGTTGTCATCCATGCGAGAGAAATTGTTGCAAAGAACGGATTTGGTAATGTGATAATTGTTTCTCATGCATCTTATCATGAGGGAGTTATCGGACTTGCCGCTGGGAGACTCGTCGAGGAATTTCACAGACCTTCAATTGTAATATCTAAGGGCGAAAAGTTGTCCAAAGCTTCGGCACGCTCCATTCAGGGCTTTGATGTTATCAGGGTTATTAAAAGTATGAGTAAGATAATTGTCGGTGGTGGCGGGCACCCAATGGCAGCGGGTTTTACTCTAAAAACGCTAAATATTGAAAAATTTAAAAAGCAGTTTGAAAGAAAAGCACGAACATTGCTCACGGCGGATATATTATCAAAGCGACTAAAAGCTGATCTGGAGGTTCATTTGACTAATTTGAAGCCAACTCTATTTGACAAGCTTGAAAAGTTTGAACCGTCCGGAATTGGTAATCCGACTCCGACTTTTATGTCAAAGAAACTTAATTTGTTAAGTGTAAAAATGGTTGGAAATGGCGGTAAGCATGTCAAGTTGAGATTGGAGGCTCGTGGAGTTATATTAGACGCTATAGCTTTTGGATTTGGTGATTTTTTTTCTGATCTGAAAACCGGCAGTAAAATTGATGTTATCTATAATTTAGTCAGAAATGATTGGCATAATAATGTAAAAATGGAACTAAGTATTCGAGACATGAGAATTAATAATAGTTAGTAGTATAAAAATATGACTAATGGAAACAAAATAGACCTTGAGGGAGAGTATGGAGATGTTAAGAGTCTTCTTAGGCAGGTTTATCCTGATGGTGATTTGAAAAGACTTGATCGAGCTTGGGAATTTACAAAGCTTGCGCATACAGGGCAAAAAAGACTTACGGGTGAGCCTTATGCGCTGCATGAGCTGGCTACAGCAAGGATTTTGGCAGGCTGGAAAATGGATTTGGTGAGTATAACTTCGGGACTCTTACATGATGCGATAGAAGACGGTGGAGCAAAAAGAGAAGATATTGTAGCCGAGTTTGGAGAAGAGGTAGCCTTACTCGTCGATGGCGTCACGAAAATATCAAATCTTAAGTTACGAGAGAGCAGGAATGAATTTTTTGTTGAAAACCTGAGAAAAATGTTCTTGGCTATGGCCAAGGATTTGCGGGTCGTTTTTATAAAGTTAGCAGACAGGTTGCATAATATGCAAACGCTATATGCCCTTCCTCAACAGAAGCAATTAAGAATTGCAAAAGAAACACTCGAAATTTTCGCTCCTCTCGCCGACCGACTGGGCATGAGTGAGGTGGCCGGTGATATGAAAGATTTAGCTTTTCCTTATATTTATCCCGCTGAGTTTAAAGAAGTTCAAAAAGAATCGAAGCTTCACTATAAAGAAGTAACTAAGTTGATCAAAAAAATGAAACGGTCGCTCCTAGCAAAACTTGCGGATGAAGGCATGCGGGCAAATATTCAGGCAAGGGAAAAGCACTTGTATTCGCTCTGGAGAAAACTGGAAAGACCTGAGATTAAGTGGGATTTCGAAAAGATTCACGACATTGTTGCCATGAGAATTTTGGTTGACACTGTTTCGGAGTGTTATACGGCTTTGGGGGTAGTTCATCGGTTTTATAAACCGGTACCCCATCTTGGAATATCCGATTTTATTGCCCAGCCTAAACCGAACGGCTACCGATCGATTCACACCAAGGTGTTCGGACCTGGAGGAAAAATTGTCGAAGTTCAAATCCGAACTTGGGCAATGCATGACCAGGCAGAATACGGTTTGTCTGCTCACTGGGCTTACGATGAGGCTAAGAAGAAAAAAGTGTCCGATGAATTTATGGAAAAAGTTGGGGCCGTTGCTCCTAAAGATAAACTTTCATGGGTAAGACAACTCGTCGATTGGCAGAAGGAAATCAAAGACTCGGAAGAATATATGGAAGCAGTTAAATTTGATGCTTTAAATAATAGGATTTTTGTTTTTTCTCCGAAAGGGGATGTATACGAATTGCCTAAAAGCGCTACACCGGTTGATTATGCATTTGCCGTACATACTGATTTAGGTAAATATATTAAAAGTGCAAAGGTTAACGGAAAAATTGTACCTCTTAAGCATAATTTAAATAGCGGTGATATTGTTGAAATTGTGAAGAGTAAAAATCCCCACCCACCAAGTCCTTCCTGGCTTGATTTTGTCGTAACACTTGAAGCTAAGAAGGAGATTAACAGCTATTTAAGAACGACTGAGGAGAAAGTATAATCAAGTTATGCAAAGGACGTTAATCAAAGAAACGCTTGAAAAAGTCGGCGAGAAAGTTAAGCTGGCTGGTTGGGTTGAAAGGGTTCGTGACCACGGTAAAATTAGCTTTTTTGACCTACATGATTGTACTGGAACTATGCAGTGTGTCGGAGAAAACTTACCCAAGTTATCTATGCTAAGCGCCGTTGAGGTACTAGGCATGATAAATAAGCGCCCCGAGAAAATGGTTAATCCAAAACTGGAAACGGGGAAAGTTGAACTTAGTGTTGAGAGTGTTATGGTGATTGCAAAAGCGGAAGAGCTCCCTTTCGATTTCGGAAAAGATGAATTGGATTTGCAACTTCCGACTCTTTTGGACTTTCGAACGATAACGCTTCGACATCCAAAGATCGCAAACATATTCAAAGTGCAGGAGGCAGTTATCGAAGGATTCAGAAGAGCTTCAAAAAGTCTCGGATGTACCGAGGTTTTTGTTCCGACGATTTCAGCTTCATCAACCGAAGGCGGAGCAGAGGTTTTTAAAGTTAAGTATTACGAAAGCGATGCTTTTCTTATTCAGAGTCCGCAACTTTATAAGCAGATGATGATTCCGGTTTACGAGCGGGTTTATCTGGTTTCTCATGCGTATAGAAGCGAACCTTCAGTTACTACTCGGCATCTTTCTGAATCTATCCAAATGGATTGTGAGCTTGGATTTGTAAAATTTGAAGAACTTTTGGATGCTCTTGAGTTTGTTGGGAAAGAGACTTTGGAGTATGTCGGTAAAAATTGTAAGAGTATATTGGAAGACTATGGTGTCCCCGAAATACAAGTTGGTAAAACTGTACCGCGATTAACTATGCGAGAAGCACAGAAAATAATATTTGACAGAACAGGTGTTGATCATACAAAGGAACCCGATCTTATGCCCGAGGATGAGAGGGAAATATGTAGATGGGCGGCAGACGTTCATAAGTCAGACTTGGTTACAATAACACACTATCCGACAAAAAAGAGAGCTTTTTATACGATGCCCGATCCGAAGGATCCGGAGTATTCATTGTCATACGATTTACTTTTCAGAGGAGTCGAGATTTTGAGTGGGTCGCAAAGAATAAGTGACTATCATGAGCTGGTAAAAGTTATTAAGGATAGGGGAATGAATCCCGAAAATTTTAAAATGTATTTACAGGCGTTTAAATATGGTATGCCTCCGGAAGGTGGATTTTCTTTCGGATTGGAGAGAATAACAATGCAAATTTTGGATCTTAAAAATATCAGAGAAGCCTCGCTTTTCCCTCGAGATATGGAGAGGATCGACTTTCGGCTTAATCAGTAGATACTAGAAATAGTTCATTGAATAATATCGACAGATGAGATAATGTGATTGATATGAGAAAGTTTGGGCTGATGGTTCTTGCAAGAATTACTGGCGTAAGGTTCGATTTGATATCATTTCTGATTTTTTCCTTTATTTATATATTGCTGTTTTGGTTGTCTGTCGATTTTTATTCCAGGAGCATGCCTCTTCAACGGCAAGTGTTGGTAAGCGCCAATACTTTGGGAGCTGAAAGCGATGAATCTTCAAATTTTACAAGTATACAAGAGCCTATTTTATCGGAAATAGCCACACAGCCACTTATATATGCAAAATCTGCACTTGTCGTGGATTTAGGAACAGGCAAGGCACTTTATCAAAAAAATCCGGAAGATCCTGTGTTTCCGGCTTCAACAACGAAAATTATTACGGCAATGGTAACACTCGATAGTTATGACCTGGACCAAACAGTAATAGTTAGTAAAATTTCCGTCGACGGACAAAAAATGGGTCTTAAAATTGGCGAGAAGATATCCGTTGAGAATTTACTGTATGGTCTATTGGTTTATAGTGCCAACGATGCGGCTGAAGCTTTGGCGGCTAATTATCCGGGAGGAAGGGATATTTTTATTGCTGCTATGAATGTAAAGGCAAAAGAACTGGGATTAAGTGCTAGTTTATTTACAAATCCAACCGGTCTTGATCACATGGGTCAAGTAACAACTGCAACCGATTTAGTACGCGCTTCTGTTGTAGCGATGGAGAATCCGATATTTGCAAAAATTGTTGCTACAAAAGAGATAACCGTTAATAGTATTGATGGCGTGTATTCTCATAAACTTACAAATATTAATAAACTTCTGGGAGTAGTTGACGGAGTCTTGGGGGTTAAAACAGGATTTACCGAAGAAGCGAGGGAAAACTTGGTAACATATCTTGAGCGTGATGGCAGAAAGATAATGCTTGTTCTTCTGGGAAGTTCAGACAGATTCGGGGAAACTAAAAAACTTATCGTCTGGATATTTGAAAATTATCATTGGGGAGTAGCAGTCGGAGATGTACTTCCATAAAATTCAGACGTCACAGCCGGAACATAAGCTGAAAAATCGTTGTCTCCCTCAAATACAACGACAGGTTGGTAAAATTCTGTGTATTGACCTGCGTCATAATAAGCAAGGTAGACTTTCCTTATAATGATATTTCCTTCATTATTGTCACCGAGATTCGCGATATAAGCCTTGCCGCTTTTTAAATCTTCCCAAGCATCGGAGGCAGTTTTAATTTGGTATGTGCCGTTTTTATTTTCGTCCAAAGCGAAATAATGATATTCAGCGGCGATAATCTGGTCTCCCGGGTCTCTGGCGCCGGAAAACATAAACCAGACATTTGCCTGTTTAAATTTGGAGGTTACGCTGGGGAGGTCATGATAATTTTTTCTGTAAAGATTTACTTTCGTCAGGTTGGCATCAGAAAGCGAGCTTGCTTTTACAAATCGTCCTTCCTGAATTTTTACAAACTCGCTTGTTACCGGGCCGGTCAAATCTGCTGGCAGAATTCTTGCTCTCGAAAGAAACGCTTTTGCCCAAGTTGGGGCAACTTCAGCAGTCGGGGGAAGTGTTTGGATTACCTGAGGCTTGGAGCTTAGATCATAACTGACTGAAAAAATTCCGGTGACAATATTCAAATTCAGAGATACGGGCGATGTATTATGTCTGAAAAGGTAGACCGTTTCAACGAGTTCTCGTCCGTTTGGGTTAAAGCCTAATTGGGTAGCTTTTTGTTTAGCCGCGTCTAAGGATTTTATTGTTGAGATCGCTTTTGGCATAAAATAAACGGTAGCTTGTGTTGGAAATTTGGGTAGTTTACCGTCAGGTGTTTGCAGAGTAAATGTCAGGTTATCTGGGAATTTTGTTTCCTGAAAAGGTATTTGCGGTAATTTACCGAAGGTAACAGTAGGGGGCGGAGGTGGTGCAGGATAATAATGTCTATAGATGCGTGTGACAGTATTAATCGTAAATTTGCCAATTATCAATAAAATAGCAGCATAAATCGAGTAGCGAATGATTTTTCGTGATGTGATTGCGACCTTAGTTAATGAAGCCATGACTAAATGATAAATGATAAATGATAAAAAAGAAATGATAAATGATAACAAGAGTCATAAATGGTAGAATTCAATTAGAATAATTACACAAATTAACATTGACAGGGGTTACCCCTGTCATAAAGAAGCAGTATGACTGAGAAAAAAGTAAGAACTCGTTTCGCTCCAAGCCCAACCGGATCGATGCATATTGGAAATCTAAGAACGGCCTTTTATGCGTATGCTTTGTCGAAACATGAAGGCGGAGATTTTATTCTACGCATAGAAGATACGGATAAGAAGCGTGAGGTTGAAGGTGGTGTGCAGGAAATAAAAAATATATTAACGATTTTCGGTATTAACTGGGATGAATATTATTTACAATCTGAGAGGCTTGATTTGTATAAAGTGGCAGCTGAAAAATTAGTTAAAGATGGACATGCTTTTTATTGTCAGTGCGAGGCTAAAAATGCAAAGCAAGAAGGGTTTTCTTCTCAACTTCGTGATTCCTGCCGAGACAAAAACTTTACATCCGGAGCAATAAAGTTAAAAGTGCCTGAGAACGAAATAATTAAGTTTAGGGACTTTGTATTAGGAGAAGAAATAGAATGGAAAACAGAAATTGTTTTTGATGCCACGCTTCTCAAGTCCGATAAATTTCCTACTTATCACTTGGCAGTTGTTGTTGATGATCACGCAACTAGTGTATCGCACGTTTTAAGAGGCCATGATTGGTTGCCTTCAACTCCGATTCATCTACTGGTTTATAAATACTTGGATTTTAAGATTCCTCAGATTGGTCACTTGACCGATATTTTGGATCCTGATGGGGGGAAACTTTCCAAAAGAAAGGGGAGTACTTCCGTAACTGGGTTATTAGAAGAAGGATATCTTCCTGAGGCGCTGTTCAACTTTGTAATTTTAGCAGGTTGGGCACCGAAAGATAATCGCGAGTTATTTAGTCTGGAGGATTTTGTTAACGTCTTTGACGCGAGTGGTTTTCAAAAATCTAATCCCATTTTTAATCGAGACAAGCTCGATTGGTTTAATGGACAATATATTAGAAAAACGAATGACTCAGAACTCACAACTAGAATCTTAAAATTTTACAAAGAAAAATATCCCGAAGACTTAATAGAAAAAATTGTTCCCCTCATTAAAGATAGAATTACCAGGCTTTCGGATTTCGATACGCTTGCCGGATTTTTCTTTAAAGAATCAGAAGTAGATAAAAATTTATTAGGAGATAATTTTGACAAGCATTTGCATGCAGCATTGGAAACACTCTTGACTATTAAAGATTTTAATAATTCTCAAATGAATGACAAACTACTGGAAACGGTTAAAAACAATAATTTCAAAACAGGGGATTTTTTCATGGATTTAAGGATAGCAATTACCGGTAAAAAGATGACTCCTCCCATTAATGAATCATTAGTAATTTTAGGTAAAGAAGAAACTTTAAAGAGAATCAAGCAAGTACTAAAATCGACAAACTAATTATTGACCATTAACTATTAACCATTAACTTTATTATGGGACAGCTGCCTACACAAACCTATCATACTATTGAAAAAGATCGGGCGAATTTTGACTATCTACGTAACAAGTTAAAAATAAAAAAACTTCAGGAAAGTGATAAGTTCCAAATAAGTTATCCTCTTGCCCATGAGTTTTTAAAAGGTAAGGGACTTGACTTGGGAAAGATTAGAGAACATTCGTCGAAACTTATTGGTGCTGCGGTTATGTCTGGATCTCTACTTCTTACTCCGCCATCCTCTTTTAAATCACTTCCCGCGCCGCATGAAATTATTGAGAAGTTTAGGCAAAATACTAATCCCAATTTAAAATCATCGCATGATCTAATAGTTGAAACTCTGGCCTCGGTAATTCCGAAACGGGCAAGACCTCTGTCACGCGTGGAGGAAAAATTAATCGAACAGGTATTTCAGAATGTAATTGGCGTGACTGCAAGAGCAACATTAGAAGGCGAACATTTAAATACGACATACGGTTATATTGGAGCCGAACAGCATCTTCGTAGGTATCCAGGAGATAAAATTAGTGACCACGGAGAAGGAAAGGTTTTAAAAGAAGGTATAGCGCCTGGACTCGGAGCTTGGGGGTATTTTACTGGCTCGCGTGAAAGTCTTAGCGAAAGTGATATTGAAAGAGAAAAATGGTACGCTGTCGTTCAGACACTATATTTACCGGATTGGGATAGAAGACAACCATTTTTAAAAAGTTGGTATAAATATAGAAAAGTATTAATAGTAAATACTAATAATGGGAACGCTGTTGTCGCGACGATAGCGGACTCCGGACCAGCGGCTTGGACGGGGAAGCATTATGGAGGAAGTCCCGAGGTAATGGCTTATCTTGGGGGAGAGAGGTATAAGAAGGGTCCGGTTATAGTATTTTTTGTAGACGATCCTGAAAATAAGATGCCGTTAGGACCGGTCGAGTATAATAATATGACCCTGGCAGGAGGCTTGTATGAGTAAAATTTTCTACAGATGCGATTTATTGCATATGCCAAAAGATACAATAATTAAATATGAGTAAGATTTTTTACGATCACCTTATTATTTTAGAAGAAATTAAAGTATATATCAGTCGTGTGAGCAGTTCTCAGGAAGAAAAAGAGGAGCTTTGGAACTTAGTTGATGAAATAGTACATCACAGGATTTTTTCTATGGTACTCGATAAGTTACCGAAAGAACACCATGATAATTTTATGAATAAATTTTATAAAGCACCTCACGACGAGAGATTAATAAAATTTTTGAGTGAAAAGACCGGCGAGGATATTGAAAAAATAATCAAAGATGAGTCTGAAAACATAGCCCGCGAACTTCGGCAACTGGTTAGTAGTAAAAATAAGCGTTAACCTCAAACAATTTACATGATAACGGAAGTATTTTTTGACGTTGAAACTAAAAAATTATTCAGCGAGATTGACAAGTTTGATCCCGCTGACTTAGGTGTGTCGATCGTTTCACTCTATAGGAGGATATTGGATGAAAATTATATAGAGAAAGAGGGGAAATTAATGAGTTTCTGGGAAGCGGATTTTCAAAAGCTTTGGCCAATATTTCAGGAAGCAAATCGCATTATTGGATTTAATTCAATAAATTTTGATGTTCCTGCATTGGAGCCTTACACAAACTTTCCGATAAAAAAACTACCCCACTTTGACATCATGGCCAAGGTCAAAGATGTTTTCGGGAGACGAATTAGCTTGGATTCAATTTCTAAAGAAACGCTCGGTCGGGAAAAGTCAGATATCGGAGTTAATGCCGTATTATATTGGCAAACGGGAGGAAAGGAAAACTTAAAAAAGCTTCAAAGGTATTGTGATGACGATGTTATTATCACAAAAGAACTTTATGACTTTGTACTTAAAAATGGCTATCTGCACTTTAAAGACAAATGGAATACACAACGGCGGGTTGATCTGGATTTTTCCTACCCTAAAGAAAAATCCCAAAAGCAAATTGGTCTCTTTTGATTGACAGGGTCTGACCCTGTCAAATTTAGTGTCGTTGGTTCATTTCGTAAAGAGCTACTATGAAAAGCGATTCGCTCCAGCCAAGCGGCGTATTTTCGTTATATTCGGGAGAATTCGAGAAATAAAGTTCCGGAAGACCAACGGGAGTGTCCTCTGCGATTAGATTTTTAATTAGTTCGTGTGATTTTTCGTGGTTTCCAAGTTTTTCGTA
The DNA here is from genome assembly GCA_001793095.1 of Candidatus Woesebacteria bacterium RIFCSPLOWO2_01_FULL_39_23. GTDB lineage: Bacteria > Patescibacteriota > Microgenomatia > UBA8517 > UBA8517 > HO2-FULL-38-9. The sequence goes on from MGHG01000017.1 coordinate 41,669, forward strand.
AATTATTGCTAACCACGATAGGCCGAAAGTCCATTCCGCTTCTTCGCTTACTTGATCTTTATTTCTGTTATAGTAACGATCACCCTTGTATCTTATTATCCCGCGCTCTTTCAACAAGTGATATTCTACGTTTTGTAAGATAAGATCTCTCTGTTGGGGATTGACAACATTATAAGGCCAGATTAGAGAAAGTTGGGAAAGGTCAACAAACTTATTTTCCGATTCGCGGGGAAGTATTTCCGAAAGTGCAACCTCACCTTTATGTATTAAATTAATCGGAACTTCGACTTTGGGTAAACGGGAGATTGCTTTTAATCCTGCTACACACGCTCCGACTGAAGAAGCATGGACTTCTTCCCCTTCTTCCCACATGCCTGAATCCGGATCCCGCCAGTACTCAATTGACTCAAGATATCGGACCAATTTATTAACAATTCTTATGTGGTCAGGAGTTTTTAATATTGACCGTTTTTGATTGAATTCAAGTTCGCCTATCCGAAACAAAATGCACCCGACTGCATCATTTTGTTTATTGCCCCATTCCTCCCAAAACTCATCGAATGTTTCAGGGTTAAATCTTGCGTGTATGTATTCTTTAGCTGAGGTAGGTTTATTTTTTATTGCTTCGTCGATTTTATGCTCATGTTTGAGAAGTAGTTTAAGAATTGAGTTATATGTTTTTTCTACGGTCTTCCAGTCACCTATAACTTCAAAAGCTAAAGTTTCATAAAAATTATCTCTCAACCAGGATTTATCGTAGCCGGTTGTACTATTTTTGGCAGAGGCTGCAAAAAGACCGGTTTTATAACGCAGACTTCGGAGAATCTTAACATGTTTGCCTATAAGTTCCTGGTAAGTAAGCCTGGCCATTATTAGTAAAATTATACAGCATCTAAAATGCTAGTGGAGATTAGTTGGGTCTTGTAATCCTGCGCATGTTTCTTCTAATTAAGTGGTCTTTGTAAAAGCAGGGTATAGGAATTTTGGGTACTTTTATTTTAGTTCGCACATTATCCTTATGAGGTTTCTTAGTATGTGCAAAATCGAGTTGGGTTTCAATTTTTGTCATTAATTTAAGAATGCAGTCGATTATCAGGATGGTTTTTGTGGTTGGGTGAATGAAATATGGAACTTGCTCGGTGATTGCCTTTGTCATAATAAGGTTTGTTGGGGTATCTTTCGTCTATTTCCGAACCTAAATCCTCTCCACCCAAACTTGCAGCAATTATTTGTTGTTTATTTGTTAACCTTTCAGGCGTTTTCATTTCTCAATATATTATAGGAGGGTAAATTAATTCAATACTTTTTATTTATCCTGAAAAGTTTTATGATTTAATACTGACTGTTTCCTCTCGTTGATTTTTTTTAATTAAGAAGAAGGTGATAAATATGACCGGATATTATGGCAAGATTGAGGAATTGACCTTAAAAAATACTAATTTCAGACAAGTTCTTTTTACCGGGAAATACACGCAACTTGTCTTAATGAGTTTAGCTCCGGGTGAGGAAATCGGACTTGAAGTTCACGATAATGTCGATCAGTTTTTCAGATTCGAAGCGGGTGAGAGTAAAGTTGTTATAGGAACGGACGAGTTTACAGTAAAAGATGGCGATGTTGTCATTGTGCCGGCAGGATCGAAACACAATATAATTAATACATCGTCAGCCGACTTAAAACTATACACGCTTTATTCTCCGCCGAATCATCCTGATGGAACTGTTCACAAAACTAAAGAAGAAGCCGAAGCTGCAGAATAGAGCAATTACTGGATTGTAACTTTATATATTTTACTTTCAAGAGGAGAGTTTTTGTCCCACGGGTGAACATTATTAAAGGTAATCTCCGTATCGCCCGTTTTCAATACGCTAAATTCAAAGTTTTGCGTTCCGGATGATTTGTTTTGCTGAGTTTCTGCATTTGGGTAATATGTTGATTTAACTAAATTTATATAAGAATTATCGAACTTAACTTCCCATTGCAGACTTTCGCTCGGAGTTGTATCAAGAACAATAGAAAAATTTTTACTTTTGTCGATGAGGAGTATTTCTTCCGGTGATTCTACATTTACTTGAGTTTGTGGAGTGGGAGTAGTTTTTCTACTTTTTATAAAACTGTAAAATAATACTCCAGCAAAGAGGATCAATATTGCCCCAAGTGCAATAAATTTAGTATTTTTCTTTAAGGTGAACACTAACTAATAATATCACAACTCTCAACCGAAGGTAAAAGCATATAGCTGGGTGTTATCTATAAATATAAGTTTTAGAGTGTGTTGTCCTGGATTGTGAAGGTTAATGAGTTCATAAAGTTTGTCTTTATCAACAAGTACAAGACCTTCTTTGACGTCTTTTCCCATTTCACCTCCTTTTAGTAGTTTACTGTCCAAATAGACTTGCACTTTACTTTTACTGCCTTTAGGTTTAGCAAAAGGCTTCATGACCAGGAACACTTTTAGAGCTTCAAATGCAAGAGTTAATGCGGCACCCGGATATGCAGTTGATCTCTCATTTTCGATGAGCCAGTTTCCTGCAAATGCAAAATGGTGCAAAGCTATTTGGTCAGGAAATTTATAAACCTTTTTAGTATTTAATGCAATTTGATCACCTGACGTAAAATAACCCATGCGCGAGTAGCCAATATAAAGCTCGGGAGTTCTTGATTTAATGTCATAGGTCGGATTATCGATTGGATCATGGATGATCTGTCCGGCGTCTCTCAGGAGTTTCTGTATAACTTCTTCTGTTTCATCATAATCACCTTCACCAAAATGTGTATAGCGGATTACTCCATCCTTATCTACTAAGTACTTTGCAGGCCAGTAATGGTTATTGTATGCCTGCCAAGTCGCATAAGCATTATCCTGCATGGTTGGATATTTTAAGTCAAAGTCGGCGATCGCTTTTTTGACATTTTCGGGATTTTTCTCGAATTCGAACTCAGGCGTATGAACACCAATTATTACTAAGCCTTTGTCTTTGTATTTTTTATCCCAGTTACATAAATAAGGTAAGGTTCTTATGCAGTTGACGCAGGTATACGTCCAAAAATCAACCATAATAACCTTTCCCCGGAGTTCTTTCAATGTCAAAGATCTTGAGCCTGTCGAAAGATTAAACCACTTACCTCCCGGAATGAGTTCCGGGGCTTTAATGTTATTAGTGTGTAATAAGGTAGAAAGATAATTTTTTGGCATGAAGCTAACTCCTAATATAAATTAATAAGAAGTTTCATTCTGTGAGAATTTTACCATTGGTAGCAGATAGTAATATTTTTCACTGAATAAACGGGTAATAAATTTTATATTCTAGAAACTTACCGAATTTATGTTTTTCTGGTGAAGCCTCTGGCACTGGCTGCTGGTTCGGAAAACCATCCGGTTCGGAGAAGAGTCAGAGGCTTGGGGAGGGGGTGATACATGATGAATATTAAAAAATCGACAATAAGTGCTTTAGGGGCTACGATTGCTTTGGCTGCAACAGTATCTATTGTGTTGGCAGGCGGGAAACCATTTAATATATTAATGAATGGGGCATCCGAGGTTCCCGGTCCCGGTGATCCTGACGGATCCGGAAATGCGCATATCACTTTGAATCAGGGTCAGGGAGAAGTCTGTTACAAACTTGAAGTTGCAAATATTACTTTACCAGCAATTGGTGCGCACATTCACGAAGCACCTGAGGGTGTCGCTGGACCGGTAATTATTCCTCTTACTGCTCCTGATGTGAATGGTGTTTCTGAGGGTTGCGTAGATAATCTGGAAAAAGACTTTGTCAAAGAAATCAGAGAAAATCCGGAGGAGTATTATGTTAATGTCCATACTAGTGACCATCCGGCTGGAGCAGTCAGGGGACAGTTGAAGTAATGAAGGTGCGGGTATTTTTGATATCAATGAATTGTCTTGGTTGGGGATATTATGTTGAGGAAAGTGGGATAGTAAACCAGAATTCGGAGCCCGTTTTCTCAACAGACGTAAAGCCAATTTTACCGCCAAATATGAATTCAAATTCTACTTCTCGCTCTGGTCTGTTGAAAAATACAACGTGCGTGTTGAACTGATTTTTTATGAGCTTGCCTTCTTTCCGATTCAGTTAAATATTTTTCAGCAATTTCGAATTTTGGAAATTAATGCTTCTTTTTTAGCCTTAGCCCATTTCTTAACCTGCCATTCTCTTTTCATTGCTAATTGCAATGTTGTAAACTCCTCACGGTAGACCAATGTAACAGGGCGTCTAATTTTGGTGTATTTGGCAGATCGAGATTTACTGGAATTATGTTCCTTAATTCTTTTTTGAATATCGTTTGTTTGTCCACAATAAAGTGATCCGTCTGAGCATCGAACAATGTAGAAGTCGTAAGCCACCTTTTGACATTATATATAACAATAGCCTTTCAGCATAATACAAGGCTATAGCCTTGTATAAAATTGTAGAAGTCGAATTGACATTTGAGATAGTATGAACGGAGCTTGGACGAGTCAGACTCGGTAAAAAAAGGATGTCTCAAAAAGTAATGATATAGTTTGATGCAGTAACGGTTGTCTTACAATCTCTATGTCTGTATACTCATAATTAATATGAATAGATTAGTGAATGAAACACAAAAAATCGTTAATAAAGTTGCAGACTATTGCAAACCGGATAAAATCATCCTTTTTGGTTCCCTTGCCCGAGGAGAAGAAAAAAGTGGTTCTGATATTGATCTGTTAATTATTAAAGACAGTAATAAAAAACGACCCTTCAGAGTAAAAGAAGTATTTGAAGCAATAAGGGGTGTTGAACGGAACTTACAGCTTGATCCAATCGTTTATACACCTGATGAAATCAGTAAGCGTCTTGCTTTAGGAGATTATTTTATAAAAGAAATCCTTGAAGAAGGTAAAGTAATGAATGAATCAAAATAACAAGAGTCTTGCAAAAGAGTGGTTTGATTCAGCAGATAGTGATTTTCAGTATGCCCAATTAGGATTAAAAGAAGACAGAATATTTCCCCAAGTGGCTTTTTTATCTCAACAAATTGCTGAAAAGATTCTTAAGGGTTATTTAGTGTTAAATGATCGCAAACCTCCAAGATTTCATGAATTACCGAAAATTTTAGATGACTGTGTAAAAATTAATCAGGACTTAGAAAAACTCCGTGATGCATGTGAGTTATTAACCGGTTTTTACGTTGAAACCCGCTACCCGCCCGATATTCCTGAGTATACGAAAGGAGAAATATCAGAATCATTTGAAAAAGCCAAGTTTGTAAAGGAAACGAATAATACCTATTATTAAGTGGAGCGATACTTATAAAGTCATTTTCTTTCGGGATAGTCTGAGATTGCTTCTAAGTTGTTTCTTGTCCAAGAAAAATCTTTAATGTTCCACAGCGGGCATAAGAGTCATTGCATAATACAGAGACCTTGATTTTTCGGTTGCAAAGTGCAAATACTTCACCTTCTGTTTGATGTACTACATCAAGCTTTTCCGTTATTAGTTTTAATGCTTCATTAAATGATATCTCTGTCCTAGTCAAGTGCTTTACTATCTGAACAATCGGACATTTATTTCCACACTTTCGAGAATACTGTGCCTCAAATTCTATAGCCATGGTGTAAATAAACTTTCAAATTATATCACCCGTGGGGTGTCAATTTGTATTACCCCACGGGTGCGGGATCATACCTATACATTCAATTGACATATAAATGGTTAATTAATATACTATCGGATATGGCTTTTGAGAGATTTATTAAAAGTTTAATTCAGAAAGAATCACAAGCTGGTCGTTATGGTCAGGCTGCTTTATGGAGTAATTTGGGTGATAAGCTACAAAAGCTTAAGGATGAAGGGCTTAATGATCCTGAATCCCTACCTAATTTTGATGAAGGAAAAAGACCTGAACATGATATTGAGGTGGATCGCAGAAAGAAATTAGCCGTTGTCGATGGTCGTCCGTGCAAATTATCAAAACAAACATTAAAACTATTAGATGTATTGTCTTCCGGTTCCGATGAAAATCCTGTTAATTTGGAAACAATTATGGAACGTACTGGTTTTAAAAACGATAATTCTGCTCTGGTGTGGATCAGAAGATTAAGAGAAGATATTGAAACAAATCCGGACGTTCCTGAAATTTTAAGAAATGTAAGAGGGGTTGGTTATTATTTAAGGGCAGGTACTACCTTCAAAGATAAGTAATAAAATCATATCGGTATGTTTCCGTAAATATCCGACACTAAGGTCTCACCAATGGTGGCTTCATACCCAGACTTATATGCGGTCTGTGGTAGTGGTATCTCTCA
>MGHG01000018.1 GCA_001793095.1 Candidatus Woesebacteria bacterium RIFCSPLOWO2_01_FULL_39_23
TTCTTAAACCAATCCATACAGTAATCACCTCCGTTTCTAAAAAACTAACTATTTTAACCTAGAAGTGTTACCGATGTATCTCAGCCTACTCATGTTGAATATTAAGTTATTTAATTCGAAGCGGGCAACGACTACAATACTTAACTTCAGCTTGCGTTTCAGTAGCAGCTTGTTCCAATTGCCTTCCGTCTTCTAATTTCGCTTCAATTGCCTCAGGATTTGAAAGTTCGCTAGCTTCTTTATATGCTTTTTGCGCTTCATCCAGGCGTAGTTGAATCCATTCAAATTGATTGACTGCAGCACAAACGTTCCACCTACGAGTTATATTGCAATAAAATCCTTTCTTTCTTTCTGCCATATTCACATATTATAAGATGAATCTTGAATAAAATAAAGCACACGTTAAATACTTCTTAATTAATAAGTTGTTACCTTAATGTTAGAAGAACTTATATTTTGGTGATTTGGAGTAAGTCCAATTCAATCCCAAACAAATCTTACTTCTCGGCTTTCCAGAACTATTCATTCACGCTTTGAAGGGCGATTGAGAGAGATTTCCGTTAGATCTTCGTAATTTGCAAAAGATCTAACTCAACCGGTGTTTCGCGGCCGAATATAGAAACCAATACTTTTACTTTCCCCTTTTCTTCATCAATTTCGCTAATGGTTCCGAGGAAATCCGAGAAAGGTCCGTCTGTGATTTTAACAGCTTCACCTGTAGAAAATCTGGTTTTGAACCTTTTCGCCGGAGTCGCTACGAACTTCTGGATATTTTCAACTTCTTTTTCAGAAAGCGGGGTAGGCGTATTTCCGGATCCAACAAATCCCGTTACTCCGGGTGTGGTCCTTACAGCGAGCCATGTCGGGTCATCAAGGATCATCTTAACGAGTAAATATCCCGGGAAGATTTTTTCTTTGATATTGGATTTCTTTCCGCCACGAATTACGACTCTGTCTTGAGTGGGGATAAGTAGTTCAAAAACTTTACCTTCCAAAGACATTGTTTCAACTCTTTGGCGGAGGGTTTCTGAAACCCTTGCTTCGTGGCCTGAACTGGTATGGACAACATACCATTTAGCAAACGGGTCTTTTGTTTCCGAAATAATTATATGACCGGGTATTTTTTTACTACCGGTGCCCCTTTCTTCTACTATATGTTCGTCATGCATATTTATGCTTTTATAAGTGTTTCTAATAGTTTTGTAAAAATATAATCGAGTGCTCCGACATATAAAGCGACGATCCCTGAAATTAAAAAGACAACAAGAGTCAATCTTATGACCTCTTCCTTTTTAGGCCAAATCACCTTGAGCATTTCGACTCTTACTTCTTTAAGGTAATTAATAACGGGAGCAATAGCTTTCACAGGTATGAATTTTATCAGAAAGAAAGGATATAAACAATATTATCAAACAAGTGATTAATCTCAAAATGGGTGGGCTCTTTGTTATTCTGAACAGATTTAGAATTGGTTTATATGCTGAAACCTGCTTTGACTCAACGAGGCGAGTGAATTCAGCATGACTGTTGTGCTATACTAGCTTCAAATGACTCTCGAGAAAAAGAAGTTTGAGCAGGTTATTCCTTCAAATTTAACCCTTAAAGTTACAGAAAAAGGTAAGTTTATTGATTTAAAAAAGCATAAACCTTTACCTCCCGGAACTTTAGATACTTTGCAGCCCATACTGTCGGAAGTTTTTTCAGGACGGGAGGATACTCAAGGCGTCGACTCCTCTCCGTACCAGACAATACTCGAAAGTAGACAAAGGCAGGTTATTCAAGGTGAGAGTTCAGAAGATACTTACAGTCACGCATTAATTGCATGTAGAAATCTCGGGTATTCCGCAAACGAAATTGCATTTATGCTAATTAATCAGAATGAGCAGATTAAGATTATGAAAGCTTTTAACGAGATAAATGAGCTACAAATCAAAGAATTAATTAGTACGCTTTCCAAGAGACTGAGGTTTTATTATGGTGGTTTCCATGAAAAGGCAGAGGAAATGAGAAAGGTTAAAGCCTGGTGACCCATAATTCCCTTTAAATTAATCTGCAAAACAATTTGTAATTATGACCTTCCCGAATTTTAAATTTGAAAGAGTGCTGTGGAAAAAGGGATTTAAAATAGTTGCCGGTGCGGATGAGGTCGGAAGAGGTTGCTTTGCAGGACCAGTTGTTGCCGCCACAGTCGTATTTACACCTTATGTAACCAAAGGGCTGAAAAACCTAAGAACTGAAGAACAAAAAATTCGAATTGATGATTCTAAGAAGCTCAGCGCTAAACAAAGAGAGACCGCAGATAAATGGATTAGAGATAATTGCATGGCGTTTGGAATAGGTGTTGCAACAGTTACTGAAATTAATAAAAGAGGATTAAGTAAAGCAACAGCTTCGGCTTTTCGTCGGGCGGTAAGTGCTATCAATAAGGTACAGGAAAAACGAGTAGATTACTTACTCGTAGATGCTTTTTATACACCATATATTCGCGGTTTACGTAATGCCAGAATGCAATTCAGAAAAGACAGAAGAACCGGAACGGTACATGATTTACATGCGAGACAGTTAGCGATAATTCATGGCGATGAAAAATCCTTTTCTATAGCTTCTGCGAGCATTATTGCTAAAGTCTATAGAGATAAACTGATGACAAAACTAAGTAATAGACCTAATTATAAAAAATACGGTTGGGATAAAAATAAAGGTTACGGAACTAAAATCCATCAAGAAGCAATTAAGAAATACGGCGTTAGTAGACTACATCGAAAGAAGTTTATCGAGACTTATTTATCACCTTAAGAGGCTGCATTATACTTATGTTACATACCTGCCCGCAAAGCTGGGCTACTAAGCTTGGCAGGCGGGTAATGAATATCACACCTTATACTGAATTCAAACAAACAACATTGTATGAAGCAGAGCAAGAATAATAATAGAAATTCGATGTACGTTTAATAATTTCTCTTTTTCTCGAGCTCGATCTTGTGGCGGACGGCGTATTTTTGTTCTTTTCTTTTCTCCGCCGGGGTTTTAAATCGAGATCGATCGCGTACTTCCTGTAGTAAACCAGAGAAAGTGACCAATTTCTTGAAACGAGCAATAAGCTTGTCGTCCGATTCGCCTTTTTGTTTTTTGACAATAACCATATTGGTTCGCCCCCTTTCCAAGCCAGAGGCTTTTCTCCGAACCAGAAGTTTCTCTGAACCGGAGGTCTAAGCCGGAGGCCTTTCTGAATGCTTTAGACAAATTTGCTTGCATATTATATCACCGCTTACAATTCTAACAGATTAGTAAAGGCGAGTGAAGAGGAATTATGCCTTTTATGACTGTCTTATTAGAGATATTTTTCTTATATTTATTGCGCTTGTTCGGCGATTTTCTTTTTCGGCAGTTTCAAGTAAGTAATTAGCTCTTTCTTCGAGTGGCATATTTAACCAAGATTGAGCTAGAGCTACAAGCTGTTTTTTGGATTTACCTGATTTCTTTTTCTTTTTTTCTGGTAATTGATCTAGTGGGCTATCAGGAACGGTGGCGCGGTATACGACATCGTCTTGTCCGTACTTTACCATTTGCTGATTTTGTTTTATCAATTTGTAAGCCTTTCCTAGAGGATCTCCTGATATGCTTTCGATATTGTTGGAGTCGTGATTTCCGTTACTTCTTTGATGAAGTATATCTTGAACCTCGGGGACCATAACTTTCTGCTGATAACGTATTCTGGCGTCCCCGCCCTTTATTTTTTCTTTCATCGAAGCTTCTTTAGTTAAGGCTCGTGGTCTACCGATTTTCACTTGTATACTCCAATTCAACCTTTGTCGTTTCGCCTCATCACTTTCGGGAGTCATATCAAAATTATTGATTTATTTTTGCTCTTGAAAAAAGGAGGAATATTTTGCTATAATCCTACCCATGTCTTTTAAGAATATTATTATCAATATCCTCTTTATGCGCTTTCTTTAGCGTAGGGGAGATTGATAAAAGTAGATAAAAATAATTTCCCCTTAATAAGGGGGTTTTTAGTTTAGGAGGTGAAAAATATGGCAAAATTAGAAAGAGAAGAGGAGGATCAAAGTAAATTTAAGGCTAAAGTGCTTAAATTAAAAGCCCGTGCTGTGAACGGAGAAGCAGATGAGCTAGAGGTGGTTGTCGAATTAGCTAAATTGCTTACACCTGAATGGAGGCCAGTACTTGTAACGGGTGAAAAAGTAAGGGCGGAGTGGATAAAAGGAAACGAAGCATTAAAAGGTCTAGGGGGAGCGGAAGAGATAAAAAAACAGGGTTAAACCGACCTTTAAAGGATTTTCCTCTCCTAGCAGGAGGCTATCTGAGCTGGAAGCTTGCAAGGTATGCTAAGTTAGTAATATTTAACTACCAATTGAGGTAAATTTCCGGAGCCTTCGGAATTGTCTGCGGATTCAAAGTAGGCAAAGTCTCCGGCTGAATCTCCGCCTTTGGCCTCAGTTTCGAAATGTAATCTATACTGGGCGCGTGTACGGCCTTCAGCAAGGTCTTTTTTAACTGCTTCAGTTACTATGGCATCTTTCCACTCGACAGTTGTATTCGCTGTCAGACTGACAAGGTTCGATGTGATAGCAGAAGTAGAATAATCGTCATTTTCCAGCGTTGTTCCGTAATTCATATCATCGACCATTAATTTACCTCCGACACTGTAGGGACTACCGATTGTTTTTATTTGGTATAACCTTAGAGATGCTTCGGTTATAGTTGATCCGCTCGGAATGTCGTTTAAATCAAAACTTACAAAACCACGGGACACGAGATACATATTTCTTCCGGCTCTGATATCTACACCCGCATTTCCTCCGTTATTATTTGACCGGAAACCATCGAGGCTGGCCGTTGAAGTTATTGTTTTACTTTTTACAGAAGGTGTTGATGTCGGAGTAGGTGTAGTTTTAGTTGTAGGTTTAGCTGTAACGGAAGGTGTAGACGTTGGTTGGGCTAGGGGTTGTTGGGTAACAATGTCGTTTAAGGTTTGTAAAGAAGTAGTTGGAGTAGGCGTTACCGACGTTGAATTTCCACTTTGTTTTGTTCCTAAAAAGTAAGCGCCACCGCCGACAAGAAATATAAGGAGTACAACTATTACTGCAATAAGTGCCTTATTAGTTCGGTCAGAAGAGCTGCCGTTAAAGGAGTTTTGGGAGGTTGAACTTGTAACAATTTGCTCGTCTTCCATAATTTTACCGATATTAATCTACTATGGTATTAAAGTCAAATACGGAGTAAGTATATGTTTGTTATTTTTCTTACGGATTTGTTTTTGAGGTTAATTTATGCTGATATGCGCTCCCAGTGACCAACATGGCACAAGATCAGTACGATACAAAAACGAGTGGGACGACGCGAATTGAGACCAATCAGATAGGAAATCCAGCTAAACCTAAAATTATAAAAAAGAAAAGAGTTATTTTTAGAGCATATCAACTTATTTGGTATTTTAATATTAGTTTTTCCGAAGCTGCTGAATTATCTGATAGCACTGTATCTGATTATTTCGGGTTTACTAGGTATGGGGCTTTTTAGGTAATTGCTTTTGATATGCAAGTTGAACAAAATAATGTAACTCCAAAAGAAGGTAGCGGAAATTATAGCTTTCTAATAGTTGCTATACTGATAATAGTAATTATAGCCCTCTTGTTTTTTTATGTGTTACCGTATTTGAGAAGGACCGCGCAGGCTCCCCAAATTAATGTTCCTGGTAAGGTTAATATTGATGTAAACATAAATACTCCGAATTATTAGTTGAGTTTTCACAGTTGTAGTAAACTTTGATGGCGCTTTGTGTGTTGTTATAATAACTTGGAATGAGATTTGTTAGTGATAATGTTTTAGCGTTTATTACACTCATATTATCTTCATTTTTAATACTCAGGAGTAGCGAGGTGGCTAAAGATCAGGAACGGACTCCACCGAAAATAGACCTCGAAAGAGTAGTAGAGAGAACTGAAAACAAATCTACTCAAGTACTTCTAACTGGGGATGTAATGCTCGGGCGCAACGTAATGGCTAAAAGTCTGGATTTAAAAGATCATTTTTATCCTTTCAGAAAAGTATCTGAAGTTTTAAAACATGCTGATATAACATTTATCAATCTTGAAAATCCTATCGTTTCGGGGTGTGCCAGGCATACGGATGGATTTACTTTTTGTACGACACCGGAGATTGCTAAAGGGATAGAGGAGAGCGGAATAGATGTTGTGTCATTAGCAAATAATCATACACAAAATTATAGCCAAAATGGCTTAAATGAAACTCTGAGTTTTCTTGAGGGGAAAGGAATTCTAGTTACCGGTGTTGGTGAGTTAGTGACAAAAGAGGTTGAGGGGACGAAATTCGGATTTTTAGGTTTTGATAAAGCAGAGGTAGTTTATCCGAAATTAACGCAGACTGAGAGCAACTTAATAAAAGACAGCGCTTCAAAGGTAGATGTTTTGATTATCGCAATGCATTGGGGAGTGGAATACCAATCTATTGCTCTTCCTGGAATAAAAGAGCTTGCAGCGCAACTGGTAAGCTTAGGAGCCGATATTATTGTAGGGCACCATCCGCATTGGGTTCAGGATATTGAGTGTTTTAATGAAACGGGTAGTGAGTATTCTGAATTTTCTCGTAATAAAAATGGGTGCCCTGCAGATTCAAAAGTTGTTTATTACTCACTGGGTAATTTTATTTTTGACCAAATGTGGAGCGAGGAAACCAGGAAGGGTATGGTTGTGCGACTCACTTTTGAAAAAAATAGAGTTATCAAGGAAGATCTTATTAATACATCTATAAGGAACGCCGGTCAACCCGAAGTAGTCAACTGATGATTTGACAAGTTGAGTTATATAGAATTTAATGAAATTAATATTCAACCACACCGGGTGTGAGGAACTCGACCACACCTGGTGTGTAAGGGATTTATTAGTATGTATCGCAGTTTCCCTCGAGTCTTTAAAGATGAAGCTTCATTAAAAGTCTACACGTTGGGGGTTATCCTTCTTTTCGTCTACTTAGCTGATGCGATACTTTCTTATTGGGTTCCGAATTTTATAGAAAATACGTTTCAAAGCTCAATTATGATGGGTTTGATTATCAGCTTTTCATCGATCATCGGATTCGGATCAGATATCTTTTTTCCACAAGTACTTCGGGTTACCAAAGTCGGACGCTTAATCGGACTTGGCATAATTACAAGTCTTCTGTTTTCAGTACTTTTATTCAAGGTGACGTTCACTCCGACCGTTTTAATTCTACTAGTCGCGATGGCTGTTTGGGGTATTTATTACGAGCTTTTAGGTTTCGGGGAACAGCAATTTATTGCAGATGCAATTCCGCTAAAAAGCCACACATCAGCATGGGGCATTCTCACAATTTTCAGAAGCTTGGCTTATTTTTTTGGCCCCCTTTTAGCTGGATTTATTATTCTTAATGGCGAGACCTTGCCTCTTATAGCAGCATTTCTTCTGACGAGCATCGGACTTATGATTCTCTTTTTAACAAAAAATAAGCACGAACGGCCGATGCAGATAGAAGTTCGCGAGGTAAATTTAATACGCGAACTAACTCATTGGAAGGCACTTTTTATACATGTATGGCCGGTTATAGTTATGAGTACATTTATGGGCATAATTGATGCAACTTTTTGGACGACCGGAGCTGTATGGACAGAGGCGCTATCGACCAGAAATTTTTGGGGTAGTCTCTTTTTACCGCTATACACTTTACCCTCACTTTTTATGGGTATTGTTATTGCCCGATGGGGAATTGTGAGCGGAAAGAAACGCCTGTCAGAGAAGTTTTTGTTATTTTCAGGTCTGTTTTTAGTTCTTCTCGGTGTATCATCGTCTATATTTCTTCAGCTATTTTTTGTTTTTATCTCGAGTATTCTTTTATCAGCAGCATTTCCCTTAGTTGATGCAGTGTATTCCGATATAGTTGCAAGAATGGGTAGAGAAAGAAGGCACCTTATCGGTCTATCGCGGTCAACCATCAGCATTGCCTATATTGTCGGTCCGATTTTGGCGGGTTTTATAGCAAATGCCGTCGGGGCAAGTTTAACATTCAGTGTGGTTGGTTTCTTTGCCTTTTTAGTGTCAGTGATTCTTCTTTTAACAACACCGAAAAAATTGAGATTACCGCAAGTGGAAATTCACGAATGGGAATAACTATGCGGATTGGTAAAAAATTTTCTACTTTATTATTTTTTCTTATTGCGCTAACTCTGATCCTAATTGCTGGAGGGATTTATATAGTTAAATTCGGCAGTAATAATTCGGCGTTTGCAAAAGATTTAAGGCAATATATTATCCGTTATCCATTAATTGTAAATGCGATACATCTTGATCAAGCGGGTGATTTGCGATTTATGTACTTAAGTCCACAATATAAGACGATTAATACTTACGTATATTATTTAAAGGGCTATGCACCCTCAGAAGAGCTGGAAAACTGGACGGGTGAAATGGTTCAGAAAACTACCGAAAAATCTGTTTCAGTAGAAAAGCGCGAGTTAAGTGCTAAAGGGATTGGTGAATACAGCAATGATGACCTAAAAAATTTAATGAAGGAGTTTAGCGACGAAACAACCCCAAATCTTAATATTATCTACCTCACAAAATATAAAGATAAACCGACATCAGCGGGGGTGGTTGTTCAAAAAGATACGATATTTATTTTCAAAAAGCGGCTTTATGAGCTGACTGATGAGAATGAAACTTTAAAACAACTCGAAAGGTCGACTATTATGCACGAATGGGGGCATTTATTGGGGTTGGAACACTCGGATAATCCGAAATGTATAATGTCTGAATTGGTCGAAGTGTATGAGCATCCACCCTTAGGAACTAATATCGCGACTGACTACTGCTTTGAAACCCTGCAAAAATTGGAGTTAATTAGGCAAGAACTAAAATAATTTTAATGTTTAATATCACGTCCTTGTTTATTTGTATTATAATAATATAGTGCTGAATTTGGGACGAGTCCGCGGATTTATTAAGAGAAATAGTCTTAAGTCGGTTGATGCTGGTGATAATGTTTCTTCAATAATTTCAAAGTCTTCCGGTGGTCATGAGCCGGTTCTTGTATATAGCAAGAAAAAATATTTAGGTATAGTTTGGCCTCATCATTTACTTTATGAAACGAAGCCGCGCCTAAGCGATAAAGTGGGACCATTGGCTGTTAAAACACCCCACATTACGTTTCAGGATGATGTGTCGAAAGCAATTGAAGCGATGATTGCTTTAAGAGTTTATTATCTTCCGGTTTTCTCGGGGAGTAAGATTATTGGTATTATTACCGCGCGCAGTATTTTACGGTCAATAATTAGAAATAAAACGCTTAAGGATGTAATTAAAAAAATTGAAATTAGACCTCCGCTTGTTGCTGAAGAACACACCAAAGTCAGAAAGATATTTTCACAGATGCGGAAAGAGAACCAGTCACGTATTTTGTTGGTAGATAAACAAAATCATCTTACGGGCATTGTTTCAAGATGGGATATTTATTTAAAACTTTTAGCTCCCCCGAGAGGTAAACAGCGTTATGCTGCGCCTGAGGGTCATAATGTCTCCGAATTTGATCAGGATTGGCCGACGAAAATGGATTATCCGCTCACGGAAATAGCACATCGGCGGGTAATTACCAGTTCCGAAAAATACACAATGTATGAGAATTTAAAAAAACTTCTAACTGATAAAGTACAAAGTTTGGTAATTGTTGATAACTTTAATCACCCCAAGGCGGTAATATCTTACAGATCTGTCCTAAAAGCCCTGAAGGCTAAAGGAGAAGAACGGGAATATCCAATTGTGCTTACAGACAGAAAGAGAGTTCTCGACGCTTTTCATAAAGACGAAGTTTATGATTTGTTGTCCGAAACTTATGATAAATGGGAGAGCCGCCACAAACTCAGTCGAATCGATGCCGTTCTCGACGCTAAAAAAAATGCTAAAGATAAACCTACTTTTTATACTTTAACATTAAGAGTTAGAGCAAATAGTGATTTGGTTAACTCTAGAACCGAAGGCGAAGAGCTGCGGGATATTATTCATGAAGGACTGGAAAAGATAAATAAACAACTTGAGAGGGGTAAATGACTATTTGTGTCCATTGGGTTTTTCGTAAGTTATTTCTCTGTAGTTTGTTTTAAATTCCTTCCCATCCGAACTTAGATATTGCTCTAATACCGTTTCATAGTAAGGTTCAACCGTAAACCAAATTCTTTTTGGTCTACGCTCACGTATGGTTACTATTCCGGTATGTTCCTTATCGGGTTTGCTTGGTCTTTTATATCTTTCACCCGGTAAACAATTTATTAAATCGAGATCTTTGGGGTTAAAATTCCAACCGAGTACTCGAGCACGGGGATTGTCGGGGTTGGAAACGGGAATTAGTTTGTCGGAAAGTATTTTACACTCGGCTGCAACTCGAGAAAGGTTTTGAGCATTAAGAGAACGGTGTGTTAATCTTAATGCATCCACAATTGGTAAAAAGTATGTTTTTTTACCATTGACAGTTATTAGATATTTATCGGGGTGCATTTCCAGATCACGCAGTATAAGAAGTTGATTATCTAGTATAGGTACAGCCATTTCTTTAGTCATCAGCTTGATTATGCACCAATGTTTCAAATTTCTTAAGCGACAAAATTTACGTTCATTCTGAAGGTCGTGATTTTTTGCGAAGGAGGATAAGTTGAATTTCGGGTTGACGATAATATTCGATAGCCTTTTGTTTAACCACGAAACCGTTATTTTCAAAGTATTTTACAACAGACTTTCCTTTGTCTTCTTTATCTAAACCTAAATCAAATTTAGCGGGATGGGCTTTGATAGTATAAAATTCCCGGTCGGGATAGGGTAGAATAACAATCAGTTGACCGTCTTTTTTCAAAATTCTAAATAATTCTTTGGTTGCCTTTTTCAGGTCGAATGCATGCTCAAGAGTGTGTGAAGAGTAGATATAGTCAAATGTGTGATTGTTAAAAATACGTAAATCATGCATGTCATTCTCATATACTTTATATCCAACTTTTGATGCCTCGGCGGCTTTGACATGATTAAACTCGACTCCCACTACTTTATTAAATCCTAATTTTTTAAAATGTTTTAATCCGCTACCATCGCCACAGGCGATGTCTAAGATAACCGATCTTTTGGAAACATTCTTGAATAACTTATTTATTGATTTTATTTGCCCCTTAACCCACAATTTATTCTCAGACTCAAAAGAACAGAAGCGGTTTTTTTGTATACTCTCATAGTCTTTATATTTGAGCAGGTGTTTTGGGTAACCTATTTTTCTCAAAAAATAAAATAAAAAGGGCGCAATCATTTTTCGCATGATATATGTTACTATGATTTCAAGAAAACCATCGAGTCCGACTGATGGATGAATTGAATTCAGAGCCAACATCTTCCTTTCAGGGCTAAGTCCTTTGATATTTATATAAATCAAGGAAAGCCGTGGCCTCTTAGGCCGCGGAAGATGTTACATTGTTTTTTTGTAATAATATTGTAGTTTGTTTTCTATGGTTTGGGGTAATGTGGTTGTAGATAAATTTCAAGCGAGCAGCCCTGGATGCGTTAGTCCTGAGTGTAGCCGAAGGAGAAAGTATACAAACCGAATTATTATCTTGCTTAATAATTACGAACTTTTTACGCTCAATTATGAATATTTTGGTTGATAAATGTTGTCAGATATCTTAACAAACTCGTTAAATAACTGTTCTGCTTGGTTTGTAGAAGCCTCTAGTTTTGAATAGGAGTTTCCTGCACAAGATAATAAAGCTTCTAAACTTTCTCTAAGGTTTGTAGGTTTACTGTTGAATTTTGATTCATCCTTATAAAATCTCTTTTCGCCTAGGTAGTAAGTTTCATTAAGTGCGTATAATACCTGGACTAAATCAGATGCAATTCGAGTTAAACAACCGGCCACGATGAAAACCTCACTCCTTGAAGCAGATTTCTTACACTGTTCTAAGGTAAATTGGACATCCCAAAGAAACCGGTTAACTATTTTCTCTTTTAATATATGAGGGTAAATTCTAACTTTTTCTTTAAGTTGTTTTATTTCAGAGAATGGGTCATAAAGTATTTTACAAATTGAAATTTCTGCACAATAGGTATAGCTATAAAATCCATATGCTGGCTGTTGTTCAAAATCTTGCTGGATGATCCCTTTTGTTGAGTCGTTGATAATTTGCGTTACATAATCCAGGTTCCTATACAAAAGATCAACCCGTTGATTTCTGATGGTTAACCATGCTCCACCATTAACCCATCGACCCCATTCACTAATTTCTGAAATGATTGGACTTGGATTATCGTTTATTTTATAAGCGAGTTTTTTTATTTGTTCGACATCTAAAGGTTCGGAATCCCGATAATATATTCCAAGATCAATATCAGAGTCTGATCTGTGAGTGTTTGAGGCTCTCGAACCACCCAAAACAACCGCTTTTATTGTTTTAATATTTTGGAGTTGAGAAACAATGTCTGGAATTAACTGATTGTTATCCATATTTCATTTTAACATCATTTGGAGAAGTTAGAGCTTTCATTCATCCATCCTCAATTTTTTCTTATTTTTGAAGCTAAATTTATTCAGCAGGCTCGCCAGGATTCGAACCTGGAAGAGCGGTTTTGGAGACCGCCATGATACCATTTCATCACGAGCCTAAATATATCTGCTTATTTTATCATCGAACAAGCTGGGAGTAAATTCTAGTAAATACGACCGCCAGCATATTTAGCGGCAAACTTGAGACTATTGAGACTCAAATCTTTGAGAATTGCTTTTATTAATATTTTCCTTTTCCATGGTGTTAATTTTGAAAAAACTAATTTACCTGCTTTAGGAGAAGTATTAAATTCATAATGAATTCTTGATATTGTCTGTTCTGTTAAATTTAATGCTTTTGAAATTTCGTCATATGTAGCACCTTCGGTTAACATAAAAATAATACCTAACCTTTTGGCGATCATAACTTGTTCTGTATCAGTTATTAGTATTGGGAAAATAGAGTCTACCTCGGAAGGAGTAAGTTTTGTAAGTATTGTTTTTAAGGCGTTAATTATTTCGCTTTCAGTCTCTGTCGATAGTTTCCTTCTAGATAGGTGTGTCATCAGAACTATGATATATCATAGTTAAAGAACAAACAAATTATAATTTGAAATAAGAACAAATTGATTATTCCCATTGACTAATCCTTTTGATAATAATAAATTATATTTTTATTGTTACGAAAAATGTATTAATTCAAACTTCGCGAAAACTCAGGACTTTTAGTCCTGTGCTGAAGAGAAGCAGTGAACAAATCCTTCGATGAACTCAGGATCCTGAGCGAACCATGATAGTGTATGTCCGATGAAGTCGAAGAACTCTTTGAGCCTGAAAGGCAAGAAAATTCATGCCTCTTAGGCATGAATTGTTTATTCCTGTCCTCGAAGACGATTTGGAACAAGAGTTTTATGCTTGATTTGAAAGTTTGGCATTCTGCCGGGTAATGCGAACCTACTTCCTGCTGTTCTTCGTCTGTTCCAAAGCTCGGTGTCTGTAGTTTCTGTATTCCCTTCTCGTGATAGGAAAATTCCTTGTTTAACCCAGCAGTCTAGATCTTGCAAAAATTGTTCGCGGACTCCACAAATAACATTACAACGTACGATCTCTACTGCTGTTTTTTTACATCTACCATTCAAACAACTTTCGGGCGGATTTCCTAACCTAGGTTCCTTGTCCTTGTCCATAAGAAACTTTATCAATATTTATATTTAATAAACAATACTAAATTTTTATTGACATATTATTTCAATTTAGTTGTTTCTTTGTGAAGTTGGACTTTCTTACAATGTTTGCACCACTTCTTTATTTGAAGTTTACCTTTGCCTTTGGTGTCCATATTAACCTTATTCCGTTCGGTCACATAATTTTGTGACTTACAAACGGAACAAATCATTCCTACTAATTCTCGCGCGCCTTTTTTGGACATAAAAAATAACTTATAACTAATAACTGATAACAAAAACCTATTTGTTCTTCTTTAATATTTTAGAAAAACCATATAGCTGTTTGATTACAGACTCGCATTTTATCAGATATTCTCCGTGAATTGAAGGGGATATGAATTTCTGATCAAGACAGATGTCGAGAATTGCTACTATTTCACTGATAGATCCTGTGGAGATCATAAGAAATCTATTAAATTCAGCATCAGATTTTTTCATTGACCCTTCAGCTAAATTGAGTAGAACTGAGGTTGCTGCTCTTCAGGGTTGTGGGGCTAATTCAAATTGTTCCTGTCTGGGTAATTTTCGGCTTAGTGCATATATGCTTTTAATAAATTCTCTTATCTCACGGTAAATTGGAAAGCTTTGAAATCTCAGAGTCATATGTTATTAGTAATAAGTTGTATTTGAGCCGAGAATGGGAATTGAACCCATGACCCCTTTCTTACCAAGAAAGTGCTCTACCCCTGAGCTATCTCGGCCAAGCATGCAAATTATACATAATTATTGCTCAAATGGGTATTGCATAGAGGGACGAATTAGTGTTTAAATTATTCAATGAGTAAAGGGAAAATTGTTGCTACAATTCTGAGTGTTTTAGTACTTATTGGTGGAATCATTGCAGGGGTTGTTTTAGTTAAACAACGACAGGATTTAATCAAAAAAGCTGCCGTTCCGGGAGGGCAGGCTAAAGTTTCGCTGTTTCCGACATCGGGCACTTTCAATGTAGGAGACACGCTTCCTGTTTCTGTTTATTTCAACACATCCACTGTTTCTATTTCAGGAGTGATTGTCCGCTTAAGATATCCCTATTCAGGGGCTTCACCCGAGGTAACTGCGTCGAATATCGTAATTAATTCCATTATAGAGGGTTCGGGTGATTGGAATTGTCCGACAAAGTCCGTTTCTGCTGAAGGGGGGAACGTAATAATTGACATTGCTTGTGCAAATATAAGCGCCCAAGGGTACTCAAATAATACTGACACATTACTTGCAACTTTCGATTTAACAGTAGGGAAAGTGCCGGCGTCGAACCCGTTGGAAATTCAGTTTGATCCTTCTCAGAGCATAATTACACAAAAGTCTAACGGTCAGGATATTTTAAATATACCCGATCCCGAAACCGGTAAGGGAGTTTATTCTATAAGCGGAGGTACAGTGCCGACAGCCGTTCCAACTACTGCAGCTTCTGCTACGTCGACTCCGACTCCAACTGTTCGTTTAACGACAACTCCTACGATTACCCCAACAGGGAGCTTGACGGCTACGCCTACTTTGAGAGCGACGTCGACTCCGACAACGGGACAAACAACTAAGGGTGGGGAAGAGTTACCGTCCGCAGGTTTCGGTGCCCCTACAATTGTCGGATTGGGGTTGGGGATGCTTCTTATTATATCTTCGCTTCTTCTCGCACTTTAAACAGAAAGTTTATCCTCCTTCGCAGAAAACTACGTTTGAGGTGGTGCTGGGACCAGGATTCGAACCTAGGTAGCCCGTTCGGGCGACAGTTTTACAGACTGTTGCGATTGTCCACTCCGCCATCCCAGCACGATAACGCAAATCGTCAATGAGAATTATATCAGATTTCGATATAAATCCGAATATTACGTTGTATTCTCCGTAGAAATCCGACACTTTCAAAGTAAAATATGGAAGTGTTACAAACAACTAAGATCACACTTACATGGGAATTG